>NZ_JBEOPL010000023.1:0-90194 GCF_040310065.1 Shewanella sp. TB7-MNA-CIBAN-0143
AAAACATGACAGCAGTTTGTCGAATATGCCCATGCGTCCCCTTCGGGGATAAAAGAGTAGGTCATTTCCAGGCGCCTGATGGATTTGAAAGAGTCGTGACCTGGCGTGATAATCAGGTATTTTTACTTCTGCCATTTACTGACATGCAGGTCTTTAACAATATTTACTTCAGTAAACAAGAAGCTAATTTTTTTAACCAGAGTCATTACTGCTAATTCATGGTTACAATGTAAAATATTGGTGAAGATATCATCATTTTTTACATGATATGTAGTAGGTATAAGGCTTTATTATATTTTTTGCGAGCAATTATTAATCTTGAAACCAAATTTCGGTATTTGAAAATTGATATAATCTATTGTTAACATAAGTTGATTTCGTCTGCTGTATATTCCTACCACTTTAACCTTATTGATAATATGATAGTGGTTTGAGCTGTGTGCCATACTTCATCTGTGTAAATAAAATAACACTTATCCGTTAAACAAGTTAAAGTGTGTAGATCTATTTAAAGTGTTTAATAAATAAAAAGTTTTTATGTCGTATATGCTATTAGGATTCATAACTATTTCTTTACTTATTGATAAGATTACCGCTAGCATATCTTCATATATTTAATTGGGTGGGTCTATTTTGCCTCGGTTGCCAAAACTTTCTCTGTCTCTACTTGTTCCTGCATGTATCTTTATCCTTTACCTTGGCTTGGTATGTGGGGAGTATTTCTATGAGCATGCAGAGCTAAATGATCAGCTTGCATTAAGACAGTCAGAGCAAATACAGAAAGATTTATTTCGAATGCGGCATGTAGTTGAATCATCGCTGTTGACGCATGATTTAGAACGAATAGAGCAGGAGGTTGCTTTAGTTTCAACAGATCAAAACATGATGGTGTATGTGATACTTGATTCGAGTAGTGAAATTCAATTCGCTAATCATATTATTTGGCGAGAAAGTAATGCCACTAACGTGCTAGAAGGTTATTCTGCTGATTTACATAGAATTGTCATCACCAATAATAAACCTTATTTAAAGGTGAATTTGGACCGTTTATCGATTCAGGCTTACTATCCTCTTAATGCTAATTCTCGTTATAGTTATTCAAATTCTGTAGAGCTTATTTATCTAGAATATGACATTACCAATATTTTATCAGAAGCGGTTGATAGTCTGTTAAAGCGCTTTATAGAGATATGGGGGATTGGTGCTCTATTGTTGTCTTTATTCTGTGTCATGTTGCATTATTTACTGATTAGACCGTTAACTCAATTAAGCCAAGCCGCTAAAAACCTCGACTCTCCTGATTTCAATACTGATATCGTGTGCACATCGACCGAACTAGTTAACTTACGCGATTATTTGAATCAGGTTAATGGCCGGTTATCTCGCAGTAAAAAACGCCTCAATGATGCAGAGCAACGTTGGCTTTTTGTGGTTGAGGGTGCTCGTAATGGTATTTGGGATTGGTGTATTGCTACTGGCGATGTGTTTGTTTCTGATCGTTGGAAAGATATCCTAGGTTATCAACCTTATGAGCTCGATAATGATTATTCTGTTTGGGAGTCGCGTTTACATCGTGATGATAAGGCGCAGGTATTAAATACCTTACAGAATTACATCAGTAATCAACATGAATATTATGAAAGTGTGCATCGTTTACGTCATAAAGATGGACGATATATTTGGATTCTAGATCGTGGCAAAATAGTTGAGTGGGATGAATTAGGACGGCCATTACGAATTATCGGCACAATAACAGATGTTTCTGGTGATGTAAAAAGCCAACATATTACAACCGAAAAACAGGGTCATAGTGGTCTTACGGATTTAATTAATCGTGATGTATTAGCCGATCAGCTCTATGATTTACAGGTTCTTAGCCGCAAGACTGGTCAGTTTTCTGCACTGCTTATGATTAATTTAGATAATTTTAAATTAATTAATGATGCTTTGGGTCATCAACTTGGTGATAGATTATTAATGCAGATAGCAGCACGCTTATCTGGCACATTTTCTAGTGCTGGTTTGGTTGCTCGACTTGGCGCGGACGAGTTCGTTATTCTAGCCAAAAATTTTGGTAATGAAATTGATCAAGCAAGTAAACGTGCATTAGCATTGGCAAGTGAAGTGAGGCAGTTAATTGGCCGCGGTTACACCATTTCAGATCAAAACTTATCCATTTCAGCTCGGATCGGATTAGTTGTTTTTGATGGTATTGAGTCATTAGAACCTCAAATATTATTGGCCCGTGCAGATAGCGCTCTGGAGCAAGCAAAAGATAGTCGCTCTAATGGTTGCGCTATTTATCAACCGGAATTAGACCAGAATCAAGTGCAACCATTCAAATTACAAAACGAGTTGAAACTGGCTATCCAGAACAAGCAGATGTCATTGGTTTATCAACCCGTTGTTGATCAGGCCGGGCAGCTCAATAGCATTGAAGTGCTAATGCGTTGGTATCACCCACAGTACGGATATATTAGCCCGCGTAAGTTTATTGCGTCAGCTGAACTGTCTGATTGTATCTTTGAATTAGAGCTGTGGGCATTAGATCAAGTCTGTGAACTTATTCAAACACTGCAACAGGCAAATGCGACAGTTCCTTTAATGTCATTAAATGTATCTTCACGTCACTTTCATCAAGATCATTTTGTAAACGTAGTGATGAACCGAATCAATGCAGCACATGTCTCTCCTGCATTGTTTCAGTTCGAATTATCTGAAGATGTATTCGTGGTGAACGCTAATGTTGCCAGAAACAAAATAGCTGAGTTACAACGATTTGGTGTCAACATTGCGATGGATAATTTTGGTGGAGGTTCTTGCGCGGTCCATTTATTACAAGGTATTCGTTTTTCACAAGTGAAGTTAGCAGCTGTTTATATTGAGGACATAGAATATAACCCTGAAACCTTTAACATAGTGAATGCCATTGTTGAGTTTGCCACTAAGTTAAACTTCCCTGTAGTGGCTAAACAAGTCGAGAATAAGCAGCAACTCAATTTACTGACCCATGCAAAATGTACTTGGTTTCAAGGCTATATTATCAGCCGCCCATTAGCTCATGACGACATTATTCAATTAATTAAGACACAGTTATCTTTGAGTGTTGTGCAATAAAGTCAATGGTATGAGATAGGGCGATATTACGCATGTTATCTTTTTCGATGAACACTTCGTGATATGCGCCTTCAATAATGACTTTATGGCAATGAGTACTTAGTGCTACGTTTTGCGCCTCATTACAGACAATCGTGTCTTTTTCAGCTTGCAAAATTAGTATCGGAGTCTGGCTGTGCTTAGCGTAGTTGATGCATTTCTCCGCTGCATCCATTGCCTCTAGTAACCAATGGTTAGTCGGTGAGCCTAACTGTGCTTTAGTGGTTTCTTCGAAGATATTGCGATAGTGCTTATAGCGTTGTTGGCTATGAGTGAGTCGGTTGCGTTTAAAGCTGTCTGGTTTGTAATGAGTTCCCCCTATTACAAATGTACTGTGTACTTTATTTGCTTCCAGACGATTATTATCAAGCTTTTGTGCTAGCCAACGAATGATGGGTTTTGTAAACGGTAATCGAATACCAAACATTGGAGCAGAGAAGACTGCTGCCGTAAACGTATTTGGGTGTTGATTAATGTAATCGCTGGCAATGGTGCATCCCATTGAGTGAGCGATGATAAATAGCTCATCATGCTGTTGTTGGCGTACGACCTGCTCAATAAATTGAGTTAAATCCTCGGTGTAATCGGTAAAGTTGGCAACATAACCCTGATGTGGATTGTGTGTCAGCCGGTCTGATAACCCTTGTCCTCGATGATCTAAAGCGTAAACGCTAAATCCTTGTTGGTATAAATCAAACATCAATTCTTGATATTTTATATAGGATTCAACTCTGCCATTGCTTATCACGATTGCGCGCTGATTGTTTGGATGTTGGATCATCGCATAGGCAATATTTATACCGTCATCAGTACAGAAACTCGATTGGTGTACTTGTTGCCAAAAGTGTCGTTGCTCACTGGTATCGAGCTTTAGTTCTGATGAAAATTTCATGTAATGCATAGTTATTAAGCCAGCTCATTTATATCTAAAGTATTGTGTGTTCGATGTATTTATCTGTCTGATTATCCGTTACTTGCTTGTTTTATTATCGCCTTTTGGCTAGCAATAAACTCATCAACCATTTGTTCTAATACCGACATTGGGATAGAACCATTTTCTAAAATGGCATCATGAAACTTTCGGATATCAAAGTTTTTTCCTAATGCCTTTTCAGACTTAGCCCGTAACCGTTTTATGGTTAATTCACCAATTTTGTATGACAACGCTTGGCCAGGCCAGGAAATATAGCGATCTATTTCAGTGGTAACGTTGTGCATTGAAAGTGCAGTATTACCGGCCATAAAATCTATCGCTTGTTGGCGGCTCCAACCTTTAGCATGCATGCCGGTGTCGACGACTAAACGCGCCGCACGCCACATCTCATAGGTTAGCCGGCCAAAGTTACTGTATGGGTCTTGATAAAATCCAGCTTCTACGCCTAAATATTCTGAATATAAGCCCCAACCTTCACCAAATGCAGAGATGTAACTGTAACGTCTAAAATTAGGTAAGTCAGTGAGTTCTTTATTGAGTGATATTTGTAAATGGTGCCCAGGCACTGCTTCGTGTAGGGTTAGAGCTTCAAGCTCATAGAGTGGTCGCTTGTCTAAGGCGTAGGTGTTTACCCAATAATAGCCAGGCTCGTCGTCACGGTTTGAACCCGAGTAGCGCCCTGTGGTGTATTTAGGCGCAATTTCAGCAGGTACCGGTGCAATACCATAAGGTGTGCGCGGTAATTTGCCGAAATACTTAGGCAACATGGCATCTGCTTTTTTGGCAATAAATGCTGCTTCTTTAAGTAACTCATCAGCGGTTTTAGGATAAAACTGTGGATCCGTGCGTAAAAACATTAAAAAATCCGCAAAACTGCCTTTAAAGCCAACACCTTTAATTACCTGCTCCATTTCTGATCTTATACGAGCAACTTCTTGTAATCCAAGTTGATGGACTTGTTCAGCTGTCATTGGCAGCGTGGTGTAATACTCAACTCTGTTTTGATAAAACGCAGCGCCATCTGGTAAAGCCGAAGCCGCGATGTCTATTCGTGCGTTGGGAATATACTCCTCAGTCATGAAATTATAAAACTGTTGGTACAGAGGAAGCACGATTTGTTCTACGATTGTTTTGCCTTGTTGGGTCAGCGTATTTTTTTCTGTTGCGCTAAAATGGTCAGGATAGTGGGTAAACGGAGTAAAGTAGCCGCTGCTCTCAACCGGAACAATAAATGCGCTAATACTGTCTTCAAATCCATTCAGGGTGATTTTTGCCGGAGTAATACCGCTGGCTAAACCTTGTTTGAGCCAATATATTTGTTGGGCAAAATAACGTGGTAATTGTTCAAGTTTAGCTAAATAGTGCTGATAATCTTCAATACTATTGAAGCGAGCTTTAGCAATAGACGCAATATAAGCATGAAAACCACTTTCAGCTGTTATGGGTAAATAGTGGTCATGAAACCGATACATGTCGACTTCGTTTTGTAGCTGGTCTTGTAAAATCTTAGCATTGATGACATCTGATTTGGATAAGTTTTTCCGGTCAAGCTGCTTAAGTGTATGGAGAATTTTGAGCGTCTGTTGGTTCTTTTCTGCTAATGTTTCTGCAGATAAATCGTCAAGCTTTGCAGCTACTGATGCATCTCCTAAACTGGCGGCTAACTCCGGTGAGTAAGCTAAATTAACCGCCCAACTCTGGTCTATAATCGCTTGTAAATCTCTATCTATCTGCGTTTGTTGGCCAGTGATTGGGGTATCAACCTGAGTCGTGGTTGAATGGCTACTACAACCCAATAAACTTAACATTATCAGTGCAGGTAGGATAAGCAAGCGCATCTATAGTCCTTTATGGTTTAATCTGTTTGTTAGCATTAGAGTATGCCCGATTTAAGTATAAAAAACACATTCCAAATTAGCGTTTGCTTTTTAGTGTGGTAGATTCCAGAAAAAAACATTGGCCATCAGAATTTGTATAAATACATGTTAAACTGAATACGATTCTCTGACCGACAAAATTAAACTAATGGCAGGGTAAGTTTATAGGGGTTAATTATGATAGATAAAACCATTCCGTTGGTTGATTTGCATCGACATTTAGACGGTAATGTTAATGTAAAAACTATTTGGGAATTAGGCCACCAACACGGTATTCAGTTACCCGCTAATTCGCTAGAAGAGCTTGCGCCATTTGTGCAAATCCAAGGGAAAGAGAACAACCTAGTCGATTTTTTGAAGAAACTAGATTGGATGGTCGCGGTATTAGCTGATCTAGATGCTGTAAAGCGTGTTGCTTATGAAAATGTTATTGATGCAGCATCGCAAGGGTTAGATTACGCTGAATTGCGCTTTAGCCCTTATTACATGGCGATGAATCATAATCTGCCCATTGAAGGTGTCGTTGAAGCCGTTATCGATGGTGTACGTGCAGGTGTAAAAGAGCAGGATATTAGCGTTAACCTCATTGGTATTATGTCGCGTTCTTTTGGACAAGAAAAATGCCGCTTAGAACTTGAAGGCATACTTGCCCATCGTGACAGCATTGTGGCGATGGACTTAGCCGGCGATGAACTTGGTTTCCCAGGCGATTTGTTTACTGAGCACTTTAAGCGTGTTCGAGATGCAGGGCTACAAGTTACCGCCCATGCTGGTGAAGCCGCGGGTGCTGAAAGTATGTGGCAAGCCATTAACGTACTGGGTGCAACCCGAATTGGGCATGGCGTGAATGCGATTCATGATCCGAAGTTGATGGAGTATTTGGCCAAGCATCGTATTGGAATTGAATCATGTCCAACTAGCAACTTACATACGTCTACCGTTCAAGATTACGATGTTCATCCACTGCGTAAATTTATGGATGCTGGTGTATTAATTGGTCTTAATACCGATGACCCAGGAGTGAGTGCTATTGATATCGCTCATGAGTATCGTGTGGTTAAATCTGAAATGGGTTTCAGTGATAGTCAGCTGGCGACATTGCAACGTAATGGGGTTGAAATGGCCTTTATGTCTGACAGTGACCGCAAAGCGTTATACGCTAAAAAAGCGAAGTAAATGGCGAATGTGAGAAAAAAATAGCCAGCAAATGCTGGCTATTTTTGTATTCTACTTTGCATAAACAGCGAGTTAAATAACCCTTGAAAACTGTTGCTGACGAGCTTTTTGACGATAATATACATCAAAGCACATACAGATATTTCGAATAAGTAGACGACCGGTCGTGCTAACGGTAAGTTTGCGGCCTGTGATATCAACCAATTTATCATTAATGAATGTTTGCAACAGTTTTAGATCTTCAGCAAAATATTCATCAAAGTTAATAGCAAACTTTTGTTCAATTTTATCCATGTCTAAATCAAAATGACAGATAATCTGTTTAATGACCGCGCGACGAATTTCATCATCGTGATTTAAGCTACAGCCTTTCCATAATGCATGACCATTAGCATCAATAGATTCGTAGTATGGACGAATATCTTTTTGATTTTGGGCATAGCAGTCGCCAATTTGGCTGATAGATGATACCCCTAACCCAAGCAAGTCACATTCTTCTTGGGTGGTGTACCCTTGGAAATTACGATGTAATTTGCCGGCATTTTGTAACTTTGCCAACTCATCATTGGGTTTGGCAAAATGGTCCATACCAATAAATTGATAACCCGCATCTGTTAACGATTCTATCGTTTGGCGAAGCATATCTAATTTCTGTTGTGGAGCAGGCATATCATGTTCTTTAATTTTACGTTGTGCAGCAAAACGCGATGGTAAATGTGCATAGTTAAAGACAGATAGACGATCAGGCGATAGCTCAATAATGCGCGCAATAGTTTTCGCAAACGTTTCTGGCGTTTGCAGCGGCAAACCGTAAATTAAATCAACGTTAGTTGATACAAAACCGAGTTCTTTAGCTCTGGCAATTAAGTCGAAAATAAATTGTTCGTCTTGCTCACGGTTAACGGCAATTTGTACTTCTTTATTAAAGTCTTGCACACCAATAGACACCCGGTTAAACCCAGCTTCTTTTAAGGTGTCTAACATGCTGAGTTCTATCTCTCGCGGGTCAACTTCAATTGAGTATTCACCCACGTCAGCAAAATTAAAGTGTTGTTTAATTAGTGCGGTCAGTTTAAGAATTTGTTCAGGGCTTAAAAATGTCGGTGTTCCGCCACCCCAATGCATTTGGGTTACAGTGTAATTTTTGAATAATGGAGCGCGCTTAATAATTTCAGTGGCCAGATATTCAATGTATTGATCTGCTTTATGAGCATGGCGAGTAATAATTTTATTACAACCACAGTAGTAGCAAAGCTTGGCACAAAAAGGAATATGCACATATAGCGACAGTTTGTCTGACTTACTGTTTTTAATAGATGTCAGTAGATTTTGCTCAGTAAAGGCATCGTCAAACTCTAGTGCGGTCGGGTAAGAAGTATAACGGGGACCGCTGTAATTGTACTTTTCGATCATCGACTGATCCCAACTAATCTGAGTGGGCTGCTTCAAGGCGTGTCCTCCGGGAGTAAATTAGCAACAGGCGAAGTATGCAATGTTCGTGATCAAATAACCTTGATCTAGGTTGTAAAAATGAATGTTGCCTATGGTGATTAGTGAGGTTTAGCGATAGCTGATATGAAATAATGACCAGACTGTGCAGCAGGTCACAGTTTGTGTTTGGCGATTATTTAAGTAAGGCTGGTTTCTAGCCAAGGTTAAAACGTTGAGAGCCTAAATTGCGCGCCTTACCATCGTATCTCACTTCAGTAAGTTGTACTTTACCGCTGCGGTGTTTCAACACAATGCTCGTTGAACGAGTGCCGTATTCCTCATGTTCGATAAAAATAGATGATAGACGTCGCTCCCACTCAAGACTAATGCCTGTTTGAGGTAAATCTTGATCTTTGGGTTGAGAAGTATCGCGCATGATATTGAGTAATTGGTCTATGCAAGGTGATTGCATTTGTTTGATATAGCTTTGCAGCTGTTGCTGACCTTTAGCCATTTTAGGCCATATATCATCCAGCGCACCGTTACTCACAGCATGAAAACCAGGCTTAAGCAAAGTGGTCGTTAAGGTTTTACTGTTAAAGCAATGGAGTTGATTGTGCTGTTCGAAGACTAAATTAAACGGATTGTAGTTTATCGAGTGTTCAGTTAACCATTGGCTATTGATGTGTTGTTTGGTTAGCGCGTCAACGACTAACTCTCCACGACTGCGAACGCCATCTTGCTGTTCGATTGCTCGAATATTGGTTAGCCCAGCAAATTGACCCTGTTCATTAATTCCTAACCAAGTACCGCCGGCTTGTTTATCTTGCCCAGCGATAATGATTGGTGTTGTTGCCCAACGATAGGCGGGTTCGGTTGCTCTGTGATGAAATTCATCGCGGTTAGCACAGACAATTAAGGGATAATCTGGATGCGCCTCAACGGCAATAAATAGAATACACATGACTGCCCCTTAAAAGTATCGACACCGCCATCATAACCTAATAAATTGATTGTGATTAATGATGATGTTTATGTGTCGAAGTTGACTCGTGATGATGTGCAACCTTTGTGTCTGAATGATGGCCGTGGTCATGGCTATGTGGTGCTGATTTTAGGTTGATCATCAAACGGCTTAAAAATTTTCGAGGTCCAAGTCGCAATAAGCTGGCGCCAAACAATAAAACGATTGCCACTAGACCAAGTATATTGGCCGCCTCAGGTAACTGTAATGTTAATGATGAGCTCAGAGTGAGTTGATCTGCCACCATTAATCCTACCAGTAAAATCCCGCCTAACATGAGTCCTTGTTTCCAATTCATTAACTTCAACTGGCCGATGCTGAGTACCGGCGCAGCGAGTAAAGTAAATGCCACTGCAATTTGGCTCCAACCACTGTAAGCCAAGGCAAGCGCCAAAATTACCGTGCCTAAATTACAAAAACGCATCGGTAAAAAGACTAATAGCAAAATAAATACCTGTAATGCGGGGTTCTCAAGCGGAACAGAGGGATGACCTATTAGGTTTGCTAATACTAAGCTAAGGATAATCCAGGGGGCACTTCGGTCGACTAATTGGCTAAAGCCAAAGCGCCAAGGTGACTCAGAAAGTGTTGGGTGCGGATCTGTTATATAAACTTTTGTCAGCGTCATTAGTGCCCCAATAGCTAATAGCCCCAATATTTGGTAAAGCGCAAACCAAGGGCCCAATAGTAATAAGGTAATTAACAATGCTTCAGGACCCGCTAGACGCTGCAACCAACGTAACCCTAGGGAAGGATGAGATGGGCGTAATCCAGCAGCAAACCTAGCGGTGGCGATAAAATAACTGCCTAATAAAATAGGAGAAATAGTCAGTAACCAACTAACGAATTGCTCTGAACCATGGTCTTTATGAGCGTGTTCATGGCCACCAGTATCCATCAGTAGCAGTAGGGCTAATAACCCTAAACCTAATAGGCTGCCAATGCCTGCTTGGTATTGATACTGACCTTGCTTGTCTTCTTGTTGATGACCATGAGGTTGATGTAATACCACGTGTAAAATAGAACCGGTAACAAAGGCTTGCAAGTAAACCGTGTTTTCAAGACTTAATTGAGTTAACAAATGTTCGCCAGCAAAGTAGCCGACGCTGGTTAATACCATCATTGCAGCTAAAACGGCGCTAGCCCATCGAGTGCCGACTTGAGGTTTGAGTAACCACCAAATAGCGACGCCAACAGGTAGGCGGTGCATGATCACGCCTAAGGCTAGAAGTGTCGAATTGCCCTCTTGTTGTGCCAATACCATCGCTCCACCGTCTGTAATGGTGTGCAGTAATAGTCCGCCAATGCCGAGTGTGAGGGTGATGTTGTGGGTGATTTCTGAATATCGATGAAACAGTTTTTCACTGGCTGTCGGGCCCCAAACGCCAAGCATGACAAACAATAGCGTGATAAACCCACCATGCTCCAACAGTTCTGGCAAAATATGAATGAGCACCAATCCGCCAAGGGAGACGAATATAAATCCATCTAGGCCTTTTTGTAATCCGCTACCTGATGAAAAGAAGCGATAAAAAAGTGGCCCAAACAGCAGTGCAATACAGCTAGCGATTAGATAGAGCATGTTATCCAGAAATAAATCGAAAAAAACAACGCAGTATACCATTTTAAACCAGTATTGTAGCGTGTGAATATCTCAAGCTGAAAAATTTACTTAGAACCTATAGAGAATGCAGATCTAGTCATTGACGTTAAAGCCAAAAACCTTTTTCGGGTCATCACTTTGGCAAGCGTATGTGGCTATTTTTGATGAGGCATTATTCACTATTTTTAACAACTAACGCCTTGTAATCATCAATAAACTGGCTGTTTTCATCGCTTATGTTACTGCGTTGGGTATACAATGTAGCCCATATTTTGTTAATTAAAAGATTGTTGTCCATGGATATTTTTTCTGCAGCCGTCATGTTGTTCTTGATTATGGATCCGCTGGGTAATTTACCTATATTCGCTTCCATACTGCGGCATATTGATCCCAAAAAACGCCGTAAAGTCTTAATCCGCGAACTGCTGTTTGCGTTGGTTATCATGTTGTCGTTTTTGTATGCTGGTGAAGCTATTCTTAACTTTCTGAACTTACGTTCTGAATCCGTAAGCATTGCGGGCGGCATTATCTTGTTCTTAATCGCGATTAAAATGATCTTTCCTTCGCCGGGGGGCGTGGCTGGATTTGCTGCTGGTGAAGAGCCTTTTATTGTTCCGATGGCTATCCCGCTAATGGCTGGTCCATCTATTCTAGCGGCCTTGATCCTATTGGCGCACACAGATAGCAGCCGCATGACCGATTGGACTATTGCGTTGGTCTCAGCATGGGGCATGAGTGCCGTTATTTTAATGTTCTATAAGTTGTTTACTCGTATCCTTGGTGAGAAAGGCTTAATCGCGGTAGAGCGACTCATGGGGATGGTATTGGTGATGATATCAGTACAAATGTTACTGGATGGAATATCAAATTATATCAACTCCACGGTAAATTAAGCTAAATTGTTATAGATAAACATGGTGCCAAGTAACTGCAGCAAGCCGACTCAACAGAGTCGGCTTGCTGCTTTTAGGCGCTGGGTTAATAGCCATTTGTATTAATTTTTAATCGAATAGATTTATTTACATTAAAGAATGTCTAATTTAATTGTAACCCTGTGGTTGCAACTGTTAATGTCATGTAATTATTGTTTGGGGTGAATTATGAAATATATTATCGTCATGTTGGGGCTTGTTTTTATGACCTTGCAAGGGTGTCAAAATCAGTCAGCAGCATCAAAGGTAGACGAACAAGCAGCCACTGTAGTGGTAACCAAACCATTAATTAAAGATTGTGGTCCAAGTGCGATGCCACCTTTACGTGATCGCACCAAATTAACTGAAAATTTGCGCAAGAAAGGGCTCATCACCGCGGACATGGATCAAGCACAAATAGATAAAATTGTTGCTGATTATATAACTAAACGCCAAAAAGCATTTGAAAAATGCCATAAACCAACACCAAATACAGGTAAGTCGTAATGAGTAAGTTGACTAAATATCAAGGGTTAGCCGTTTCATCTTTATTGCTTGCATGTAGCAGCATGGCTGTTGCTGCTCCACAAACTGGTACACCTGCAGATGTAGGGCTAATTAATGAACAACAAGTATTGTATTGGTTAATTAAACGCGGCGAAGTGAGTGCTGATGCCAGCGAAGCTGAAAAACAAGCTGCTGTAGATGCTTTTGTAAGCCGTGGTCGAAATGCTACTTTTAAACCTGCTGCCATTGAAGTAAAAGCGGAACAATTACGGATTAAACGCTCAGCGCAAAAAAACATTAAAAATGTTCAATATACCGCAGCAAATAACAAAGTTTTAGCCGATCAAGATATTACTAAAACGGTAAAGGTGTTAGCTGTATTGGTAGACTTTCCTGATTTACCTCATGATGCTAACCAGCTTAACGTAGGTGATACGGACATGTATTACAGCAACTACCCAACATCACATTATCAGCAACTGCTATTTTCAAAAACCGGTTTTACAGGCCCAAGTAATCAAACCCTGCAATCGGCTTATCAGTATTTTCAGGCGGTGTCGGGTAATAGCTTTTATTTTACTGGCCAAGTGCAAGACTGGGTAACCGCAGACAACAATGCCGCTTATTACGGTGGTAATGATGTTGATGAAAATGACAAGGCAGTACCTGAGCTCGTCAAAGAAGCGGTGACCAAAGCCGTGCAAAACATGACTGACCTTGAATTAGCCCAATACGATATTGAAGACCCTTTTGATATCGATGGCGACGGTAATTATGACGAAGCAGACGGTATTATCGATCACGTGATGCTGTTTCATTCAAGCATCGGTGAAGAAGCTGGTGGTGGAGTATTGGGTGAAGATGCCATTTGGTCGCATCGTTTTTATGTCGATTCAAATACCAATGGTTATATTATTCCTGGTCGCGCCCTTAAAGTATTCGGTTACACCGTGCAGCCAATCGATGCAGCGGCTGGAGTATGCACCCACGAGTTTGGTCATGACTTAGGCTTACCAGATGAGTACGACACCACTAATAGTGGTGATGGTTCACCTGTAGGTGCTTGGTCATTGATGTCTGGCGGTAGCTGGACCGGTAGTATTGCTGGTGCTCAACCAAGTGGGTTTAGCCCATATGCAAAATCTTTCTTACAGCAAAAATACAAAGGTAAGTGGGTTAATGAGCAGCATATATCTCTTGCCGATTTAACCAGTAACGGTACCGCTGTGCAACTTAACCATGCCGTCAATACTGATGCCGTAAACCAGCTATCTATAGCGCTACCCGCTGAGGCTGTTGTTTTTAAAGCACCATTAACGGGTCAATATCAGTATTATTCAGGTCAAGGCAATATGATCAATAATGCCATGTCATTTGATGTGACCTTACCATTAGATACGCCATTAGCATTATCATTTCAAGCCCATTGGGATATTGAAGACGATTATGATTATGTGCAGGTGTTGGTTGATAGCGTTGCTATAGAAGGTAACCACACAAACAGTACAAATTCAATTTACCCTACGGTAAAACATTCTATTAGCGGTAAATCGAGCGACATTAGTACCGCGTATGGAAGCGATGCCTGGGTTGATCTAATATTTGATTTGAGTGCATATGCCGGTCGTGATGTGCAAATCAGTGTGGTCTATAAAACCGATGAAGCCGTTGGTGATTATGGTATGGCGATTGATGATATTCAATTAACTAATCAAGGCACGGCATTTTATATCGATGGCGCCGAATCAAGCGGCATTGCAACGCTATCCGGTTTTAGCCGAATTGAAGACAGTCTTGCTGGTAAAGCGAGACGTTACATTGTGCAATTACGCAGCCACCAAGGTGTAGACGCTGGGCTGGTTTATGACAAATACGAACCCGGTGTGCTGTTATGGTTAGAAAACTTCAATCAAACCGATAACAATGTGTCAGAACATCCTGGAAAAGGGTTAATTGGCGTGGTCGATGCAGACCAAAATTTGATTGGCAGTCAATCTACTGATGTGCAAATTCGCGATGCAGCATTTAGCTTATTTGCTCAAAGTTCATACAGTGGTGATAGCCACTTAGCCGCCGAGCCGCTATTTGACGACAATCGTGATTACAGCGCGCCGCTAAAACCACAGGCTGGGCTGATATTGCCTGAGTTAGGCCTAACCATGCAAGTCACAGAGCAAGCAACAGACAGCAGTACTGCAACCGTTGAATTTGCTTTGTCTGACAGCAGCGTGCTACCACCGGTGACACTTGTCGCCGACATTAATGCACAAGCAACCGGTGCAGATGTTAGTTTTAATGTGGTCGTGAGTGGCGGCACTGATTACACTTATACATGGTCGTTTGGCGTGAATAATGCCACCAGTACCGATACTGCCCCTAGCTATACTTATTCCACATCGGGTGATTATAACGTCAGTGTTATTGTTACCGATGGCGCGGGTAATACCGTGACAGCAACCGACGTCGTCCGAGTGGTTATTCTGCCAATAGCTGCTTTTACTTTATTACCGACTAACTTAACTGTGGCTCTGACAAACACCTCCAGCCAAGGTTTTGGTAACTTGACTTATCAATGGAATTTTGGCGATAGCAATACTAGTACCGCTCAAAACCCAAGTCATACCTATACAGCCGCTGGCAGTTATACTATTACCTTAAAAACCACAGACTCTCAGGGTAACGAGTCGACAGCCAGTCAAGCAATCACAGTATCGTCGCCAATAGTGGCAGTGACTACACCAACCACAACCACAACAGATAGTGGTAGTAGCGGTGGTAGTTTGGGGTGGTTAAGTGTATTAATGCTCGGTCTATTGGGCTATCAGCGCAAACGAGTTTAATCTCTCGTAGCAAACAACAGAAACGCCCATAAGGGCGTTTTTTATTTTGATTACTGAGTTAGGTTTACAATATGCTGAGTAGCGTTAACCTTAAGTGCTTTGATTGATATACTCGACAGCCGCAGGCAGAAATATTTCGCTAACAATAAGCTGTGAACCGTGCAAGTTAAAGTAACGTCTACGCCCCCATAAACTACTGTTAACCTGTTGATTTAAGCTGGTGGCTAGTGCTGCTAAACGGCCACAGGTTTCAAACTGAGCGACTTCAATATTGCCGGGAGTAATGTCTGGGCTATTAAACAATAACTCACCTAAAGGTCGGGTGCCAAGGCGAGTAAAATCATTCTGTTGATTGCGAATCTGTTTATCATCAGCATTTTGATTATTAGGGGATTGAGTGCCTAAAATAGTCTGTGGGATCAGTGTGCGGGCAAATACCCAAGGGGTGCCGTCAAGACACAATAATACTTCGCGGACCCAAACAGGGTTAGTTTGAGCAGGAAATTCATCTGCTAGAGGCTCAAGTAAATGCTCGCCTAACACTTTCACTTCAAAGTGTTTGCAGTGTGTCTTGAGGCGCTGGGTCAAACTTCCGGTTGCTAATAGCCACTCTTTAAGTTGGCTATGAGGCAATGAATCGATCTTTTGTGGCGAAAACCAATGAATTGATTCACCATAAGGAAAGCTAATACTGGTCACGTTCATCTAAAACTCGTTACAATATATCTCAACGGCAGTAGTCTATCATGTCAAAGATGAGCAAACACTCATAGGGAGTGGGCACGATGGCTTATTTAATTAACGTTCCACATTGAAAGGGTGTCTCTCACTATGAAAAAATTGGTTTCAACGTTAGTTATGCTGTGTTGTTTCGCATTTAATGTCCATGCAGCTGATGAACCAGCCCTCGAAGATTATGCTTATTACGGTTTTGAGCCTGATATTGTAACTAACTATATTTCTAACCGTAAAAAGTTAGGCTTTGTTAAAATCAGTGTCGAATTGATGGTAAAAGATCCGAACGATTTAATGAGCTTAGAACATCATGATCCTTTATTACGCTCGGCCATTGTTGAAATTTTGGGTAATCAGTCAGAAGAAAAGGTTAAATCCTTATCTGGTCGTGAAGAGATCCGCCGTGAATGCTATGAGACCGTCAACCGCCTTATGGAACAAGAAGTCGGTCGCTCTATTGTGGTTAACTTATTATTTACTAAATATTTATACGATTAATGACCCGTTCAACGACTCCTCCGATGCGAGCCAAGCATAATGCAGCTAAGCGCTCGCCAAGCCGATCCGCTACCAAGGTTAATCCTGTTTCTGTGAAGCCTAACAAGCCTGTGTTATCAAAATCATTGCATCCGCGTAATGCCCATCTACAGGGTTATGACTTTGCTGCATTGATCGTTGCTATGCCAGCACTAGCCGCTTTTGTTCGGCCAAATCCTTATGGTAATCCTTCCATTGATTTTGCTGACCCAAAAGCGGTAAAAAGCCTCAATGCAGCATTATTGCTGAGCGAATATCATATTAACGGTTGGGATATTCCTGAAGGATATTTATGCCCGCCAGTCCCTGGGCGTGTGGACTATTTGCATTACATTGCTGATTTATTAGCGGTTAAAGGCAAAGTAGTCAAAGGGGCAAGTATTCGAGGGTTAGACATCGGCACTGGTGCCAATGGAATTTATCCATTGCTGGGTATTCAAGCCTACGGTTGGCAATTTGTGGCGTCTGATATTGATCCTGTGTCTATCGACAATGTTGCTAAAATTGCTCAGCAAAACGCCCAGATTACCACGCATTTACAGTTAAGATTACAGCCGCAACCTGAGCATATATTTAAGAATATCATCGCTGCAGATGAACGGTTTGATGTCACCTTGTGTAATCCACCGTTTCATCGCTCACTCGCTGAAGCTTCCGAAGGTTCATTACGGAAAGTCAAAAATTTAGCCAAAAGCCAGCAACAAAAACATGGTCAACAATCGCGTAAGTTAGCGCTTAGTGAGGCTAAACCGACGCTTAATTTTGGCGGTCAAAAAGCCGAGTTATGGTGTGATGGTGGTGAGCAAAAATTCTTAGCCAACATGATCAAGCAAAGCCATGATTATGCCAACCAAGTGCTATGGTTTACGTCACTCGTGTCAAAGTCGGACAATCTCAAACCTTGTTATCAACTACTTAAACAGCTTAATGCTGTGGAAGTCAAAACCATCGAGATGACACAAGGTAATAAAGCGACCCGTATTTTAGCGTGGAGCTTTTTAACCCCAGCAATACGCCAACAATGGGCCACATTACGTCCTTAATCTTTAGTGGCATCAAACTCAATCGTTTCACTGCCGTGATACACCAAAAAATGTCGCCCTTTAGCACGAGCTATCAAGGTAATGCCCATTTGTTTGGCCAAATCTAGGCCCATTTGGGTAACGCCACTGCGTGACAACAATACTGGTATGCCCATTTTGGCGACTTTGATGACCATTTCTGATGTTAATCTGCCTGTAGTGTAGAAAATCTTATCGTGTCCCGTTTGCTGATCTAACCACATATCTCCCGCCAACGTATCAACGGCATTGTGGCGGCCAACATCTTCAACAAATGCTAAAATTTGTTCGTCTTGGCATATTCCGCAACCATGCACAGCGCCGGCATTTTTGTAGGTTTCATTATAAGCATTGATATTGCCGAGTAAGGCATAAATAGTCGATTGTTTGAGTGATGGAGTAGGTAAATCAATCTCATCCAAGCCTTGTAAAAATCCACCGTAAACAGTGCCTTGGCCACAACCGGACGTCACTGTTTTTTCAGACAATTTCTGCTCAATATCTTCAGATATCTCTTGGGTTATCACCGCCGCTGAACTGACTTCCCAATCAACGATAACCGACTCTAATAGACTTAACTCGCTAATAAACCCCTGGTTTTTTAAGTAGCCAATAGCGAGTGACTCTGGTTTAGCCCCCAACGTCATTAAGGTTACGATAGGACGCCAATTTAAATATACGGTTAATGGTCGTTCGCAAGCGACAAATTTATCGACGACCTGGCCTTGTTCGTTGATGGCTTTAACTGCAATGGTGAGCGGAACCTGCGTGTTGGTTTTAACAAACTTTATTG
Organism: Shewanella sp. TB7-MNA-CIBAN-0143; assembly: GCF_040310065.1. Taxonomy (NCBI): domain Bacteria; kingdom Pseudomonadati; phylum Pseudomonadota; class Gammaproteobacteria; order Alteromonadales; family Shewanellaceae; genus Shewanella; species Shewanella sp. TB7-MNA-CIBAN-0143. The sequence goes on from NZ_JBEOPL010000023.1 coordinate 18,586, forward strand.
CATTGCGCTGCAAAGATGTGGCTGAAACAGATTGAGTCATAAGCGAGATAGCCTCTTAGTGGGTCATTCATAGATTGAAAGAATAGGCAGAGTTTGCCTGCTTCAACACCTGATGATCATAGCAATTATTATTCCCTAAACTGAAAACAACTTGTCTAAGCGTGATCTGGCGCAAATCTTCACAAATTCAATGAATTTGGCGCGTATTAATGTCCCACCTAAAATTGCACTGTGGACATATTGTCCTATTCTTAGGAGGGATTTCGGGATCTAGTTCAAAGTTAATTTTACTTTTTAGTTGGCATCATTTTTGCTCCTATTTTAGTTATAAACAAATCAATCAAGTGTATTTCAATACACATATTCATGTCAGAGGTAAGCATTACCATGCAACACACCGACACGATTTGGCCAATGTATGTTTCATTGAAAAAGGTTCAAACCCAAGTAGGGCGCTGGACATCTGTTCGCTGGGAGCTGGATCAAATGGTTCCAGCAACAGAGCAGCAACCAGACAATTCTGTTTTGGTGCCACTGGAATTGTACAAAGATCAACGTGGTAGTTATCGCATCAATCTCGATATGGATAATGCAACACTCTTTATTGTGTGCGATGAATTGATTGATGGTACATGGGTGCCTGCGATGATCTCTGCCGATCAACACGTGAGTGCCGGTTGCCTAGAATCAGATACTCCAGTGCTCAATATTCCCATGCCTAGTGCCATTGCCTGTTGGATAGAGGCATTCATCACTCGTCACGGCGAAGTGGAAATCAGCGCTCATAGACGCAAGCATGTTAACCGCCGTAAAAATGAAGGGCCGAGCGCGAATCGCTCTGGAAATATGCAATGAGCGATAAAGCAGAAGGTCTTCTTAACCGTTGGGAAATTAGGCGTCAGCGGGTTGCTGAAGAGGCTAAACAAGAAGAGTTGTTGCAACAGGCACAAGAAAAGCCTGATGACTTCAACATACTAACAGCTGAACCAATCGAAGACGTTAGCGCTATAGATGCGGATGAGGTGGCAGAGCCAGAAGCATTACCAGACCCAAACTCGATTGAAGTAGGTGGCAGTTTTGCCCGCTTTATGGCCAAAAGTGTCGACCCAACGACTAAAGCTGCTGCGCTACGAGCATTATGGAAACAGCCACAATATGGTCATATCGATGGGCTGCTTGAATATGCATTGGATTATACCAATCAACCGCTATTGTCAGCGGATGTATCTGCAGAGTTGGCCAGTAAAGTGTTTCGATATGTCATTGAAAAAGAAAAGCCTGAGCCAGAATTAGATGCTGACTTAGCGCCAACTGACTTAGCTGACCCCGCTGAATTCGCATCAAACGAATTAGTACCAACCGAATTAGCTGAACAAACCGAAGAAACCGACTCGATAGCCGAAGAGGACTCAATCGATTTAGCCGATAATGATGCAACAACGATTGCGGCGTTATCGCAAGCAGAACAACCGCTTTACCAGGATGATGATCTGATAAAGCAAGCTGTCGCCAGTGATGAGGCGAAAGCGTAACAACGACACAGTCACCAGATGAATATGACATAAATAAAAGTCGTTAGTTACAGATTTAGAACAAGTTAATGTCAATCTATTACGTGCAATAAGCGTGAACAGTGAACTGAGCTATCACTGTTAATGAGGTATAAAAACCGATAATTGGGAACGCAATGAGTATAAGAAAAAACCAGCCACAGCTGAAACAAGCACGACAACAGGTGATGGCGAATACGCAGATTTTGCAAAATTTAATTCCGCCCACTGTTAGCTATATCACCCAGGGGCATGTGCTTATTATTGGGCCTGAAGATCTCGCGCGTTTAGCTGCGGACAAATTGTCCACAATGGCAAGCCGAGTCATTTTAGCCAATGAAGCGATCACTAACCAAGATGAAACTCACCTTGAAGCGGTGATGAATGCTGCCACTGATGTTGAAAGTTATTACAATAAATTGGCCAGCGTAAAAGGTTTTTTAGGCCAGTTTCAGGTCAAAGTTGAAGGTGAAAGCGGTATTACCGAACTAAGTGTGGTCGCCATACGCCAAGCGCACTTTGATATTGTGCTCGATTTAAGCCACAGCCCATGCATTAGCCTTGAAATGCTTCCTCCTGGTTACTTTTATGTCGGCCAAGACAGCGATTTACTTGCCGATGCGATTGCCAGTATTCCAGAGTTAATCGGTGAGTTTGATAAACCGCGCTATGTCCGAGTTAACAGCGATATTTGCGCTCATGATAAACACGGTTTAAACGGTTGTAATCGTTGTTTAAACTTTTGCCCTGCTGATGCCATTAGTAGCGTTGCACATAAAATTGAAATTGACCCTTATCTTTGTCATGGCGCAGGCAGCTGTACTAATGCATGCCCAACTGGGGCGCTAAGCTATGATTTACCAACCCCAGCCTCACTGCATACTTACCTCGAAAAGTTAATTAGTCGTTATCGTCAAGAAGCGCAAACTGCCCCAGTAATATTATTTCATGACAATGAAGCTGGCGCAGAATGGATTAACGAGCAGTTAAGCGGTGACGTGTTACCTGTTGCAATGGAAGAAATCACTGTAGCAAGTATTGATCATTGGTTGGCTGCATTAGCCAATGGTGCACGCGAAATTTTAATTCTACACACTCCGGTTACGGCACCAACATTACTGCAAATGCTTAAAGGTGAGTCTACATTAGCAAATCGCATACTCGACCAAATGGGACAGCCACAACGGATTCGTTTAATTACACCGTCAGAGCTAACCCAGTTAGATGAGGCGCTAGCCATTAGTTTAGCTTGGCCAGTAATCATGCCGATGACCTTGAACGCTATCGAACCTAATACCAATGTAAAACGCAATATTATGTTCCAAGCGATTGACCACCTAAATGGTCAAGCTGCAGGTGTTGATGACGTGTTAACCATGGCGAATATTCCCTACGGTATGGTTAGCATTAACAGTGACAAGTGCACATTATGTTTGTCGTGTGTGTCAACGTGTCCAACCCAAGCGTTAAAGGATGGCGGCGACGCTCCTGCTCTTAAATTTGTTGAGCAAGATTGCGTCCAATGCGGTTTATGTGAAGCGGCCTGTCCCGAAAACGTCATTAGTTTACTACCTCAAATCAACTTCAATCAGTCTACAAGACAACAAGTTCAAGTATTAAAACATGAGCCTCCGTTTGAATGTATTCGATGTGGTAGTGAATTTGCCACCCAATCTATGGTGAAAAAAATAATTGAGATGGTAGGTGAACATAGTGCGTTTAGCGCCAATATTGAACGTTTGAAAATGTGTGGCGATTGCCGTGTAAAAGACATGTTTGAAGACATCCTTGACGATCCAGAAAAGCAATTGCAATAAGAGATCTCCTATGACAGAAACAGGAAGACAAGTAAGTGAAAATGATCAGTTAAGAGCCGATATATATCAGTTGCTGGCTGCGTTATTTCGTCGCCAACCCAATACTGAGTTATTACAGTTTTTAGCTGGTTTAGAGGTAGAGGCCGAGGATGGCAATACCATGAGTCAAGCATGGAATGCGTTAAAACTGGCAGCAGAAAATAGTGATACCAACACCCTAGAAGATGAATACTTTGCCATTTTCTTAGGCGTAGGCAGTGGTGAGATTATGCCTTATGGCAGCTGGTTTATGACTGGCTCTTTAATGGATAAACCCTTAGCGGCATTGCGGAGTGACCTGATGCTACTAGGCTTTGAACGTGAAGAGAATGTAAAAGAACCAGAAGACCATGTCGCCGCATTATGCGAAGTCATGGGCTGCTTAATTTTGGAAGCACCAGGTTACCGTCAATTAGCGTTTTATCAACGCCATATTGGCAGTTGGATTATACGTTTTTGCGATAATTTGGCTAAAACACCTAGTGCTAATTTTTACCTAAACGTCGCGCAATTAGCTAAAGCATTTTTTACCGCTGAAGCCAATGAATTTGAACAACTGAGTTTGGATATTCCGGTGAATTGTCCAGGTAGTGCTGACTTAGATCCGCTTGAAGAAGAGGTTGTACAAATTAACTAAACTGGATGACGGCTTATTCAGCCCCATCTTTATTTTAACAAGGAGACCATATGAAAAAGCAAGCTTCCGACATGGGTCGTCGCCAAATGCTCAAAGCATTAGCGCTCGGCAGTGCGGCAGGTGCTGTGGCCAGTGTCAGTGCACCCGCACTTGCTCAAGTCACTAAACCGTCTACAGAAGAGCCTACGGGTAATAACTATCGCGAAACTGAGCATATTCGCAATTACTATGCTTCGTTAAGCAAATAACAAAGGAGAGTGTGTGATGCGATTAACCCGCAAAACAGACACGGCCACTAAAGCTGAAAAGTCAGGCCTAGGTCTTAACCGACGTCAATTCCTCAAGTCTGCCAGTTTGGCGACCGGTGGTATTGCAGCGGCTTCAATGCTTGGCGCAGGTATGATGCGTAAAGCAGAAGCTAAAGATGTACCGCACAATGCACCTACCGAAATAAAACGAACTATTTGTTCACATTGTTCAGTAGGTTGTGGTGTGTATGCTGAAGTTCAAAATGGTGTGTGGACAGGGCAAGAGCCTGCGTTCGATCATCCATTTAACCAAGGTGGACATTGTGCTAAAGGCGCAGCATTACGTGAGCATGGTCACGGTGAAAAACGCTTAAAATACCCAATGAAGCTAGAAGGTGGTAAATGGAAGCGTCTATCATGGGATCAAGCCATCAATGAAGTAGGCGACAAAATGGAGTCGATTCGTCAAGAGTCTGGTCCTGATTCAGTTTACTTTATGGGTAGTGCTAAATTTTCAAACGAACAAGCTTATATGTATCGCAAATTAGCAGCAATGTGGGGCACGAACAACGTCGATCACTCTGCTCGTATTTGTCACTCTACCACGGTAGCCGGTGTTGCAAACACTTGGGGCTACGGTGCGCAAACTAACTCGTTTAACGACATCCGCAATTCAAAATGCATGATGTTTATTGGTTCTAACCCATGTGAAGCTCACCCAGTGGCGATGCAACACATTTTGATTGGTAAAGAACGCGGTGCCAAAATCATCGTAGTTGATCCACGCTTTACCCGTACAGCGGCTAAGTCTGATGAATATGTCCATATTCGTCCAGGTACTGACATTCCATTTATTTATGGTCTGTTATGGCACATTTTCGAAAACGGCTGGCAAGATGATTCATTCATTTCTCAACGTGTATACGGCATGGAACGTATCAAAGAAGAAGTGAAAAAATACACTCCAGAAGAAGTCGAACATATTGCCGGTGTGCCAAAAGCACAAATGTACCGTGTTGCTAAAATGATGGCAGAAACTAAGCCAGGCACAGTCGTGTGGTGTATGGGTGGGACTCAGCATCACATTGGTAATGCTAACACTCGTGCTTACTGTATTTTACAGCTTGCCCTTGGCAACATGGGTATAGAAGGCGGCGGAACTAACATTTTCCGTGGTCACGATAACGTACAGGGTGCGACTGACTTTGGTTTGTTATTTGATAACTTACCAGGCTACTACGGCTTAACGTCTGGCGCATGGGACCATTGGGCTAATGTGTGGGACCTTGAACCAAAGTGGATCACCGAGCGTTTTGACCAAGGTGAATACTTAGGTCAATCTCCACAAACATCTGCGGGTATTCCTTGTTCGCGTTGGCATGATGGTGTGTTAGAAGACAAAACCAAGATTGCTCAACGAGACAATATTCGTCTGGGGTTCTTTTGGGGTCAGTCAGTTAACACCGAAACTCGCGGTCGTGAAATCCGTGAAGCACTGAATAAAATGGATACCATTGTGGTCGTTGATCCATTCCCAACCATGGCGGGTGTTATGCACGAACGCCAAGATGGAGTGTATTTATTACCTGCGGCAACTCAGTTTGAAACCTACGGTTCGGTTTCAGCCTCCAACCGTTCACTGCAGTGGCGTACGCAAGTTATCGAACCATTATTTGAGTCATTACCTGATCACACCATCATGTATAAACTGGCCAGAAAATGGGGCGTTGCGGACCAATTCTGTAAGCACATCAAGGTTAATGGCGATGAGCCATTAGTGGAAGACATTACCCGTGAATTTAACACCGGTATGTGGACTATTGGTTATACAGGCCAAAGCCCTGAGCGTTTGAAAATGCACCAAGAAAACTGGGGCACCTTCGACGTAAACTCACTTGAAGCACCTGGCGGCCCAGCTAAAGGCGAAACCTATGGTTTACCTTGGCCATGTTGGGGCACACCTGAAAACAAGCATCCGGGCACGCAAATCTTGTATCGCACCGGACGTGAAGTGAAAGACGGTGGTGGTAACTTCCGCGCGCGTTATGGTGTGGAGCACGAAGGCAATAACATTCTTGCTGAAGGCTCTTTCTCTAAAGGTTCTGAAATTGAAGATGGTTACCCAGAGTTTACTGCCGACATGCTTAAGCAGCTTGGCTGGTGGGACGACCTAACAGCAGAAGAAAAAGTCAAAGCTGAAGGTAAAAACTGGAAAACTGATATCTCTGGCGGTATTCAACGTGTGGCAATTAAGCATGGTTGTATTCCTTACGGTAACGCTAAAGCGCGTTGTATTGTGTGGAACTTCCCTGACGATATTCCATTGCATCGCGAACCGTTATATACCCCTCGTCGTGACTTAGTGGCTAAATACCCTACTTATGAAGATCGTATGGTGGCTCGTCTACCAACGCTTTATAAAACAATTCAAGACAAGGATTTTGCTACCGACTACCCACTAGCCGTAACAACCGGACGTTTGGTTGAATACGAAGGTGGTGGTGAAGAAACCCGTTGTAACCCTTGGCTTGCTGAATTGCAGCAAGAAATGTTTATCGAGATCAATCCAGCAGACGCTGCAGATCGCGGTTTACGTGATGGCGATGACGTATTTGTTCACAGTCCAGAAGGTGCAAAAATTACTGTTAAGGCAATGGTTACACCACGTGTTATTGCAGGTGAATGTTTTATGCCATACCACTTTGCAGGCGTATTTGAAGGCAAGAGTTTAGCCAAAAACTACCCTGAAGGAACCGTGCCTTATGTGATTGGCGAATCTGCCAATACCGTAATGACCTATGGTTATGATGTCGTAACGCAAATGCAAGAGACCAAGTCTAGCTTGTGTCAGATAAGCAAAGCCTAAACACTTGATGAGGAGATAAGCCATTATGGCAGTCATGAAATTTCTGTGTGACACCAAACGCTGCATCGAGTGTAACGGTTGCGTCACAGCATGTAAAAACGAAAACGACTCTGCTTTAGAGTGGGGTATTCAGCGTCGCCGCGTGGTAACGCTTAATGATGGTGAACCAGGAGAAGCGTCAATCTCAGTAGCATGTATGCATTGTACCGATGCACCATGTATGGCTGTATGTCCAGCCGACTGTTTCTACCGTACCGAAGACGGCATTGTGCTACATAACAAAGATACTTGTATCGGTTGTGGCTATTGCTTCTATGCCTGCCCATTTGGTGCACCGCAGTTCCCTAAGAAGTCTGCATTTGGTAGCCGTGGCAAAATGGATAAGTGTACTTTCTGTGCTGGTGGCCCAGAAGAAGATCATTCAGAAGCCGAGCGTCTAAAATACGGTTCAAACCGTATTGCAGAAGGCAAATTACCAATGTGTGCAGAGCTTTGTTCAACCAAAGCATTGTTAGCCGGCGATGCAGGCATAGTGTCTGACATTTACCGTCAACGTATGGCTGCACGCGGTAATCCAAATGTAATTTGGGGCTACAATCCTAAAACCGGCGAAATGATCTAACCCAGAGCAATGGCTGCGATAATTTTCGCAGTCATATAAGGAGTGACAATGTTAACTTTAACGTTAAACAAATCACTGCGCAGGATGTTTGCTCTGTTGGTTCTGTGTATGGGATTGGGGTTGGTTACATCAATGGTGTATGCCGCCGATGAACAATCAAGTCAGCAACAAGCAAAGTCTAAAACCAGTGATGCAGATCTCTGGCGCGCAGTAAAAGCCGGCGAACCGGGATACAGTACAGACAAAGGCCTTGATGCTGATGTTCTGATAAATGTATCGGGTAACGAAGGCAAGATATTGCGAAATACCTACCTGAAACCCGCACTCGGCTTAGCCGTTGTCGGTGTTTTTGCAGCCTTTTTAGTGTTTTACTTCGTTAATGGTCCATCAAAACTGAGTAAAGGCTTTTCGGGCAAAATGGTACTTCGTTGGAGTAAAAGTGATCTCTGGTTACATTGGACTATGGCAGTTTCATGCTTAATCATGATGCTAACCGGTATAATCATTATGCTCGGACGCCATTTCTTAGCCCCTTATGTCGGTGACGGTATTTGGGCGGGGATTATCGCCTTTAGCAAGTTTGCCCATGACTGGTCTAGCCCCATTTTTATGGTGTCTTGGCTGTTGTGTATTATTAAGTGGATGCCACTACAAACCTTCAAAATGTATGACTTGAAATGGTTTTTAGTGGTGGGTGGCTACATTAATTTTGGTCCGTTTAAAGGCAAGCATCCAGACAGTGGATTTGCTAACGCGGGTGAAAAAATGTGGTTTTGGACCTTAGCTATTTTTGGTCTAAGCATCAGCATAACAGGCATAATGTTAGTGTTTCCAACACTGGATTTACCGCGCGAACTGTCAATGCTCGCCTTACTTGTACATGGCTTAAGTGCGACGATATTAATCGCATTTACCATAGTACATATTTGGATGGCAACCGTACTCAGTGAAGGCGGTATGGAGTGTATGGTATCTGGCTATTGTGACGAAAACTGGGCTTCGCAACACCACAATGTGTGGTACGACGAAATCAAAGCCGATGGCAGCTTAAAATACAAAGAGTAGCCCTGCTTTCTGGTGTTAATACACCAGATTGATGGCAGAGATAAAACACCTTGTTGGGTAACTAACAAGGTGTTTTTTATTGCTGTTGGCACGTTAATAACTTTAAGACCTTTGTAATGAGTGGAATTGCTTGTAGTAGATGATGGCGGTTTAATTTGAATCACTGTTCAAACTCAGTTAGTGTGCAGGATATTATTAAATCACTAGAAAACGAGTCGCTCTATAGGCTTGTTGTGTGACAAAACTAAAAGACAAACAATGATAGCCATTTCTCGAAATATTCAATTTTTATTCTTTGCCTTTATATTGGCAGGTTGTTCTACTATCCAATCAGGTAGTGGAGATAGGATAGGTTTCACTGAGTCAGGTAAAGCCTCGTACTATAGTGATATACATCAAAACAACAAGACTGCAAGCGGTGATATCTATCAGCATAATCAAAAAACCGCTGCGCATAAAACGCTACCATTTGGCTCTAATGTCAAAGTGACTAATACCCATAATGGTAAAAGTGTTATCGTTAACATTAATGACCGTGGTCCGTTTGTTAGAGGGCGCATCATTGATCTTTCAAAGTCTGCCTTCAGCAGTATTGGCAATATATCTAGTGGTTTAATTGACGTTAACATTGAAGTCGTTCGTTAGCACTTTTCTATGGCGCAATATGTCTTGCTGACCTGGCATCGAAGATAATCCAGTTTGCTAACCAACTGGCCGTATGGTCGGTTTCATAGGCGAACGTTTAACATATGGTTTGGTTTCGCTTTCTTTAGCTGAGCTTTTATAAGAGTCGGTTTAACAGTAAGTCATTATTTAAATTGTAATGTAATAGGCTGCGAAATTAACCAGATTAAAAAACTATGTGGAAGTGTTGCAGAAGATATGATCGAGATTGAATATTCTATAGGTGAATTAAAAACGTCGATGCTTGTTGTCGAAGCACATCGTTTTTACCTTATTACAAAGGAATGGATAAAGGCTGTAGATCTGAATGTGGGTGACCAAATATTAGCCTGCAGTGATGCAGTAGCTAAGATAGAAAGCATAAATAAAGTTGAAAGTTCAGCCCATTGCCGCGATTTAAAAATAAGCCATAATCATAATTATTTTGTCACCACTGCGCGTCCTGCGTTTCATGACACTCTCTGTGATAGAGCCCCAGCCGATAAGCTTGAACGTATTGCATACGAGCTGGCCAATAGGCCCTCAAATTTCCCCGATGGTAAACCAACCGGTCACCACGGTGGCCCTTGGGCCGCGGCTAAATATTTACACCGCGATCCCAGCAAAGAAGTCATCGGCTGGGGCCGTGCCAATGACAACATGTGCGCAGAAGATGCAGCTATAAGTGATTTAAGACAAAAAGTGGGTAATGTCGTTGAATTACATCGAGGTAATGTAGATATTTCACACGCATATTTGAGGAAATATACCAAAAAAGGTCGTTTTGTGAATAAAATGAGCCCTTGTGTTTACTGTCGTGATAATTATGGCAGCGCGCTAAATGACACCACTGAAGGCGTGAGTAATTTGCCTAAAGAAGGTCGTGGCTATTTACCCGCGTTAGATAAATAATTCCTAGCAACATTTTTCCCATCATTTATGAAGTCCACAACACTATTTGTTTACCAAATTAACCTGAGCTGTCTAAGGCTAAAGCCGTGTCCGCTGTTTTGAATACAATGGCGCAGTGGGAATATTGTCGAATAAGCGCGTTAAGTTGATTTGCAACCAATGTCCTTTTACTTCAAATTGGTGATAAGCGCTTCTTGAGGTGCAAAACACAATCGCAGCACTACGTTACTTCACAACTAAGGGGGTTATTTGAATATTTCAGAATCACATAAAAAAGAGCTTTTAGTTGCTAAATCACTATTAGAAAATCCTGGTCTAGCGGTAAAAATAACGAATTTAATCGGTACCCCTATTGAGAAAGGGTTAGCGCTTCTACCGGATAACTGGAATAAAAATATCGCTAAAGTGACCGAAAAGTCGCTAATTAAAGCGTCTGAAGCGGCAATCTTTACTATGAAAGATATTCCCGGAGAAGAATCATCTAATCTTTGGCATAAATTAGGCGTAGCTGCTAGTGGTGGTGTGGGTGGTTTCTTTGGCTTGGCTGCAATAGCGGTTGAACTTCCTATTTCGACATCAATAATGTTGCGTTCTATAGCTGATATTGCTCGTAGTGAAGGTGAGTTTATTACTACTCTAGAAACAAAAATGGCTTGTTTAGAGGTGTTCGCACTAGGGGGCGAAAGTGATTTAGATGATGGTAGTGAATCGGGATATTTTGCAGTAAGAGCTGCCCTAGCAAAATCGGTATCAGAAGCTGCTGAGTTTATGGTCAAAAAAGGTATTACCGATGAAGCCGCGCCTATTTTAGTCAAACTTATTACTAAAATCGCTGAAAAATTTGGTGTTCAAGTGACTCAAAAAGCAGCGGCCCAAGCGGTACCTGCTATCGGTGCGGCAGGCGGTGCCATAATCAATACTTTGTTTATTGATCACTTTCAAGATATGGCCCGAGGTCATTTTATTGTGCGAAAATTAGAGCGTATATATGGGTATGAAACAGTAAAAAGTGCTTATCAGTCGTTACCTAAAAATGGTAATCAATAACCATAATTCGTGAAATTAACCCGTTTTTATTTGGCTAGTAAATGACAAGTGTGCTTTGAATTTTGGCAATAATTTTGATTTGGATTTACTTATTCCATCGGTTAATCCTAGTAGAGGTTCAATAAGCATCGCAGTAGACCATCAATACATGACTTATTAATAATGTATTGATAGGTCATTTGTGAGGCGGTAACGTTTGTTGAATTGATGATATAAAGCATCTATTCTTTATGTACTTAAATGGGACCTCAAGCTAAATTTAAGCCAGAAAAGGATATCAATATGACACTGCACGGACCGGAACAGACCGAAAATACCCAATCGACAATAACCAGTGATTCAAAGTGTGGCGACAAGGTTGAGATGCGTGAAGTACGCGAGAGTCAGCCGACGCAACCAGAGATATCGCTGACAGAATCTGAGCGTGATGCAGTGATTGAACATGGCAGTCTTTCATCGCTTACGGTTTATTCTATTATTTTGCGTGAAGGTCAAGAAGAACTCGATCGGCCGTTGATGTCGTTGTGGTGGTCAGGAATAGCGGCTGGTATCGGCATTTCAGCGTCTGTTTTGGCCGAAGGTATTATCCGCAGCAACATAGGCTCCGATCATCCTTATTTGTCTATCATCGAAAGCCTTGGCTACACTTTTGGTTTTGTCTTAGTCATTCTCGCAAGGCTGCAACTTTTTACTGAGAACACCATCACCGTGGTGCTGCCGCTACTCGCTAACACCACAAAACATCTTCTTGTTTGCACCGCTCGCTTATGGGGAATTGTGTTAGCAGCAAATTTTGTTGGCACGTTTTTCACGGCGGCAATTGTCGTGCACGGTAACATACTGACAGAAGACATCCTTACCGCTATCCTCCAGATATCTCGCCATGTTGCAGAGTTAACGCCTTCAGAGACATTAATGCGCGGCATACCAGCGGGCTTTTTTATTGCCGCACTGGTGTGGATGCTACCCTCGGCCAAAGGGTCTGAAGTGTTGGTCATTATCATGTTTACATGGCTCATTGCTGCTGGAGAATTTACTCACGTTATTGCCGGGTCTAATGAAATATTTAGTTTGGTACTTAATGGTGAAATGAATTTTTTTACTGCGTTGTCGCACCATATTGGCCCTATGTTAGTGGGTAACATCATTGGCGGTACAGGGCTGTTTGCGATGTTAGCTTATGGCCAAGTTCGACAAGAGATGTAGGTTTACGGTTGAAAAAAGCGAGGTTGTTTTAAATCAAAATGGCTGTCATGGTGCGTTTTGTTGTTTGTGAATGATTTATTTGAATGAGGGTAATATGAAGAAATTTTGTTTGGTATTAATGACGCTATTTGCGGTGGTATCACAGGCATTGGCTGCAAGTCCGGTTAAGTATAATAAAGAGTTAGATGGGTTTGATTATCCCTTTGAAGTTAAAACATTTAATGTTAACTCGCAAAATAAAGATTTAAAAATGCGTTATATGGATATTGGTGATAAAAATGCAGACAAAGTCATCGTGTTGTTGCATGGTAAAAATTTCTCAGGCTATTACTGGGAAAGGATTGCCAATGACTTGCTAAAAAGAAAATACCGAGTCGTTATTCCAGATCAAATCGGTTTTGGTAAATCTTCAAAACCAAATGCTTATCAGTATAGTTTCGGCCAATTAGCTTTAAATACCAAGTTATTATTGGACAGTTTAGATATCAAAAAATTTGATCTTGTTGGTCACTCAATGGGCGGGATGTTAGCGACTACATTTGCGGCTAATTATTCTAGTGCGGTTAATAAATTGATTCTGATTAACCCTATTGGTTTAGAAGATTACGGCAAATATGTGCAGTTTAAAGATGTTAACTTTTTTTATAAAAATGAGCTCGCTAAAACACTCGATAAAGCAAGAAACTATCAGAAGAAAAATTATTATGATGGCAAATGGTCAAGCGAATACGAGAAGCTGTTAGAGCCTGTGAGAGGAATGCTAGCTGGGGATGATTGGCAAGTTGTTGCTTGGAATAATGCCTTAACCTACGGCCCGATTTTTTCAGAAAACATTGTCGATAGGTTTTCACAAATTAACAATGAAACAGTGCTTATTATTGGCACCAGAGATAAAACCGGCCCAGGTAGAGGGTGGTTAAAAGAAGGTGTAACCAGAACATTAGGCGACTATAAAAATCTGGGTATTAATACTCAGAAATTGATTAAAGGTTCAAAACTGATTGAGTTGCCAGGATTAGGTCATATGCCCCAGTTTGAAGACTATGATGTTTTCATAAAAGCATTTCATCAGGCTCTTGAGCAATAATAAACATAAAACCTGGCTTAAATCTCTAGCATTTTTTGTGTATTCGCTGCACTTATTATGGCCAAAAATGGTTCCATAATTGTATGGCCTAAACCGATTATGGCAAATTACTGCGGCGTTATACCTTTTAAAGGATTAAAACATGTCTTTGCTGCTAACTGTTTTAGCAACCACACTGCTTGCTGGTTTGGCTATGCCATTAGGCGCTTTAATTGCCCATTTTGAGAACGTGAGCAGTGAGTGGCTCGAACAGGAATTTAGGCACAGTGTCATGGCTTTTGGCGGTGGTGCTTTATTGTCAGCGGTTGCTTTGGTTTTGGTGCCAGAGGGCATAGCGAGTCTTAAGCCATTACCTGCTTGTATGTGGCTTATGGCTGGTGGACTGAGTTTTATGGCCCTTGATATTTACCTTAACAAAATAGATACCCCAGCCTCTCAACTAGCAGCCATGCTGGCAGATTTTATTCCTGAATCAATCGCTCTGGGTGCTGCATTTGCGACAGGAAGTAACAACGCGTTCTTATTGGCAGCGTTAATCGCGTTACAAAATGTGCCAGAAGGATTTAGTGCCTACCGTGAATTAAATGCATCTTCTGCGTATAAACCCCAAAAAATAATCATCATGTTTTGTTTAATGGCAATGCTGGGTCCCATAGCTGCAATGTGTGGTTATTTGTGGTTATCAGAGTCACCAGAAATTATTGCGGCAGTGATGCTTTTCGCATCAGGCGGTATTCTCTACTCCATATTTCAAGATTTGGCTCCTCAGGTAAAACTTGAAAAACGTTGGGCACCGCCAATGGGAGCTGTATTTGGTTTTGGTCTTGGTATGTTGGGATTAATGTTAACCACGTCATGATCTCTGTGCTACATAGTCGTGCTAAATAATTCTGCAAGCATCAACGTAATGAACTGGGAATAAAAACAAATGGATTACATCAATTTATCTTATCTGCATTTAGTCACTGTAGTGCCGGCATTTTTCATTGGCACTTATTTACTTATTGTTAGAAAAGGTACGCCTAAACACAAAGCATTAGGCAAAATTTATATGGTGTTGATGTTGTTCACTGCCATCGTGTCACTGTTTATGCCTGCTCAACTCGGAAGTCGCTTTTTGAATCACTTTGGCTATATTCATTTATTAAGTCTTCTAACGCTTTACGCTGTTCCTGCGGGCTATTTTTATATTAAAAAAGGCAATGTTCGGGGACACAAACGAAGCATGATTATATTGTATTGTGGTGGTCTCATTGTTGCGGGTACCTTTGCTTTTATGCCTGGTAGATTATTGAATGATTGGGTTTTTAACTAACCAGTTGATTGTAATGCGCTTTTACGCATTATTATCCATGATGAGTTTAACGATGAAAGTGGATGACATGGTTAAACATAAACGGGTGGACTCATGAAATACCAGTTTGGCTCAGGCACGGTATCAGATATTTTGGCGGTATTAGCGCAAATTCCAGAGTTTGAAAAAGCAATGTCTGTGGACCTTATCGAAAACCGATTAGCAGGCAAAAACTATCTGATTTTAGTGGCAGAATTAGATAACAAGCCAGTGGGGTTTAAAGTGGGCTATACGTTATCTGATGGTCAGTTTTACAGCTGGTTAGGCGGTGTAGTTCCTGAGCATCGCAACATGAAAGTTGCTTCTCAGCTGCGACTTATTCAAGAGTCTTGGGCGATTGATAATGGCTTTAAATCTATTAGTGTTAAATCGATGAATCAATTTTCTGCCATGTTACAGATGCTTATCGCGAGTGGTTATCAAATCTGCGGTTATGAGGATAATGGGTCAATAACCGACAGTAAGATAGAATTTATTAAATTTTTACAAACACCGTAAAATAAATAACCCCGCGTAAAGCTCGAGCCTTCCTTATGTGGCTTGTTATCGTGACTTACTAGATAAACGCCCTATGAAAGCTCTGAAGCTATGAGAGATTACCGCGATTCACTCAATGGTATGACTTGTGTGCATGATGATAATAAATACTGCAGGGTTTGACGTGGCTCAGGTAGAATGCCGGCACTTAGCTTTTCATTTTTAGGCGTATTGTAGATGCAAATCAATCGTGTACTTCTGACCGCTGTTGGTAGTGTTTTACTGGCTATGGTGACCATTCAATCCGGCGCTTCTTTAGCAAAGCAACTTTTTCCCTTGGTTGGGCCAGAAGGCACTACTGCATTACGTTTAGGTTTTGCGGCTGCTGTTCTTTGGTTGGTGTTTCGTCCATGGAGAGCATTACCCCAAGGCCGTGATTGGCGGAGTATTATTATTTATGGCTTGTGTTTAGGCGGGATGAATATCCTGTTTTACTTGGCCATTGAACGGATCCCGCTTGGGATTGCGGTTGCGCTTGAGTTTACCGGCCCTTTGGCAGTGGCTTTATTTAGCTCTAAGCGAAAAAGTGATTTGTTTTGGGTTGCTTGCGCCATTGCAGGGATTTTACTGTTGCTGCCTGATTTATCTAGCTCGCAAGGACTTGATCTTGTTGGTGCATTAATGGCATTAGGTGCAGGCGCGTGTTGGGCTGGTTATATCTTATTTGGCACTCGCACAGGCAAGCAAGCTTCTGGTGGTATTACTGTCGCATTAGGTATGACCGTAGCTGCCATCGTGCTTGTGCCTGTTGGCGTTGTAAGCCAAGGCTTAGCGTTAATTAGCTGGGAAGTGTTACCGCTTGGTTTATTGGTAGGGGTGTTATCTAGCGCCTTACCTTATTCTTTGGAAATGATCGCTCTTAGAAATATGCCAACACAGGCCTTTAGCGTGCTAATGAGTTTAGAACCTGCGATTGCTGCATTGGCTGGATTTATTATTTTAAGTGAGCAATTAACCTTGCTACAGTGGTCTGCCATTGGTTTGGTTATTATTGCCTCAATAGGCAGTAGTTTCACGCCTAAAAAAGCCGTTGAAATGGGCGTGTAGCTTTGTTTATAACCCTCACTGATTGTTCCAATTGCTAATTACATTGAGATTCTCTTTTGCTTATAGCTGAAGGTGCTGCGAGCCACAACAGCTAGCTTATGCTGGCTGTGTGTTTAATGTTATCTCTTAAACGGTAATAGTGACTTCTCGCTCATCAATTCCAGCTCAATTATTTCTGTATAGAACCACAATGTTATCGATTAAAAATGGCAATGTTAGCAACCTATTGTGTGGTTGTTAAATGTACAGTGACTCAGAAGGATATATAAAATACTAGACTGTATTTTTATTGTTTAATCTTTATACTTGCCGGCTATTTTGTCTTTGTAGAATGTGAAAAATGAAAAGTTGGATATTTTTAAGTGTGGCCATTTTAACTGAAGTGGTCGCTACTTCAGCGCTTAAAGCCAGTGATGGATTTTCAAAATTGGCGCCTTCAATCGTAGTTATTGTGGGCTACGTGTTGTCTTTTTATTTTTTATCCTTAGCACTAAAAGGTATTCCTGTTGGTATTGCTTATGCCACGTGGGCTGGGTTGGGTATTGTGTTAATTACAGCTATCGCTTGGGTGATGTATGGGCAAAAACTCGATTTAGGTGCGCTGGTGGGTATGACGTTCATTTTAATTGGTGTCGTTGTGATGAATTTATTCTCAAACGTTACGCCGCATTAGTATTAGCGTTAGTACATCACAAATAACATAGACATTGCGTAGCAGAATCCTTGTGTTTTTATTCCCTTTTTTCTCCACTTTTCGAACCGACGGTACCCATTTCTCGTTAATAGTGCTAATGCGCAGCGTTTTTAGGCACAACAAAAGGGGCTTAGCAATGATAGTCATTGTTAAGCCCCTTTTGTTTAGTGTTAGTCATAGCCTTGGATGTAGCCGCTCAAGCCTAAGCGATGAATGGGTTGATCGCCTAGGTTGTAAGCACTATTACCACGCCATGTCTAAAATCTTACGGCTGGTGGCTAAATCGACTTGGCCGCTTTCAGATAATGCCGTCATACCGTGCGCTTCTAAAGCATCTACTACTAGGCTAAGTTGTTCTTGCGTTACACCGTGATCGCGTAAACGTACTGGTAACCCCACTTGCTTGAAAAAAGCCTCTGTATTGTCTATGGCTTGGTCTACACGGCTTGCTTCATCGCCTTCAGTAAGATCCCAAACACGTGCTGCGTATTGCACTAATTTAGCGTGTTTTTGCTCTTTCAACACACGCCATAGTGATGGCAATACAACGGCTAACGTTTGTGCGTGGTCGATATGGAATAGTGCAGTTAGCTCATGTCCAATCATGTGAGTAGACCAATCTAATGGCACGCCAGTGCCTATCATGCCGTTTAGGGCAGATGTTGCACTCCACATTAAGTTAGCGCGGGCATCGTAGTTCGTTGGCTCTTCAACAGTGATAGGACCAATTTCAATGAGGGTACGCATAATACCTTCTGCCATGCGGTCTTGTACGCGGGCATCAACAGGGTAAGTCGCATATTGCTCAAGCACATGCACAAATGCATCGACAACACCGTTTGCAACTTGAATTTTTGGTAAGCTGAACGTTAATTCAGGATCAAGCATGGCAAATGTTGGGTAGGCACATGGGTGATTTACTGGGAACTTACCACCTTGATAGCTTACGACTGCAAAGGCGTTCATTTCTGAACCCGTAGCCGGCAGGGTAGCAATAACGCCAAGTGGAATAACCTTGTCATTCGCCACTGGAACTGGTGTAAAGCCGTGATGTAATAAGCTTGCCGTGTCGCCATCAAACTGAGTTGCAAGGGCGATAAATTTGGTACCGTCCATCACTGAACCACCACCAACAGCGAGTAAGAAGTCGATGTTTTCTTTACGAGTAACTTCAACTGCTTTAATCAGTGTGTCGTACTTAGGATTAGCTTCAATACCGCCAAATTCAAATACTGTGCGGTTACCTAATGCTGCTTTGACTTTATCTAGTGTGCCGAAACGTTGTACGCTGCCGCCACCGTAAGTGATTAATACTCGCGCATTGGCTGGGACAAGTTGGTCTAACTCTGCAATACGGTCTTTACCGAAAACAACATGAGTAGGGTTACGATAATCAAAATTAAGCATAATTGGTGCCTTTTGGTTTAGCGATGAAACAAATAAGTGACTGATGATGTAAATAGATTGATGATACACAACAGCAACGATAAATCATGTGGCTATGATAGCCTTTTGAGTCAAAATAAACATACACAGAACTGTCGTGTTCATGCCTATTCCTATCTTTATTGTGTGAATATGGTTATTTATTGATAATTTTAATACCTTTTACTGCTTTTTTGGTAGTATCGACACCATAGGTTTTTCTGAGGGGAAGGGTATGAGTGAGATAGCAACATTAATGGCACTGTTGGCCCCAAAAGAAGGGGTCAATGATACGCATTTATCTGGCGTGCATGTGTTTCGCAGCTCACAATATGGTGCGCGCGGGCCAATGTGCTATTCGCAAGGGGTGCTTATTGTCGGCCAAGGCAAAAAGCGGGTTTATTTAGACAATCAAACCTTTGAATACGATCGCCAACGCTCATTAGTGATGACAGTGCCATTGCCAGTAGAATGTGAAACCTTTGCCAGTATTGAAGAACCTGTGTTGGTGTTGATGGTTGATATTGATTTAGTACAACTCAATTACATTATTCGTTTAATGGATGAGCATCATCAAATCCCTAAAGATTTAAACGAATCGCGTCAGAGCGGCTTTTTTGTTGCTGATAACACTGAAGATATGGATTGCAGTGTTATTCGGTTATTACAAGCGTTGCAGTCGCCGTTAGAAGCAAAAGTAATGGGCGAGGCGTTAGTGCTTGAGTTGTTATATCGCCTATTGGATTCCCCCAATGCAGCACCGCTTTATGCGTTGTCGTTAAGTCATACCCGTTTATCGAGGGTAGAAAAAGCCCTTAACTACATTCATAAACATTATGGTGAGTCAGTTGAAGTAGACACATTAGCAAGCTTGGTGAATATGAGCCCGTCGGCATTCCATCGTAGCTTTAAAGAAGTTACCGCTTCATCACCAATACAATATTTAAAAAAGATTCGCCTTAATAAAGCCAAAGCGTTGTTACAGTTGCAAAATCTAAAAGTAAAAGAGGTATCAACTCAGGTGGGTTATGAAAGTACGGCTCAATTTAGTCGCGAGTTTAAACGCTACTTTGATCAAAGCCCTGGCGAGTGCGCTAGGTTATAATTTGGATTTGAGCTTAACGAGTGTGCTCCTAGAGGGCACGTCATAGTGTGAATGAAGGTTACCAATGATGACAGCCCCCACACATATTACTTTTTTTGAGTTTTTAACGCCGTTAGTCGCATCAGGGCAGAAGACGATTACTATTCGTGATGCCAGCGAAAATGATTATCGGCCTGGCAGCCAGGTTGAAGTGTTTACGCTCGAAAACCATATTAAGGTGTGCGATATCATTATTTTGGCCGTTGAGCCATTAGCATTTGATGATATTAACGAGTTTCATGCTACTCAAGAAAGTTTGCCATTGGTTGAGTTAAAACAGCTGATACAAACTGTGTACCCTAATCAGCAAGCCCTGTTTATGATTTCATTTAAATTGGTTGATGCGTAATACTCGTGACTCTTTAATAAACGCGAGTTAATATTTCCAATGCTGTTTATTGTTGTTTTATTCCCGTGATAATCCTTTCATCATTGCTAAACAGCAATGTCTAAAACATGATCTGCTTAACAAATGAGCGATGATAACCGTGCTAGTTTGCATATCTATTAGCTACCTCACATTTTAGCCATCTCTAAAGTGATATTTTGTTTTTCTGCTTACGGTATGCGTGTTTTATTAGCGCTTGTTATTCAATGGTTTTGCTCTCAGGGCTCATTCAGTTAGGATTTTTTATGTCTTCAATAATTCAGTCAGCCAGCCAGGAGTTGATTAAACCTTATCAATCTAATATTACCGTCCCCAATTGGATGATTAGCTCTATGGAGCGGGTCATGCAGTATTATGTGGATAAAAATTTACGTTTAGACACTATTTCTACAGACCGCATGCCTAAGCCTGTTGAAGGTAAAAAGTACATGTTGTATGCGCACATTCCGTTTTGCCATACCTTGTGTTCGTTTTGTACTTTCCACCGTTTTTTATTCCGCGAAGATAAAGCACGCGAATACTTTGTCGCGCTGCGCAAAGAGATTCAAATGGCCAAAGATTTAGGCTATGAGTTTGAGTCAATGTACATTGGCGGTGGCACGACCACCGTGCTTGAAGATGAGTTAGCTCGTACCATCGAACATGCAAAAAATCTGTTTCCTGGCATTAAAGAAGTGTCTTGTGAGTCTGATCCGCAGCATTTGGCTAATCCTGAATTTAAGCAATTAAAAGGCTTAGTAGATAGAATGTCAATTGGGGTACAGAGCTTCGATGATGGCATTTTAAAAATGACCGACCGCTTAGATAAATTTGGCTCAGGTCAGCAAACTTTTGACAATATTATGGCGGCTAAAGAGCTATTTCCGATCATTAACGTGGATTTGATTTTTGGTTTTCGTGGCCAAACCAAGGAGATTATTCAGTCCGATCTGGATATGGCGTCTAAACTCGACCCGCGCCAAATTACCACTTATCCATTGATGATCACCCATCAAACTCGTAAGAGTGTTAAAGGTACGTTAGCTGCCCCTCAGGGCGAAATGATGGATCAGTATCGCCAAATTTTAAATACTTTAACCGGACAATATACCCAATTATCAGCTTGGGCGTTTGGTAAAACCAATGACGAAGGTTTTGATGAGTATGTTATTGATTATGATGAATACCTCGGTGTAGGTTCTGGTTCATTTAGCTTTTTAAATGACACGCTATATGTGAATACCTTTTCACTGAAAAAATACCAACAACGTATTGCTGAAGGTCGTATGGCGGTTGAGCAACAGAAAAAATACCAGCTAAAAGAAGTGATGCAATATCGCTTTTTGCTGGGTATGTTTTCGGGGCGTTTATCGCGTAAATATTTCCGTGACACTTTTAACGTTAATTTAGACACTGCGTTGTTTAAAGAAATGACCTCAATGAAAGCCATGGGAGCCATTAAAAATGACCCAGTTAATCCAGACGAATTAATCGTAACTGATAATGGCAAAATGTTGGGGTTATTGATGATGAAGGAGTTTTACTCCGGTATGGACAATGTGCGCGCCCAATTACGACAACCACTTGGCGCAACGGATATGTAATCTCGTTTAGATTAGCAAAGGCCGTGATTATCACGGCCTTTTTGTTATACTCAAGGCTCTTTTTATCTACGCTTTTTTAGGTGAGTTGCATGGCCAATATTCTTTTGCTTGCCAATATCAATTGTGATCGCATTTTAATGCTTGATAAGCCCTTACAAACGGGTGGTCGATTTCATTATCAGGATGGTGGATTGCGTTTAGGTGGTGGCGGCGCAAACACGGGATTAGGTTTAGTGTGGGCTCAACATAATGTTTCACTAGTAAGTGAAGTCGGTAGTGATGACATAGGCGACTGGATTTTAGCTAAAGCCAGTACCTTAGGGCTTGATTGTCGTTTGGTACATCGTTTTGTTGGTAATACTTGTGAGATGTTACTGGTGATGACGCCTGATGGTGAACGAACCATTATTCGACCTCAGCGACCTGTTTTTGAACTTCCTGCGCCACCAGATTGGCAACATTGGGATGCTTTTTATATTAATTCATCGGCCAAAGGTGCTGGCGCTTGGGCGGCGGATGCGATGGCGTGTAACCCTAACTGTAAAGTGATATCGCAATTAGCCAAGGATGAACGTAATCGTCCTTGTCATGTGTTGATCGCTTCAATTACCGATATGCAAGGTCGTTGCAATCAGGACCCATGGCGGTTTGCTCAGGCTATTGCTGGTGATGCATTGGAACACTTTATTGTGACAGATGGCGACCAAGGGGCGATGGTGTACAGTAATGCTGGAGAACAACATGTGCCAGCCGTTATTGCCAATGTGGTTGACACGACTGGTGCTGGCGATGCCTATGCCGCAGGCGTTATTCATGGTTTATGTCAGCAAATGTCTATTACTGATGCTATGCATGAAGGTGCGTTGTGGGCATCATTTGCGGTAGCCACTAAAAGCTCTATTCCTGGTAAGGCACTTAAGCAGTATCTAACCTAAGTCCAACACGGGTTAAGTTAAGGTTTGCAGGCGAACATTGTGCATTTGTTAAGTGTGTGCGGATAACTCAAATAATATTGCTTTGTCATTTTAGTGTCATTGTTGGCCTATATGATGAGCCCGTCTAAACAACTTTTATAGCGTCGAATGGTTCAGACCATTTTTAGCTATTATTTTTGCTATATTATCTCCCATTTTATTTATGGCCTTACTCTTCCCCAGTAAGGCTTTTTTTTGTCTGAAAATTGGGTATATTGGCACTCTATAATCATGCTTAAGCAAGGGTATGCTGGATGAGTAAGCTATTGGTAAAGAGTATTTCTGGGCTGTATTTAGGCGACCAAGTGCAAATGCATAACGGTGTTGCCAGTTGTATTAACCAAAAACATGCCGCTAAGCAGTTGACCGTGCAATTTGACCACGTAATAGGCAATCGTGAGGCCGACCCTAAACATCACGGCGGCCTCGATAGAGTGTTGCATCATTTTCCGCGTGAGCATTATGGCCAATATCGCCGCTGGGATTTAATGACTACGTTTCGTGATGCACCTTCTATGGGTGAAAATATCAGTACCGTTGGCCTTAATGAAGCACAGGTTAATATTGGTGACATCATCCAAATTGGTGATGTCACCTTGCAAGTTACACAACCTCGTTCACCGTGTTTCAAACTCAACCTACAGTTTGGTCATCCTAAATTTGCCTTAGCCATGCAAGAAAGCCGTATGTGCGGCTGGTTTTATCGAGTGTTGTCTGAAGGTGGCATTCGTCCGAGTGACAGTATCTGTTTGCTAGAAAGAAAAACGGATATCAGTGTGGCTAAAGCGATGCAGATGTATTTTTTAGCTGAATTTGATGCAGAGCAATATCAGACATTGCTTGAGTGCGAAGGCTTAGCGCAAAGTTGGGTTAATTCATTGCAACGCCGGCTGGATCAGCAAAGTATAGAAGATTGGGCAATGCGCTTATATGGCAACGCCAGTTAATGCCTCCCGGTATGATAAGAACGATATGATAAAAACAACATGATAAGGAATATCAAATGAATGAACCGATGGTCGAAGTTAGCAAGCAAGCCAAAGATATGGGGTTATTGATCCATGCTGCCAGTTTTGCCGGTTATGTGTTTCCGCTAGGAAGTGTTTTAGGCCCTTTAATTGTCTGGTTAATGAAGCGTGATGAATTTGAGTTTGCCAATCAATGCGGCAAGAACTGTCTTAATTTTAAATTGAGCTTAATGATATATGCCATGGTGTCAGCAATATTAATTTTGATTGGCGTGGGAGTAATACTATTAGCCGCTCTAGCATTGCTTGATATTATTTGTACTATTATCGCTATTGTTAAAGCCAACGATGGCATAGCTTACCAATATCCGCTCACTATCCGGTTTATTAAGTAACCCGAACTCGAAATAAAAACGCCACTCAAATGTGTGGCGTTTTTGTTAAAGCGATTTCTAAAGATATTACACTTTAAAGCGGGCTACTAAGACATCTAGTCGACTGGCTAACTGATTCAATGATTTACTCGCATTTGCAGCCGCGTGAGCGGTATCTGCTGTTCGTAGAGTGATATCGTTGATTTCAGTCACATTACGATTAATGTCTTCAACCACGGTAGATTGCTCTTCAGTGGCGGCAGCAACTTGAATGTTCATATCGCTAATTAGCGCAATGCGTTCGCTAATACCACTTAACGACTGGCTTGCTTCATCGACAGCTGTAACACCTTCGAGTGAGCGGCTACGAGATTGCTCCATAGCATTAACTGCGCGACTGGTTTCTGATTGAAGCTTATCAATCATATTTTGCACTTGGTTGGTTGATGCAGCGGTGCGAGAAGCTAAGTTACGTACTTCATCTGCAACCACAGCAAAGCCTCGTCCAGCTTCTCCAGCGCGAGCGGCTTCAATGGCTGCGTTCAGTGCCAGTAAGTTGGTTTGCTCTGAAATGGCACGAATAACATCTAAAATACTGCCAATTGATTTAGTGTGTGTCGCTAGCGACTCAATCACTTCACCGACTTGTTCAACGTCTTTAGACAATTGATTAATAGTCGAACGCGCTCGAGTGACCACTTTTTGGCCATCAACAGATTCAGTATCTGCATCACGAGCGGTGACAGCGGCTTGAGCTGCATTGCTAGCAATTTCGTTAACCGTGGCGCCCATTTCGTTAATGGCAGTAACAACCATGATGGTACGGTCTTTTTGTAACTGACTATCCGCTAATGTTTGATTAGATTGGTTTGATACATCAAGTGCCGATAAACCTAGTTGTTCGCTGGTTTTGGCAACTTCGACTACAGTATCTTGGATTTTGCTGATGAAGCTATTAAAGCCTCGGGCAAGCTGGGCTATTTCGTCATCGCCATTAACGGGTAATCTTTGGCGTAAATCACCTTCACCTTCACCAATGTTACGAAATAGCTCGGCAATATGTGCAATCGGACGACTAACCGAACCCGCGACGGCAATTGAAATGGCAATAAATACCGCAGCGATCAGTACGGTCCATAATAATATCTGATAAGCCGACTCTTGTAGCAGGGCAAATACTTCTGCTTCAGGTACTTGAGCGACCAAGTACCAATCCATTGATTTAATGTAGCTACTAGCAATTAACATGTGCTGACCATCTACTTCTGCTTTAACTAAGTTAAAGTCATTTTTGTTTAGTAGCTGGTTAGTATTAGCGTTAGGGTAAAGGTTACTGAGTTTGCTTTTACCGATCTTACTCGTGTCTTGGTGCAGTTTGACGTCACCTTTAGTATCAACTAAATATACAAATCCGCTGTCTTCAATTTTAAATGAAGCCAGTAAATTAACCATATCATCTAACGATTTTGCTAGGCCTACCAAACCTCGACCATCAGGTTGTTGATAATTAATGTAAAGCTTAACATCACCGTTACTAGGCTCTGTGAATACATTCAGCATTCGCTCTTGCTTACTATCGCGATAGTCAAAAAACCAAGCATCTTGTTGTTGGTTTAATATGCGTAAAAACCCATCTTGGTTGTAGTAGGCCGCGGTTTCACGGTCGGCATAAGATGCTTGAGCTAAATCATATTGATTTTTTATGCTATTAAGTTCAGCTATAACAATTTTTTCTTGGTCTGCAGGTCGGCCATTTTCAAGCCATTCAAGCAACATTTTACTATTAGCTAGCTGTTCGCCTGCATTCATTAGGCTACTGATTTCGAGATCGATCTCGTTGCGAATTTGCATGAGCAAACTCGGCATTTCCGAGTTTAGCATCCGCTGTTCAACAACTTGTTTTGCACTTCGTTGACTTAATAATCCGACTAAGATCGTGGATAGCAATACTGCAACCGTCACGGTCAGTAATATTTTTTGCTTAATGGTAAGTGTATTCATCTACAACAGCCTCTTGGGAGTATCTCTATGGTATATCGGACACAATGGCAATAAATTGATAGTTATTTTGCTGTTAAGTTGATTCAGTCAGCAAAATAGCCTTTTGGTGTAGGTTGTTTTGATTTTATGTGGGTAATGATAGTCGATAAAACAAAAAAAACGCACCTATATTTAAGTGCGTTTTATTGACTGTGCCAATATTTTAACTATTGGTTCGCTTACATATTTGGATAGTTTGGCCCGCCGCCGCCTTCTGGTGTGACCCAGGTAATGTTTTGGCTTGGGTCTTTAATGTCACAAGTTTTACAGTGAATGCAATTTTGACCATTAATGACAAACTTTTTGTCGCCGGCTTCTTCAACAACTTCATAAACCCCGGCAGGACAGTAACGTTGCGCGGGTTCATCAAATTTAACTAAGTTAACCGATATTGGGATGCTTTGGTCTTTTAGATGTAAATGACACAGCTGATCTTCTTCATGAAAAGTATTCGACAGATATACCGACGATAACTTATCAAAACTCAACTTGCCGTCAGGTTTAGGATAGTCAATTTTATTGTAATCGCTAGCTAAGCCCATCGTGGCGTAATCTGGGGTCGTGTCTCTAAACGTCAGCGGAAACTTGCCACCAAACCAATTTTGGTCGATATAGTTAAAGGCGCCACCGATTAGCGTGCCAAACTTATGCATTGCAGGACCAAAGTTGCGCGAGCTATAAAGCTCTTCATGTAGCCAGCTTTTTTCGAAGCGGTCTTGGAAGCAGTCGAGATCTTTGCCGCCTTCAAGCCCGGCAATTAAGCCTTCGCCTAAGGTTTTTGCCGCGATGATACCGCTTTTAATTGCCGTATGCGTGCCTTTGATTTTGGCAAAGTTAAGCGTACCCGCATTACAGCCAATGATTAAACCACCAGGAAAACTCATTTTAGGTAATGAATTTAAGCCGCCTTTGGCAAGGGCGCGAGCACCATAGGATAAGCGCTCACCGCCAATTAATGTTTCGGCAATCACTGGGTGTGTTTTATAGCGTTGAAACTCATCAAATGGACTGAGATGAGGGTTTTTATAGTTTAAATCAATAATTAACCCAACAGCAACTTGGTTGTCTTCCATGTGGTACAGGAATCCACCACCAGATGAGCCATCCACGAGAGGCCAGCCACCGGTATGAACCACTTTACCCTGTTGATGTTGCTCTGCAGGGATTTTCCAAATTTCTTTAAAGCCTAAGCCATAATGCTGTGGCGTTTTACCATTGTCTAAATGGTATTTTTGGATCAGTTGTTTACCTAAATGGCCACGGCAGCCCTCTGAAAATACGGTGTATTTGGCATGCAATTCCATACCCGGCATATAGCTGTCTTTATGTTGACCATTTTCGCCAACACCCATATCACCGATTAAAATGCCTTTAACGCTGTTATCTTCATTAAACAGTAATTCACTGGCTGCAAAACCTGGGAAAATCTCTACGCCCATGGCTTCAGCTCGGTTGGCTAACCAGCGAGCTAAGTTACCCACACTAATAATGTAGTTACCATCATTGTGCATTGTTTTAGGCACTAAGCTGTTGGGCATTAAGCGAGATTTTGTCTCTGAGTTTAGCAGGTAGATTTCGTCATGAGTGACTTTGGTGGTTAGCGGGATGTCTGAATCACGCCAATCATTAAATAATTCGTCCAGTACATCGGGTTCAAATACGGCACCCGATAAAATATGAGCACCAACCTCAGAGCCTTTTTCTACCACGCAAACAGTGATTTCTTTATCGGCATCTTTAGATATTTGCATTAAACGACAAGCGGTCGCCAAACCTGCAGGGCCAGCACCGACAATTACTACGTCGAACTCCATTGACTCGCGTTCCATCTTCTCACCTTTCAAAGTTTCCCGTTCATTGCGGGTTTATTGTTTTTTATAACGATTAAAATAAGTAAACGATCGTTTATCCTTTACTCACCTTACCGCAAAATGAACGTTTGTCACAGTGGCAAACTCAATCTTGTTAGCGTGAGTCGAGTCACAAATAGATAACGATATAGTCTTTCAAGCTAAGATATTCACCTAAAGGGGTATTTGTAAAACGGTATTTAGGCCTATAATTGGATCTGACGGTTCTCCGAGCTTTTTGCCCTACGTCAATGATATGGGCAGTTAGCCGTGGTAATTTTGCCACCGGGGTGAGTAAAGAAATGCACTCACCTCCCACACTTGGAAAGGTTAACATGTCCCAACTACAAGACAGCTTTGGTCGACGATTTCACTATTTGCGGATGTCAGTTACTGATGTTTGCAATTTCAAATGCACTTATTGTTTACCCGACGGTTATCGTCCGGATGGTAAACCTACCTTCTTAACCCTCAACGAGATTGAAAATCTGGTTGCCGGTTTCGGTGAGGTAGGCACACAAAAAGTTCGTATCACTGGTGGCGAGCCCACTCTACGCAAGGATTTCACAGATATTGTGCGGATCGTTGCCGACAATCCCAATATTAATACCGTAGCGATGACCACCAATGGGTACCGTTTACAGCAACATGCCAAAGAATGGTATGACGCAGGTTTACGGCGCATTAATGTGTCTGTTGATAGCTTAGATCCTAAAATGTTTTATCAAATTACTGGCGAAAATAAGTTCGACCAAGTAATGCGCGGTATTGACGCGGCTCTTGAAGCGGGTTTTGAGCGAGTTAAAGTCAATGCCGTATTATTAAAAGGCTTAAACGACAAAGATTTACCGCGTTTTTTACAGTGGATTAAAAACACGCCTATTGATTTACGTTTTATTGAATTAATGGAAACCGGTTTAGGTCACGACTACTTCAATGCGCATCATTTGGCGGGTGTAGACATTAAAAAACAACTTGAGCGAGAAGGCTGGTTATATGACTTGCCAAGTGTTGATGATGGTCCTGCGCAAAACTTTAGCCATGCAGATTATCAAGGTCGTATTGGATTAATTATGCCTTACGCCAAGAATTTCTGTGCCAGCTGTAACCGCTTACGAGTTTCTGCAAAGGGTAAATTACATTTATGTTTGTTTACTGAAAATGGCGTCGATTTACGCGATTTAATACAAAACCCTTCGCAGCGAGATGAATTAATTAGCCGCTTACACGGTCAATTAGCGCAGAAAAAAGAAACCCACTTTTTACATCAAGGCATTACAGGTGTGACTCAACACCTTGCCTCTATTGGTGGTTAAGCCGACTGACGCGGCAATACATGTGACGCTCAGTCGATGGACATTGAATTTGATTAAGGCAGTAAAAAAGCATGAGCAATTGTTTTACCCATATTAACGCCGATGGCAATGCCCATATGGTCGATGTGACTGAAAAAGCCGTCACTGAGCGCGAAGCCCGCGCTGAAGCTTTTATTGATATGGCACCAGATACCTTAGCCATGATCATGAATGGCAGCCATCACAAAGGTGATGTTTTTGCTACCGCACGTATTGCCGGTATTCAAGCGGCTAAGAAAACATCTGATTTGATCCCATTATGTCACCCTTTGATGCTGACTAAGGTGGAGGTGGAGCTTGAAGCTCAGCCTGAGCATAACCGTGTACGCATTACCAGTTTGTGCAAGTTGTCGGGTAAAACCGGTGTTGAAATGGAAGCGCTAACCGCAGCTTCTGTGGCAGCCTTAACCATTTACGACATGTGTAAAGCCGTACAAAAAGACATGATTATTTCTCAAGTTCGTTTGCTTGAAAAACGCGGCGGGAAATCGGGTCATTTTAAAGTCTAATTCGGCCATTACGAACTAACATAAACCCAATATTTGTTATGAATAAATGCATTGAGAGACCACTATGATCCAAGTGTTATTTTTTGCGCAAATCCGTGAGTTATTAGGCACCGCTAAAGTCGAACACAGTGGCGATAATATTGATACTGCAGAAGCATTACGTGCAGCGCTTGCCGCTACTGATGATAAATGGGCCAAAGTGTTGGCATCAGACAAATTGCTGGTGGCGATTAATCAAACCATGAGTCAGTGGGATTCACCGGTAAATGATGGCGATGAAGTGGCCTTTTTCCCTCCAGTCACAGGGGGGTAACATGGAACATCATAGCAACCAAATTGTTGTACGAGTCCATACGGAAGACTTTAGTGTCGCTGATGAATACGCCTTACTTGCCTGTGATAATCAGGACGGTGCCGTGGTTAATTTTGTTGGCAAAGTACGAGACTTTAATGATGGCAGCGCTGTAACTGACTTAACCCTCGAACATTATCCTGGTATGACTGAATCAGTATTACTGCAGATTAGCCAACAGGCTTGTGAACGTTGGCCTTTAAATAAAGTGACGATTATTCATCGAGTGGGTACGTTGTCGCTTGGTGAGCAAATTGTGTTTATTGGTGTGACTAGCGCTCATCGTAAAGCGGCTTTTGCGGCATGTGAGTTTTTAATCGATTTTTTAAAAACGAAAGCGCCTTTTTGGAAGCTTGAAGCAGGTGATACTGGCGCTAAGTGGGTTGAAGCGCGTGATAGCGATCAGCAAGCAGCCAAAATGTGGCAAAAGTAATCGTCTATATGGCTCGTACATAGCAAGGATAAACCCTCAATGTCTTTCATTAACGCCAACATTACTCAGCGTTCATACTCATATCTGCCCCGATTTCGGGCTGGCGCTATCGCATTATTCTTTGCCATTGTTAGTTCCGTAGGGTTTAGTTCTTTAAGTGTCGCGAGTGATGCTCCTGCGATTGCTGCGGCTGCCAACATAAAATTTGCAGTAGATGAGATAGCGATACGTTTTCAGCAGCAAACCGGTTTGGCTCTGCGGATCAGTTATGGTTCTTCGGGTAATTTTGTCACCCAAATTCAGCATGGTGCACCGTTTGAGATGATGCTCAGTGCCGATGAAGATTATATTGAGCGGTTACATCAAGCGGGCTTTACCCAAAATGATGGCGTTGTTTATGCCATCGGTCGGCTTGCTCTTGCTGCACCTAAGACGTCGTCGTTAATTTTAGATCCTGAGTTAGTTGGGTTAGCGCAATTAATCGCCGATGGAAAGGTGTCTCGTTTTGCAATAGCAAATCCTGATCATGCTCCCTATGGTGAACGTGCGCGTGAAGTCCTTAAAGCGAAAGGTTTGTGGGACTCACTGCAACCTAAACTGATTTTAGGTGAAAATGCTTCACAAGCTGCCCAATTTACCATTAGTGGATCGACTCAAGGTGGTATTGTGCCGTTATCATTGGTGCTATCTCCTGAATTTACCAAGCGTGGTAACTATGTGGTTATCCCTGATTCGCTATATCAACCGCTTAATCAACGGATGGCATTAATGCCTAATGCATCTGAAACTGCGGAGCGATTTTATCAATACATGCAATCAGCAGATGCACAGGAAGTATTAACTCAATTTGGGTTTAATTTACCCAAACCTGCTGTAAAGAAGGCTGATTAATGGATTGGCAAGCTCTGTGGCTGTCGGTCAAACTGAGTTGTTTTACCGTAGTATTGTTAATTCCGTTGGCCATTATTGTCGGGCGGGCGTTGGCATATCGCCAATTTAAAGGTAAATCATGGCTTGAAGCTTTGATCATGGTGCCGTTAGTGTTACCGCCAACAGTCATTGGTTATTACCTGCTAGTAGGGTTAGGTAATCAGAGCATGATTGGTCAATGGGTTGAGCAGTTAACCGGCCAACAATTGGTGTTTCATTTCTCAGGATTGGTAATCGCTTCCATTATCGTCAATATTCCCTTTGCGGTTCAGCCTATTCAACGTGCTTTTGAAACCATTCCTATCGATATTCGTGATGCCGCAGCTTGCTGTGGCATGAGTCGATTACGGATATTTTTTCGAATAGAATTACCTATGATATGGCCTGGTGTATTAACGGCCGTTGTACTGTGTTTTTCCCATGTATTGGGCGAATTTGGTGTGGTGTTGATGTTGGGCGGTAACATTGCCGGTGAAACCAAAACCATCTCAATAGCGATTTATGATAGTGTGCAGGCATTCGATTTCGATTCTGCAGGAATGATGTCTTTGGTATTATTGTTGTTTGCGGTGAGTGCGTTAGCGCTCACTACAAGTATGTCGAAGCGCTTAGGAGGGCATCGTGGTGCCTCACAACGCTGACCTTATATGTGATATTTCACAAACATTGCCCATTCCATTGGAAGCTCACTTCAGTTGTCGGGCTGGTGAAGTGCTAGCCGTGGTTGGCCCTTCTGGTGGCGGTAAAACCACCTTACTGAGAATGATTGCCGGTTTGAGTCTACCTCAACGGGGCCACATTCATTGTGGTGATAGATTATGGTTTGATGCAGAGCAGTCTATTTCGTTAACTCCCCAGCAGCGACACATCGGTTATATGCCACAGCATTTTGGCCTGTTCCCACATTTATCTGCACTCGACAATGTTATTTCTGGGCTCGATCATGTGCCGAAAGAATTACGAAAGCAACGAGCATTAGATTGGCTAGAACGTGTCAATTTACATGGATTGCCTGATCGCTTACCCGCACAATTGTCTGGTGGACAACGTCAACGAGTTGCGCTTGCCCGTGCTCTCGCGCGTGAGCCGGCTATCCTACTGTTAGATGAACCCTTTTCTGCGGTAGACCGAGAAACCCGCGAACGCTTGTATATTGAGTTAGCTCGCTTAAAGCAGCAATTGTCTATTCCCGTGGTCATGGTAACGCATGACATCCATGAGGCATTGTTACTGGCCGATAAGATGATACTGATCAGTCAGGGGCAAATGCTGCAACAAGGCAAACCATTTGAGGTACTATCTCATCCTAATAACGAAGCGGTTGCACGGCAAATGGGCTTGAGGAATATTTTTGACGGTCAAGTCGTATCGCAAGATATTGAACGTAATATGACCCAATTTACACTAGGTGATGAATTGATTGTCAGCGACAGTGCACCAACATTAACTGTTGGCCAATCTATCCGTTGGGTTATTCCGAATCAAGGTATTCGCTTTAACGCCATCAGCAGCGGTCGTCTGTGTAAAAGCTTAAATAAATTAGAAGTACTAATTGAATCTGTGTTGGTGATGGGTGAATCATCACGAGTGATAGCGTCAGTTGTAGGCATTGGATCCATTATCAATGCAGACGTGCCGACACATTTAGTGCATAAGTTAGCCTTAGCGCCAGGGGTGCAAACGACTATTGCGCTTAAGTCCGATCAAATTCATATTTTAAGTGCACAGTCTGAACTCGGATAACCAAGGTTAAATAATGATTTTTACTGCTCAGAATGTCAGATTTCTGATAATAAACCGGTGATTGATGTTTGAATAAGGCCATTTAGCGACCTAAATAGCGCATTTGATATAAAACCTTCCCATTTGTGCTGATTTGTATAGGTTTACCCGCCCTCACATTTCTAAAAAATGTTGTGTCATGACAGCCCATCTAACTGAAAATGGTATTTATGATCAATTATTAATCTTAGATTTCTTGGGACTTTGGCTGCTCTTAGGTAGAGTAGGCGTGTGATAGAATTTTCAATTATATAGAGGCTTGTGATGGTTCGGTTGCTGCTAGCAATATGCTTTCTTCCTTGTGCCGTGATGGCCACACCATCTATGCACTCTTTATTGATCAATGGCGACTTTTTAAAGCCAATAACGGTCATGGAACAATTAGAGCAACAAGACGAAGGCACCATATGTGACTTTGATGTTGATGTTGAAGAAGGTTTGTTGGTGTATAAGATTTCTATGGTTAACGTAGAGACTCACCGAATCAATAAATACGAATACCGAGCCTTAGACGGTACATTATTAACTGAAAAATCGTCTGCTTATGCCTCTGATGATATTGGCCAAGTTAATGCGGCAAAAATGCTGCAAGCTAAGCATATGAAGTTTTCAGAATTAGTGACCCTCGCGATTGAAAACCAACAAGGATATTTAACACAGGCGGAATTGGACCACGATTTATCAATTAGTTATCTCGAACTAAAGTTACTCAATCAAGATAGTAGAAATACTATTGCTTTCGATATTGAGACTCTACGTCCACTACCTTTGCTCAAATGGGATTAAAGACTCTATGACTATGCGTATTTTATTGGTTGAAGATGATGCTACTACGTTAAAGTATGTAGCCGACGGATTTACGGCTCAGAAATATCAAGTTGATAGCGCGACTGATGGTCAAGAAGGCCTCACGTTAGCCAAGCATAACCAATATGATTTACTGATCCTCGATCGCATGTTACCAAAGCTAGACGGCTTAACATTATTGTCTGCTCTGCGTACCAGTGGTAATAAAACACCAGTACTTATTTTATCGGCATTAAGTCATGTTGACGAGCGTGTAAAAGGTTTACGTGCGGGCGGTGATGACTACATGACCAAGCCATTTGCCTTTGCAGAATTGTTAGTACGAGCAGAAAAACTTGCGCAACGTAACGTGGTTGAACCGGCTGCCACCGAAATTGAAGTGGGCAGTTTAAAGATGGAATTATTAACCCGTAAAGTCACCCTTGACGATAGCGAGTTAATGCTACAACCAAAAGAATTTCAATTGCTTAAGTATTTGATGGAGCATCCTAATCAAGTGATTAGCCGCACATTATTATTTGAAGCTGTATGGGACTACCATTTTGATCCTCGCACCAATGTGATTGATGTGCATATTGCCAAGTTACGTCGCAAGTTTGAAGAGCTTGGGCATGGTGAGTTAATTGAAACCGTTAGAGGGGCTGGATATCGCCTTTGTAAAAGGCATTAAGCCTTACCAAAGTAGTGCGTGGCGGATCACGCTGATCTTCTCGACATTAGTAACCATACTCATTGTTATGTTGGTGCTTAGTCTCTATAGACAGTTAGTGATCGAGCAACAAAATCAAGTAGATAAACATCTAGCTGCAGAAATGCAGCGCTATCAACAGTTAGCATTAACGGTTAACCGTCGCAGTTTTGCGGCTCAAATTCGTGCTGCCGATCCTAAAACTGCACTGATTGCCTGGCGCAACAGTGTAGATATGGTGGGCGCATTGACTTTCTTACCCGAAAATATGCCACAACTGCCTGAAACGAAAGATTTCCCTATCTTTACTGGTGGTCCAGATAAACTGCATATTCTTACTGGTGGCTTAGTTATCACCCGTTATGGCCCAGTATTAATTGCTACACGTACCGATCAACTCGCGGCTTTAATCGAGAAGTTTATTAACGCTGCATTTTGGGCCGTTGCATTCACTTTAGGGCTCACGCTAGCGTTAGGCTATATTTTCTCAAAAGCCATTTTGAGACGACTGGTCGAATACAACCGTTTGAGTGAACAGATTGAAGCTGGACACTATGAAACACGTCTGCCAGTAAGCGAAAGCCAAGATGAATTTGATATGCTGGCACGGCAATTTAATTTAGTACTCGACACGTTAGAGCAAAACTTACGAGCTGTTCGCGGTGTGACCGATAATATTGCCCATGATTTACGTACGCCATTATCGCATTTACGCATTGGTATTGAGCTATTGTCGCAAAAACCTACAGCTGAACTTGCCGATGCCACCGCTGAGTTACTTGAAGAGTTAGACCACTGTTTGGGGACTTTTGATGCGATGTTATCGCTAACGCGCATCGAAGAAGGTCAGCAAATGCTTGATTTGCAGCCGGTGAGCTTACAGCAAATCTGCCAAGATTTATTTGAAATGGCTGAGGTAATTGCCGAGAGTCATGACCAAGTATTGAGTATTAGTTTAGACGATGATGTTCACGTGAATGGTGATAAGTATCTGTTGTTCCAGGCATTATTTAATCTAGTGGATAATGCGATAAAGTATTCACCTAATGGCGCCACGATTAATATTATTCAACACGGTAAACACATTCAAATTAGTGATAATGGACCGGGTATTATTGACGAAGATAAAGAGCGTGTATTCGATCGCTTAGTGCGTTTAGACCCTAGCCGTCATTACAAAGGCACTGGTTTAGGATTATCGATGGTAAAGGCTATTCTATCGCGTCATAAAGCGACGATTTCACTACTCGATAATAACCCTGGTTTACTCGTGAGTATTCACTTTAAATAACCCTGCGAGCCTCTCATTTAATCGTTGTTGGATAATATATGTACCAAGTGATCAGTGATCAAACAGACTTTATTGTCATCAGTAAATCCGTGAATGTTCATTTTCATAGCCAAGATGGCAATGCTGGAGTGATTGCACAGGCTGAGGCTGATTTAGGTTACAAGCTTTACCCTGTTCATCGGCTCGATACACCGACTTCTGGTTTGCTGATTGTGGCTAAATCCCCTCAGGCTGCAAATGTGTTTACCAAAATGTTTACTGAGCATAAAGTTCAAAAATATTATTTGGCGATAGCTTGTGGTAAACCTAAAAAGAAACAAGGCTTGATTATTGGCGATATGGCTAAGTCGCGTCGCAGTATGTATAAGTTACTGCGAACCACAGAAAACCCTGCAGTGACACAGTTTTTTAGTCAGAGTATTGCCGCTGGTATGCGGATGTATTTACTAAAACCGCTGAGTGGCAAAACCCATCAATTAAGAGTGGCCTTAGCCAGTATTGGTGTGCCTATTTTAGGCGATAAACTCTATGGTGATGAACTGAGCGATAGATGTTATTTACATGCCTATAGTTTGCATTTTACCTTTCTAGAGCAGGTTTATTGTTTCCAGCAACTGCCTCAGTTTGGTAAGCAGTTTTTGTTACCTGAGTGCCAACAACTTATGATGAACCAATGGCAATCACCGAATGACTTATCGTGGCCTAGTAAAGACTAATTATCTCCCGCTTACCCTAAAGGGTATTGGTTAATTGCTAAAAACATAATGCGTAAGAACTGGACTGGATAGCCGTTATGATTGCTTTGTTATTATCGCAGCAGTTGATTCTTCCATTGAATCCATTGAGCAAATTGTATTGCGGCCTTTACTTTTAGCAAGGTACATAGCGTCGTCAGCGAGTTGTAATAATTGTTCAATACTGAGGTGGGTTTTACAGGTAGCATAACCAATGCTGAGAGTGGTATTGATATGGGTCTTATGCCACAAAACCTTATTTTCATTGATTTTTTGCTGTACTTTTTCGGCCACTATTTGAGCTTCTTTTTTATTGGTTAATGGCAGTATGATTAAAAACTCCTCACCACCATAACGGCAAATGAAATCAATTTTCCTCAATGATTGTTGTAATATGTCGGCGGTATTCTTGAGCACCAAGTCACCCGCTAAATGACCGTAGGTGTCGTTAATGCGTTTGAAGTGGTCTAAGTCGAGTACCATTAAACTATATGCCAACCCATTTCGAAGCCATAGGGCGTCAACTTCTTCGAGCTTGTTCAATAAAGAGTGCCTGTTCCATAAGCCCGTTAGCTGATCTTTATTGGCTAATCTGGCGACCTTGTAGACTAAGCGCGTCAGCGCATTACCAAACAATACTAGGTTAGTGAGTAGCAGTAATATGATGTAGCTCCACATGACTAACGATGAGTTAAGCTTGTCTGCTGCTGAAATGTTGGCAAGTTCATCGGGGAAAAGCAATAAAACCCCTGCGCGAATGATAAACAGTAAGCCAATGGTGAAAAAAGGCACGTTAATCAACGCCGCATAATACAGCGGTAAGTGTTTTTTTACCGCCCGAAAATTATCAATACCACTAAGGGTGATGAACGTTGCTGCGGTAATACTCATTACAATAACTAAGTAGACTGCATAGGTCAGGGATGGTGGGACCAACAGCATTAATAATGCGGTGGTTGCCAGCAATATCAGATCAAATCGGTAAGATAAAGGCTGTTTAAATAAATGTTGGCAGCCCCAACGCACTAGAGCAAACCCCACAAGTATTGTCATGTCTGCCACAAACCAGTATAAATAGTTAATTGCTTCAGTACGTTGGGTATAAAGCAAAATGCCAATAAGAGTACAAATATTGGTAGCGGCGAAACACCAACTGGCTTTAGGTGCGATGCGTAATAGACTGGCAAGCAATGTCCAAGCTATGGCGCAACTTACTGCGATTAAGCTAAAAAATTGAACAAAAATAATACTTTGGTTATGTTCCATATGACTCATTAGTATCGTGAATAAGACTATTCCATAATTTGATATCAAAAGTGTAGCTAAAATAATAGGCTAATTGTCCTAGTTAACAAATTGTATCGTATACTATTTTTATAATAACTTTAGCTAAATTAATCAACTTAAATAAGGTAACTAAAATGGATTCTAATAAATTATTACTGGTGATTATTGCGATTTTACTGCCGCCTGTAGCAGTTTTGCTCAAAAAAGGCATGGGTAAAGACTTATTAATAAATATCTTATTATGTATTTTCTTTTTTGTACCAGGGCTTGTTCATGCTTTGTGGGTAGTCTTACAAGAATAATGTTTAATATCCTATGCTATTGATGTTGTTTGGTCACTGATAAGCTGGAATCTATAGGGTTTTAATCAGTTTGAGATTATAATTACCTCGTAGAAATGCTATCAAGTGACCAATATGAACCGTAAAAAGAAAATTAATCAAACTCTTAAAGCTAAAGCAAAAAAAGCCAATGCTAAGCTGCATGCTGCTAATAAATCGCCTTATATTGCCAAAGCAGAACGTGCACAGCTTGCCCAAGCGCAATCGGTTATAGCGCCAACAGCCGATTTAGCTGATAGCGCATTAAGCGACTCTGGCGCTGTACATTCGCCAGCACAGTAGCACCATAACCATGACTACAGAACATGACGATAGAGATGTCATTTTATCTACGGATTAACACTGCATACTTTACAATGTGGTTGTTTAGGTAAACGCATTTGCCTAAACTCCATGGTCATCGCATCAATCATTAACAACTTCCCCGTTAATGGCTCGCCGATAGCCGTGATGACTTTGATTGCTTCTGTTGCTTGAATGCAGCCAATCATGCCGACCACAGGCGCAAGAATACCTGCCTCAACACACGTTAATTGTTGTTCACCAAATAAAGCACTAAAGCATTGATAGCAAGGGCTGTCTTGTTGGTAGTCAAATACTGTAACAGTGCCTTCCATTCTAATAGCCGCGGCTGACACTAAAGGCACTTGGTGCTCAAAACAGCTTTTATTAAGCTGTTCACGCACTAACATATTGTCTGTGCAATCCAGAATTAAGCTATGTTGACTCACCAACACGTTAATCTCATCATCATCTAATAACGCATTAATGGTATTGATGTTAATTAATGGATTTAGCAGCATCAGCGATTGCTTAGCCGATTCAACTTTTGCTTGGCCAATATTGGCGTCATAGTGCAATACTTGGCGCTGCAAATTAGACAGCTCTACGGTATCAAAATCAACTAAGGTGATTTCACCAACCCCAGCCACGGCAAGGTATTGACTTGCTGCACAGCCGAGTCCGCCTGCACCAATAATTAATACTTTGGCAAGCTTGAGCTTTTCTTGGCCATCGATATCGATAGCCTTAATAGAGATCTGCCGGCTATAGCGCAGCATTTCATTATCAGTGAGTATCTCTTGATCAAGTGAATCCATACTATTCCTAACACAACACGTTATTAAAAGGCTCTACGGTGACTTGTGCGCCTGTTGGCGTGTCGCCTTGGAATTGATCTAATATCACAAAACAATTAGCTAAACTCATTGATGTGAGCATGCCTGAGCCCTGGCCGCCAGTAATCGCTACTTCAAGTTCGCCCAATTCATTTCGACTGAGTATGCCGCGTTGATATTCGACTCTACCAGGGTATTTACGTATATCGGTCAGTAACTTTGCTTGGCAAAATAACGGTTTAACAGGCTTAAGTCCCTGCATTTTATGTAAAATGGGCAACACGAGTTTATAAAACGTTACCATCGAAGAAACGGGATTACCGGGCAAACCGCAAAAAATAGCGTTATCTATTTTACCAAATGCGAATGGCTTGCCTGGTTTAATAGCGAGCTTCCAAAAGGTAATCTGGCCTTCTTCAGACAAAATCTGTTTAGTAAAGTCAGCTTCACCCACTGAGACTCCGCCAGATGTTAATACCATATCAGCCTTGCTGGCTGCTTCTTTAAATGCACCACGAATGGCTTCTTTATTGTCGGCTATTACGCCTAAATCAACCCAGTCAACATGACTTTTACTGAGTAAGCCTTGGATTGAATAGCGGTTAGAATCATAAATTTGTCCGGGAGCCAGTTCACTTCCTACAGGGCGTAACTCATCACCAGTGGAAAAGAAGGCGACTTTTAGTTTACGTGTCACTCTAACTTGGCTAATACCGATAGTGGCGAGTACGCCCATTTCAGCTGCGCGGATAGTGATGCCTTTGTGCAATACTTTGGTACCTGCAAGCAGCTCTTCACCACGACGGCGGACATTAGCGCCTAATCGATGTGGGTGCTCGATGGTAATTTGATTATCGTCGGCTTGGACTTTTTCTTGCATTTGCACGGTATCAAAACCCACAGGTACAGGGGCGCCGGTCATAATACGAATACAGCTATTGGGTGATACTTGGCCATCGAAAGGGTGGCCTGCAAAAGAACTACCCACGAGGGTAAGGGTTGTTTTATCCTGTGATGCGGCTAAATCGGTAAAACGAAATGCATAACCGTCCATTGCCGAGTTATCAAATGGGGGTAAATCAATACTCGATGCTAGATCTTCCGCTAGCACTCTGTCGATAGCCTGGGTTAATGTGACGAGCTCGGTATCTTGGGTTGCTTCAACTTGAGCTAAAAGTTGCTCAATTGCTTGATCGGGATGAAGCAATGTTGGTTGAGCGCAAGGGTCTTGATTACTGGACATCAGAACTTCCTTAATGAATCGCTAAAATACTATCAACTGTATCTTGGCTGAAATAGGTCTTTGCTTTTAATGGTGCTTAGTATGCCATGATGGCACAAGAGTTTTATGATCACACTTAAGGTTTTATATTTTATGTCGAAAAATAACGCCAATACCGATTGGTACTTATATATTATTCGCTGTGCAAACTCGCATTTATACACCGGTATTACCACGGATATTTCACGTCGTTTTGGCGAGCATCAAGCCAGTGGTCCTAAAGCAGCTAAATATTTAAGAGGGAAAGGCCCGTTAACCCTAGTTTATCAAGAATCATTAGCTGATCGAAGTGAAGCGTCAAAACGCGAAATTGCTGTTAAAAAATATACTCGCCAGCAAAAATTATTATTGATTGAACAGTATGAGTTAACCCGTCCACGGTAACGATAAGTTACCTATATTTATAAGTTTTTCATATCAAAATTTTGGTTTACAGTTTTTTTACGACTAGACTGAAATGATGGAATCTCAATGGTTAATCCACAATGGTCAAGTCGTTAATGAGTGTTGCGCTGATCATGTGTTGCAATGCATTTCCTTCAGCGGCACAACAAGTACGCATTCAACCAGCTCAATCTTCAGAAAATACCACTTACCAATATTATTACGACTTGTTATAGCTGCTATTAACCCAAACCGCTGACGATTATGGCTCGGCGGATATTGTTGTTAGCAATGACCATCCACGCTTAGCGCGACGCATTACTCAAGGTTTAGAGGCATTCATTGCGACAGGTCAGCTACATGAGTTTATTGAGCCGCATGAAACAACTCGAGATATGTTCCCATTGAGTCGATATCGCCACAAACACCTTTTCAAAATCAGATTTATGGATTGATTTACCGCATCCCACAAAAAACGCCGCAGCACTTGTGGAGTGATACGGCGTTATTTAATCTCATTGTCTATATAGCGTTGAAGCTTATTTGGACGCTCGCAACACCGGATACTTCATGTATTCATTGTCATAATATGGGCTGCGTTGGTAAAACCAGCGTAATCTTGCTTGGCTATCTTTAGCAAAATCAGGATCTTTAAGCGCTTGATCAAACTCAGCTTGTAGAGCTGGGTTGTCGAGTAACATTTTTGCTGCTAAAGGCTCCACGGCATAGTCTTCAATGTATTCAGTGCGGGTAAAAATGGTATTGAACATTCCCCAATAAAACAATGAATCCTCAGCCTGAGGTTCAAGTAATAGCATTGTTAAGTCACCCAAAGGTTGGTCGGTTGGAATACGCATGCTACCCGCTGGCAGGAGGGTATTTATTTTGTGAATAGTCGTTGTTGCCGTTACCGTTTGATGACCTTCATAATCAGCACTTGAGAATAGTGGGTCGCTGAATTGATATTGCTGCGCGGTTATCGACGTTGGCTTATTCAGTTGTGTCATTCTAATGCCATGCAAAGATAAACGCTCAATAACGTTTGTCCATTGTGGCGGAATATAATAAGCCACAGGCCGAGTTACCGTGATATCTGCTTTTGTGTTAGCCACAATCGGTAAGTTTTCATATAACTTAGGCTCTCCAGTCCAGCGGACAACTTTGTCACCACTGATTGGGCTTTGCTCAACACGGTAATCAATCCCTTTAAAGTCTTTTCCTTCAGCTAAGGTTTCATTTTGCCAGTTGATGGTTAACTTACTTGGGTTACGATATTTGTCTTCATTAATCGCAGACTTTAGCTTGGTGCTATTTTTTGCCACCGTTTTAAGAGTTTGTTCAAGTGTAACGTAGGTACCAAGAACGCGTTGCTTATAAGGTTTAAGGCTATGGTTCTCTATTAGAATAGTCGGTAAATGACGAGCATCACCGTAACCATTGGAAAAACGTGGGCTAGGGTTCCACAATGACAAGCCTTTAGTCATGTCTGTATTATCGTTAGCAAATACCAACTGGCCCGGAATGTGGCCTTGCTCTGTTAATGCATGTTCAACCGCTGGGCGGTAAATAGACTCTAACCATGTAAAAATACTTGGGCTATAGCCTTGTGCAACGTTGTAACCAAAGGTGACATCGTATTGGTAGTCAATACCATCGGTCACATGGATATCAATGTATAAGTCTGGCTGCCATATATTAATCGCTTGAATGAGGTGCTGCATTTCTAGAGTGTCAGCTTTAGCATAATCACGGTTTAAATTTAGATTGTTGGCCGTGGTGCGCCAGCCCATATTCACCGGCCCGCGTTGATTTACACGATTGAATTTGCTGCTACGCTCGTGGGCATCGACACTGAAAATAGGAATAAACAGTAAATTAACGTTTTCAAGCAAATCGCGTTTGTTACGATGGCTGATATCACGTAGTAGCATCATGCCTGCATCTTTACCGTCAATCTCACCAGAATGAATACCTGCTTGCACTAATACCGTTGCTTTACCGTTGTCACTTAATGCTTGTGCCGTTGATACCCCATCTTGTGACGCGATAATCATCCATATATCTCGTCCTTGGGGGCTTTTACCAATGCTGACTTTTTGCAACACGTCGGTGCTGTCTACGAGTTTGTCTAACCATTCCATGGTGTCGTGATAGTTCGGGCTAGAAACATAACCTTGTTGCTCAAAAGGGGTTGCCCATGGTTGATCTGCACTTAACAGTAAGCTTTCACTGGCGCCTGACCAAGGATGAATTGGCGGTAGTATACTGTCATTTTCGAGATGCGTTATTTGCTCTGCCGGTACTTGAGGAGCAGCAGACACAGCATTGTTAGCATGAGTGAAAGTGGAACAGATGAGTAACGGACTAACCATTAAGCTAGCAAGCAAAAAGCGGCGCATGAATATCCCTGTGAATGGTGATGGTGTCGAAATACGGTAATAGCATCATAACACTGCCTATCAACAGTTTCAGTTGCTTTTACCCTTATAAATGAACTGGAACAGTGCCGATAAAAAATCCCAACCGAAGTTGGGATTTGTAAATTACATCGCATTAAATAAAGCGTTACGAATAATGGGTAGCTTGTTTACACGTTAGGGCCAGCATTTTTGATGGCTTCAGACACTTTATATTTTGCAAAGTTATCACTGAACTCTTGTGCTAGCTGCTGTGCATATTTGTCATACTCAGCTTTATCTGCCCAAGTGTTGACTGGGTTTAATAAAGCAGTATCAACACCCGATACACTAACAGGCACGTTTAAATTCAGTTTATCGATATAAACGGTTTCAACATCTTTTAACTCACCACTGACAATAGCATCCACAATGGCGCGAGTTGTCGGGATATCAAAACGTTTACCTACACCATGTGGACCACCGGTCCAGCCAGTGTTAACAAGGTAAACTTGGCTGCCAAATGACTCAATACGTTTCATGAGTAGTTCAGCATACACTCCTGCTGGACGTGGGAAGAATGGTGCACCAAAACACGTCGAGAAAGTTGACTGAATTGCAGACGTTGAGCCCATTTCTGTCGAGCCAACTTTCGCGGTGTAACCCGATAAGAAATGATATGCAGCTTGTTCTTTGCTTAATATCGACACAGGCGGTAATACACCTGATACATCGCAGGTTAAGAAAACCACAGCATGGGGTTCTGCACCACGGTTATCTTCTTTACGTTGAGCGATATGCTCTAAAGGATAAGCGGCACGG
Source organism: Shewanella sp. TB7-MNA-CIBAN-0143 (assembly GCF_040310065.1). Lineage (NCBI taxonomy): Bacteria > Pseudomonadati > Pseudomonadota > Gammaproteobacteria > Alteromonadales > Shewanellaceae > Shewanella > Shewanella sp. TB7-MNA-CIBAN-0143. The sequence goes on from NZ_JBEOPL010000023.1 coordinate 63,234, forward strand.
CTGTTTTCAGTCAGGCTAGTATCTTTATAATCAGGCACTCGCTGTTCATCAAGCACCACATTTTCGAGTACGGCACCGAAACGAATCGCATCCCAAATCACAGGTTCATTTTTTTGGCTAAGGTCGATACATTTTGCATAGCAACCACCTTCGATATTAAATACGCCACCGGGTGCCCAGCCGTGCTCATCATCACCGATCAGGAAACGTTTTGGATCAGCTGAAAGCGTGGTTTTACCGGTACCCGATAGGCCGAAGAATAATGTGGTATCACCATCGTGGCCGACGTTGGCCGAACAATGCATGGGTAACACACCTTTAGCGGGTAATAAGAAGTTTTGCACCGAGAACATCGACTTCTTCATTTCACCTGCATATTTCAACCCTACAAGCAGTACTTTTCGCTCGGCAAAGTTCAGAATAACAGCGGCTTCAGAGTTTGTACCATCACGTTCAGGTTCGCAGACAAAACCTGGCGCATTGATGATTTGCCAGGTGTCTTTATTACCACGATTAAAGGTTTTTGGAGCGATAAATAAATTACGAGCAAACAGTTGATGCCACGCGAACTCAGTGGTTACACGTACAGGAATGTAATGTTCATCATCAGCGCCAACTTCGAGTTCTGACGTAAACAGTTCTTTGTCTGCAAGGTAGGCTTCTACCCGGCCCCATAACGCATCAAATTTGCCAGCATCAAACGGACGGTTTACTTTGCCCCATTCAATATCGGCTTCAGTGTTTGCCTCTTTGACGATAAATCGGTCATTAGGTGAACGACCCGTTCTTTCCCCTGTCTTGGCCACTAAGGCACCATTTGCGGTCAGCTGACCTTCTCCACGAAGAAGCGCGATTTCTACTAACTGTGCTGTCGTAGGGTTGAGGTGAACGCGGTTAGATACATCCGCCATAGTGTTGATCTCCATGTCTTTTAGGTCGTGTTTCGCAGTGAAAAGCTATTGGGGGTTAGGTATTCAAACTTAGCTTGTTATTATTTTTGCGCGATGGCTATAAGCTAATGTGGGGATTGTAACGCAAGTTAATGCCGCGGTAACGAACAGTTTGGTAATTTTTTTGAAAGTTTTTGGCGTTTGATGTTTTCTTTAGACGGTTAAGGCATAAAAAAAGCGCATTACGCGCTTTTTCTGTAAGTGGTTACGTTGTGGGTAACGACATCGATTACTGTTGTGACTGGCTGCTATGACTACCAGAATATAACGCCGCAATATCTATCGCATCAAAAGAGTACTTTGCTGTGCAATACTCACAATCCATCTCGATTTTCCCTTCCTCAGCCAGAATCTCTTCAACTTCAGTTTGGGGTAACGTTTTGATTGCTGCAGCACTGCGATCACGAGAACAGCTACATTTAAACGTAACATCAACAGGATCAAATAAGCGTACTTCTTCTTGATGATACAAGCGATGTAATACCTGTTCAGCATCAAGAGTGAATAACTCTTCTGCTTTAATGGTCGAGGTCAATGCTGAGAGATGTTCAAAGTCGTCAGTATTACCCGATTTTGCTGGCAATACTTGCAACAACATTCCAGCCGCTTGTTTGCCGTTAGCAAATAACTGTATTTGGGTAGGTAGCTGCTCTGATTGATTAAAATACTCTTCTAAGCAAGCTGCTAGGTTGACATGGTCTAATGATACAATACCTTGATAACGTTCGCCTTCATCAGGCGTTAACGTAATGACCATGTAGCCTTTACCGAACATTTGTTGCAAGCTTGCATCGGCAGCAATATCACCGTTCCAACGTGCTACACCGCGTAATACTTGCTTATTGTTACCATTAATTACTGCTAAAGAAATCGGGCCATCGCCTTGTAACTGTACGCTAATGTCACCACTGAACTTGATCGTTGCCGTGAGTAATGATGTTGCGGCCATTAACTCGCCGATTAGGGCTTGTAATGCAACCGGATAGATATGTGCAGAAAGCACTTCTTGGTAACTGCTTTTTAATTGGACTATCTCGCCTCGCACATCGGCATTATCAAAAATGTAGCGATGTAAAATATCGTTGTTCATTTGCATTCTCTTACTTTTTGGGCGCCTAGTAATCTTTTAAGCGCATAATCTGTCGTCGTTGTTTTTTATCCGGTTTATGGTCTGGTGCCGGATTGTTCAAAATATTTAGCCGTCGGGCTTCAGCGTTTATAATCCGTTTGCTAATACTCTCTGGTGTTTCTTCGTATAGGGTTTGCGCTACATTAGCACTTTGTCTATGGCCAGATAATTGAAGGACAATAATCTCTTTATCATCATTACCTTGGCGAAGGCGGATTTTTGCACCCGCTTCAGCATTCTTACTGGATTTAGTCCGTTGACCGTTGTAATGTACTTTACCGCCATTGATCATGTCTTTTGCGATAGCGCGGGTTTTATAAAAACGTGCCGCCCATAACCATTTGTCGAGCCGAATAAAGCTTTTGTCGGGCTGATTTTGAGTCACATGACCTCCAAAACAGGGATGATTTCACAGACTGAGTAACCTAACTGCCATACAATGTGTGTATTATCGTAATAGAGGGCAATATTATGGCTCTTTTTATGGGCGCAAAGTTAGCATATTTGATGGAGATTCGCCAATCGATATGCTCTGGGGTTGTTGCTTTATCCTGTGTGGGTTAGCATGACGGCTACACATATATTTTCGCATTTTATTAACAATTAGAACAGAGACCTGTACCAAGTCGTATAGAGGGTCCAATAACATATGGATTTATTAGATAAACTGATCACCAACGCTGCAAAAATACCACATAAGCTATTGAGTATGATTGTATTTTGGTTTGGACTGGTCATTGTGTTGCTACTCGCTGCACAGATTACATGGAAGTTGATGCCAGTATCGTCGCAATCTGCGGTGTGGCAACCATCCCCCATCTCAGCAGGCACTGCAAAGCGTATTGAGCTTGCCGGTGTACGTAACCTATTGCTTTTTGGTCGCTTAGACAACAACAGCAATAAACCCAAAGCTGAAGTCGTAGAGCAAATCACCGATGCGCCTAAAACAAACTTGTCTATTCAATTGACCGGAGTTGTGGCATCCACCGAGGAAGCTCAAGGTTTAGCGGTTATTGAATCAAGTGGGCAACAAGAAACTTATGGTTTAGGCGATAAAATCAAAGGGACTTCTGCTTCTTTAAAAGAGGTTTATGCTGACCGGATTATTATCAGTAATGGTGGTCGTTATGAAACCTTAATGCTTGATGGTCTTCAATACACCACACAAGGTGCAGCAAACTCACAGCTACAACAAGCCAAGGTCGATCAACAGGTAACCCGAGTTGATCGTCGTGATAATCAACGTTTTTCTGAAGATTTGTCTAATTCTCGTGATGAGTTGTTAGCAGACCCAAGTAAAATTACAGACTTTTTAGCTATTTCACCGGTACGTAATGGCGATGAATTAGCGGGTTACCGTTTAAATCCTGGTAAAGATGTCGCGTTGTTTAAGCAAGCGGGTTTTCAGGCTAATGATTTAGCAAAATCAATAAATGGATTTGATCTGACCGATATGGGTCAGGCATTAGAAGTGATGGCACAACTGCCTGAGCTCACCGAAATGGCTGTCATGGTTGAGCGTGAAGGGCAGTTGGTCGAAATCATGTTTAGTTTGCCAGAATAATTTGGCGTTAGAGGATTGAGTAGAATGAATAATAAAGGGATCCGACATAACATTATTGCTGGAATGCTTATGGGCGCTGCAATGATAGCGGCACCGAGTGCTTGGTCGGAACAATATGCCGCCAATTTTAAAGGCACTGACATTCAAGAATTTATTAATATTGTCGGTAAAAACCTCAATAAAACCATTATTGTAGATCCAACAGTACGTGGCAAAATTAATGTCCGTAGTTACGATTTACTTAATGATGATCAATATTACCAATTCTTCCTTAACGTACTTCAAGTGTATGGTTATGCAGTGGTTGAAATGGAAAACCACGTCATTAAAGTCATTAAAGACAAAGACGCCAAAATGGCTTCTATTCGTGTCGCCGATGACAAAGCACCTGGTGTTGGTGACGAAATGGTCACCCGAATTGTTCCTTTATACAATTCTGAAGCGAAACAACTTGCTCCATTACTTCGCCAGTTAAATGATAATGCTGGTGGCGGTAACGTTGTTAACTATGACCAATCAAACGTGTTAATGATTTCTGGTCGTGCAGCGGTAGTGAACAAGTTGGTAGAGATTGTTCGCCGAGTTGATAAGCAAGGCGACACCGACGTACAAGTCGTGGCCTTAGATTATGCCTCTGCAGGAGAAATTGTTCGCATAGTCGATACCTTATATCGTTCAAGTGCTAACCAATCACAGCTGCCTGGCCAAGCACCTAAAGTGGTGGCTGATGAACGCATGAATGCTGTTATTGTCAGTGGCGATGAAAAAAGCCGTCAACGTGTAATCGAACTCATTAAACGACTTGATGCTGAACAGGCGAGTACGGGTAACACCAAAGTACGTTATTTACGTTACGCCAAAGCTGAAGACTTGGTTGAAGTATTAACCGGATTTGCACAAAACTTACAAGATAATAAAGAGGGTGCCAGTACTCAGCAAGGCAACTCAAGTAAGCGTCGTAGTGATATCAATATTATGGCCCACAGCGACACTAACTCACTGGTCATTAGTGCCGAACCAGATCAACTGCGTACCATTGAAAGCGTCATTAATCAGCTTGATATTCGCCGTGCTCAAGTGCTCGTTGAAGCCATTATTGTTGAAATCGCTGAAGGTGATAACGTTGGTTTTGGAGTGCAATGGGGCAGCGAAGCGGGTGGCTTAACGCAGTTTAACAACATTGGCCCAACCATTGGTGAAGTCGGCGCTGGAGTCTGGTCTGCACGTGAAGAGGATGGCACTAGCGTGACGACTATTGATGGTAATGGTAATCCGGTAACGACAACTAATCCAACTTCAGACGGTGACTATACCTTGATCGCCCAAGCATTAGGCAAAGTGAATGGTATGGCGTGGGGCGTGACCACAGGTAACTTTGCGGCGTTGATCCAAGCTGTGTCGAGTGATACAAATTCAAACGTACTAGCAACACCGTCTATTACCACACTAGATAACCAAGAAGCGTCGTTTATTGTTGGTGATGAAGTGCCGATTATTACCGGTTCAACCTCAAGCTCTAACAATGATAATCCATTCCAAACGGTAGAACGTAAGGAAGTCGGGGTTAAGCTAAAAGTGGTACCGCAAATTAACGAAGGTTCATCGGTTAAATTAACTATTGAGCAAGAAGTGTCGGGTGTTAATGGTAACACTGGTGTCGATATCAGTTTCTCTACTCGTCGTTTAACGACTACGGTTATGGCAGATTCAGGTCAAATTGTAGTGCTGGGTGGATTAATTAACGAAGAAGTACAAGAAAGTATTCAAAAAGTCCCAATTCTTGGCGATATTCCTTTTATAGGTCATTTATTCAAGTCCTCTTCTAGTAAGAAAACGAAAAAGAATTTAATGATTTTTATTAAGCCCACCATTATTCGTGACGGTATGACAATGGAAGGGATTGCCGGTCGTAAATATAATTATTTCAGAGCATTACAGCTGGAACAACAAGCTCGTGGTATTAATTTAATGCCAAATACTCAAGTCCCGGTTCTTGAAGAATGGGATCAAGAGGCTTACTTGCCAGATGACGTGAATGACATGCTTGATCGCTATAAAAGCGGCAAAGGGCTGAGCACCGATATACGTGATTCAGACCCAGCCTTGCGCACTATCGATGAAAACATGCAAAAGGACAAGGCTCAAAACAATGACTGATAGCGTGATGACAGAACCATTAGCCCAAGTTTCTAGTGAAGTAGCCATGGAAGTTGTTGAAGGTGATGAGGTTTTTCATTCGACGAGTAAAGAGCGCTTGCCGTTTGCCTTCTCGCACCGCTTTCAATTGGTGTTAGCGAAAGAAAACGATCAGCTTTGTCTCTTCTACACTGATAACACACCGCTTAGTGCCATGTTAGAAGTACGGCGCTACTCGGGTGTTGAGTTACCGTTAATTAAGCTAGAAGTGGCAAAGTTTGAAGCTAAACTGACGCAAGCATATCAAGCTAATTCTTCAGAAGCCCAACAGCTTATGGAAGATATTGGTAACGAAATGGACTTGTTTACCCTAGCTGAAGAACTGCCACAAACGGAAGACTTGCTTGAAGGCGATGATGACGCGCCGATTATTAAGTTAATTAATGCGCTGTTATCGGAAGCGATTAAAGAAGAAGCCTCAGATATTCACGTCGAAACCTACGAGAAACAATTAATTGTTCGTTTCCGTATTGATGGCGTGTTGAAAGAAGTATTAAAGCCAAATCGTAAATTATCGTCTTTATTGGTGTCGCGTATTAAAGTGATGGCACGTTTGGACATCGCCGAAAAACGCCTACCACAAGATGGGCGTATTTCGTTGCGTATTGCGGGTCGTGCTGTCGATGTGCGGGTATCAACTATGCCATCAAGTCATGGTGAGCGTGTGGTAATGCGTTTATTAGATAAAAATACCGGCAACTTAGACTTACAACAACTGGGTATGACACCTGGCATTCGTGAAAAATTTGATGAATTAATTCGTAAGCCACACGGCATTATTCTTGTAACAGGGCCGACAGGTTCTGGTAAAAGTACTACCTTGTATGCCGGGTTAACGGAAATCAATTCTAAAGATACCAATATTTTAACCGTTGAAGATCCTATTGAATATGAGTTAGAAGGCGTTGGTCAAACTCAGGTAAACACTAAGGTCGACATGACTTTTGCGCGTGGATTACGCGCAATTTTACGTCAAGATCCCGATGTGGTGATGATTGGTGAAATTCGTGATTTGGAAACGGCGCAAATTGCAGTGCAAGCATCATTAACCGGTCACTTAGTGATTTCAACCTTACATACCAATACCGCATCAGGGGCAATAACCCGCTTGCAAGACATGGGCGTAGAACCCTTTTTAGTGTCATCAAGTTTGCTTGGCGTGCTTGCACAACGTTTAATTCGGACATTATGCCCACAGTGTAAAGAAGCACATGAGCCTGATGAGCGTGAACGCGAGTTGCTGGGTATTACCGCAAACGACACACGTATTATTTATCGCGCTAAAGGTTGTAAGGCCTGTGGTCAAAATGGTTATCGTGGTCGAACAGGTATTCATGAGTTACTTACCGTTGATGACAATGTCCGTGAGTTAATTCATGGCGGCAGGGGCGAATTAGCCATTGAAAAATATGTACGTAAATCGATTCCAAGTATTCGTCATGACGGCATGAGTAAAGTACTCACAGGTGTGACAACGCTAGAAGAAGTATTGCGCGTTACGCGCGAGGAGTAATCAATGGCGGCGTTTGAATACAAAGCCCTTGATAGTAAAGGCAAGCAACAAAAAGGTGTGATAGAAGCTGATACTGCGCGTCATGCAAGAAGCCAGCTGCGTGAGCAGCGCCTTATGCCGTTAGAACTTCAGCCTGTCAGTGAGAAAGAAGCCCGTTCACAGCGTGGCGGTTTTAATTTAGCCTCCCTATTTAAAAAGCGTATTTCTGTTGCCGAATTGGCATTGATCACGCGCCAAATAGCGACATTAGTGGCCGCAGGCTTACCCATTGAAGAAGCGTTAAAAGCGGTGGGGCAACAGTCTGAGAAAGATCGCTTAGGTAGCATGATTATGGCGGTGCGTTCTCGGGTGGTTGAAGGTTACAGCTTAGCTGACTCAATGGCCGAATTTCCGCATGTGTTTGATGACTTATACCGCGCAATGGTAGCCTCGGGTGAGAAATCAGGCCATTTAGAAGTGGTACTTAATCGACTTGCCGATTATACCGAGCGTCGTCAGCAACTCAAATCCAAGCTTACTCAAGCAATGATTTACCCTATTGTATTAACCGTGGTCGCTATTGGTGTTATTGCGGTGTTATTGGCAGCTGTGGTGCCAAAGGTTGTTGGGCAGTTTGAACACATGGGCCAAGAATTACCTGGCACAACTCAGTTCTTGATTCTCGCTTCTGATTTTGTACAACATTGGGGGGTTGTGGTCGTACTGCTTATCTTTGCTGCTATGGTGATGTTTCAGCGACTGCTGACTAATCCGATTATGCGGATGAAATATGACACAGCCCTTTTGAAAATGCCCGTTATTGGCAAAGTAAGTAAAGGGCTGAATACCGCCCGATTTGCGCGAACATTAAGTATTTTGTCAGCCAGCTCGGTACCATTACTTGATGGGATGCGTATTGCCAGCGAAGTTTTACAAAATGTTAAGGTGCGTGCTGCTGTTGATGAGGCTACGGCGCGAGTCCGTGAGGGAACTAGTTTAGGCACGGCGTTGACTAATACTAAGTTATTCCCGGCAATGATGTTGTATATGATTGCATCGGGTGAAAAAAGTGGCCAGCTAGAAAACATGCTAGAACGCGCAGCAGACAACCAAGACCGAGAGTTTGAGTCGAACGTAAATATTGCATTAGGAGTATTTGAACCAATGCTAGTCGTGAGTATGGCATCGGTTGTATTATTTATTGTAATGGCCATTTTACAGCCTATTTTAGAGTTAAATAACTTGATCAGCGGTTAGGTTTGAAGTTATGGATTTTTGTAGGGTAAGCGTAAACCAAGATTTATAGCTGATTTTACGCATGAATATATAGACAATTTTTAGAGGAAGTAATTAATGCAACATAATAATAAACAACGTGGTTTCACCTTACTCGAAGTAATGGTGGTGATTGTTATTTTAGGTATTTTAGCGTCAATGGTTGTGCCCAATTTGATGGGTAACAAGGACAAAGCCGATCAACAAAAAGCGGTATCAGATATTGTGGCGTTAGAAAATGCATTGGATATGTATAAGTTAGATAACAGTATTTACCCAACCACAGAACAAGGTCTTGATGCGTTGGTGCAAAAGCCTAACTCGTCACCAGAGCCGCGTAATTTCCGTGAAGGTGGGTATGTTAAGCGTTTGCCACAAGATCCATGGCGCAGTGACTATTTACTATTAAGCCCTGGTGAAAATGGCAAAATTGACATTTTCAGCGCCGGACCAGATGGACAACCAGGTTCTGAAGACGATATCGGAAGCTGGAATTTACAAGATTTCCAATAAGATGATTCATCATCGTCAAGCCGGTTTCACTTTATTAGAGGTGTTAATTGTGGCATTGCTAATGGGTTTGGTTGCCTCTGCGGTAACCATGTCTATTAGTGTTGCTGGGCCGGAACAAATGCTCAAAAAACAGGCGCAACGTTTTATGACTGCAACTGAGATGGTGCTTGATGAAAGCGTCTTAAGCGGTCAGTTTATTGGCATTGTGATTGACGAAGATCAATATCAGTTTGTGTTTTATAAAGAAGGCAAATGGATGCCAGTTGATCAAGACCGGTTATTATCGGCCAAAAAAATGGATGCCGGTATTACCTTAGATATTGTGATCGATGGCATGCCATTAGTTCAAGAAGACGAGCAAAATGAGTCTTGGTTTGATGAACCTTTTATCGACGAAGAGAGCGAAGAAGAAAAAAAGAAACATCCTGAACCGCAAATTTTATTGTTTCCCAGCGGAGAAATGACTCCCTTTGAGTTGGGTTTTAATACGATTAATGACGACCGTCAGCCAGTCAATGTGCTGGTTGTGGGTGACGCGTTAGGCCGTTTAACATTAGGGCGTGTAGATGAATAAACTCACATCACATCGACGCCCTCAATACGGGAAAGTTAACCGCTCAGGTATTAACAACTTAGGTATTAGTCGCTCATTTGTTAGTCACTCTGGCGTTAAAAGCTTACGCGGTAAGAATCGTGGTATGACCTTACTTGAGGTTATCGTTGCTCTAGCTGTGTTTTCCATTGCAGCAGTATCGGTTACCAAAAGTTTGGGTGAACAAATGGCGAACATGCCCATTTTAGAAGAACGAACGTTAGCCCAATGGGTAGCCAGTAATCAAATGGTCGACGTGCGATTACCTGGTACCTTTCCTGATATAGGCCAAAAAACAGGTCAGTCAGAACTTGCTGGCCGTGAATGGTATTGGCGCCAAGAAGTGATTAAAACCACCGATGATAAATTTAGAATGATCCGTATTAGCGTCAGTGACGACGACAAATTTAAACGCGTAGTGGCTCAGGTAAGCAGTTATGTCCATAACAAAGCCTAGGTATTTCAGCGGCTTTACCTTACTCGAAATGCTTATCGCGATTGCGATTTTTGCCATGTTGGGTATCGCGGCAAACTCAGTATTGTCGACGGTAATGAAAAATGATGAAGTGACCAAAGAGTTTGCTACTCGGCTTAAGTCATTACAGCAAGGTTTTGGTGCGTTAGAACGTGATTTGGGCCAAATGGTAGCGCGTAGCCCTAGATTATTTGAAGGTGATCGTGGCAGCCTTTTTTTTCAGGCTGGCGATAATATCCTCGACTCTGAAACCGAAGCACTGGTATTTTACCGTTTGGGCTGGTTAAACCCCGATGGCATGTTACCTAGAGGCAGCCTGCAATCGGTTGCCTATGTGGTTCAAAATGGCCGTCTTGAGCGTTGGTATTATCCTTATCCTGAACCTGTATCAGGTGCTGAGCCATTAAAAAGCATGGTTATTGACCATGTGCTGTCAATTGAGTATTCGTTTTATATGGATGATAAATGGCAGAAGCAAGTTGATGGAACCGTGATGCCAAAAGGGATTGCGATGGAAATAGAATTAGAAGGTTTGGGTAAAATTCAGCGTCGTTTTTTACTGCCTAAAGGTGCACCAGCAACTAAGTCTGACAAAGACAGTGGCAACAACCGTAACGGTTCAAATAGTAAAGATGAAAATGAAACCGATGATGGGAAATCCTCATAATGGGCGGCCAAAAGCAACGCGGGGTTGCATTAATAGTAGTGATGCTAATTGTTGCTATGGTGGTGATTATTGCCACCAATATTAGTAGTCGCAATCAGCTTTCAATGCGTCGAACGCTTAATTTAGCCCAATACGACCAGGCTTATTGGTATGCCCTTTCTGCTGAAGAGCTGGCGATGAAAGTGCTCAAGCAAGATTTTGAAGATTCAGAAGGAACCGTACATTTACAACAGTATTGGGCCTTGGCCAATGTGGCTTTTCCAGCTGAATACAGTGAAATTGTCGGTGAAATACAAGATATGCGATCATGCTTTAATGTTAATGCCGTCGGTCAAGCATCGAATGAAATTGAAAATGGTCAGCCCAAAATGACCGTCGCAGCTATACAGTTTCAATCGCTGTTGATCAGTTTAGGCGTTGATGATTTTGGCGCTGAGCAATTAACGTCAACCCTTAAAGATTATATCGACGAAGATACGTTATCGGGCCCATATGGTGCTGAAGATGCCGAATATGAATCGCGTAATGTGCCATATCGTGCGGCCAATACCTTGATGCAGCATCGCAGTGAGTTACGTGCAGTGTTAGGGTTCAACCAAGATGTTTACCTGAATCTTTTACCTTATGTATGTGCAATACCTGGTGAAGATAGTCAGCTATTAAATGTAAATACCATTAAGGTTGAGCAAGCAGCTTTACTGACAGCAATGTTAGAAAATAAAATATCAGTCGGCGAAGCTGAAAATGTTATTAACAATCGTCCAGCCGATGGATATGAAAAAATTGAAGAGTTTTGGGAAGGTTCATCACTCAGTGGTATAAAGATTGAAGCAAATGTAAAGTCGAGTTTTGTGGTTGATAGTCAGTACTTTTTATTGAAGGCTGGTGCCAAAGTCGATACTGCAATATTTCGAATGGATAGTGTCCTGAAGCGTAATGGTAAAGATTTAGATGTGCTCACCCGTCAGTATGGTGGCCAACAATAATAACAAATTCATTGCGTAACAATGCGTATTGAGATCGGTGGAGAATAAACAGTGTCTGAACGGCTATTTATCCGGTTAGGAAAATCATCAGAACACCCATGTTCGTGGCTAGTATGGTCAGAACAAGAGCAAGAGATCATCGCTTCTGGTGAATTATCTGATGCCGCCAGTCTCAGCACTTTAGCTGAGCGTGCGGGTAATCGTCCTGTTGATGTACTTGTGCCTGCGGCCAACATGACATTGACACAAATTATGTTGCCCGAAAAAGGTCAACGCCAAGCATTAAAGGCGTTGCCATACATGTTAGAGGAATCATTAGCGACGAATGTAGACAATATGCATTTTGTTGTTGGGCCTCGTGAAGGTGAGCAGCTTAATGTGGCTGCGGTGGCGCATGAGCAAATGCAAATATGGCTTGAATGGCTCCATCATGCAGGCTTAAAAGTAAAACGTATCGTGCCAGATTGTTTAGCGTTGCCGTTAGAGCAATGTCGCTGGGCGGCAATGAGTGTTGGTAGTGAGTATTTAATCCGAACGTCTGAAGGTGGCGGTGTTAGCGTGCCTAAAGCATGGTCTGCATTTGCACTTCCACACCTATTAACAGCTGCAAAACCTAATGATAATGAGTCAATTAGTGTTGCAAGCTACAGTGACGATATTGTATTTGAAGGCGTGGAAATTAATAACAAGCCACTCGATTTACCGATGATGGTATTAGCAAAAGGCATTTTGAACGCCCCAATCAATTTGCTAAGTGGCATTTATAAACCTAAGCATGAATACAGTAAGCAGTTACTCACCTGGAAAAACACGGCGATTGTGGTGATGATTGCGATTGTTTTAGCCTTAGCGAATAAAGGCATCGCCATTCATCAACTGAATAACCAGACCGCTGAGCTGCAAGCTCAAAGCGAAATGATTTTTAAACAAGCTGTACCGGGTGTAAACCGTATTGTTAATATGCGCTCACAAATGGGCAGTGAATTACGCAGCATGCAAGGCCAAGGTGGTGGTGCAGTATTTTTTGAAATGCTAGATGGTTTAAAGCCAGCGTTTAGTAAGGTGCCAGAACTTAAACCGAACACTTTGCGTTACGAAGCCAATCGTAATGAGCTACGAATGCAAGTGACAGCAAAAACGTACGGCCAAATAGATACATTTAAAGAGCTTGTTAGCAATGACTACCTCCTCGAAGGTGGTGCCATGAACAGTAGCGAAGAAAGCGTTACCAGTACGCTGACGTTAAGGAATAAATAACATGGAAAACATGCGTAGTTGGTGGCAAGGTTTAGCCATTAGAGAACAACAACTTGTTGGTTTTTGTGCTGCAGTCTTGGCGATAGGCATCATTTATTGGGGCATTTGGACACCGATATCGAATGCTCAAGAAACTGCCCAACGTGATAACAGCGCAGCGCAGCAAACGTTAAATTATGTTAAACAAACCGCCAATAAAATAGCGGGTCTGAAACAAGCGGGTGCGCAAGCTAAAGTTCGTGGCAGTTTAAGTTCTTTGGTAAATCAAACAGCTGGACAATATAAGTTAGAGATCACTCGCATGCAGCCGCAAGGCGATAAAATTCAGTTATGGATGGATGACGTGCCATTTGATGCGTTACTGGGTTACTTACATGACTTAGTAGAGCAAAAGGGCTTAACGTTAGACAGCGTAGATCTAACCGAATCAGACGTTGCTGGCTTTGTAAAAGTAAGACGTATTCAGCTTTCTCAGTAAGGATTTTTTGTGAGCTTATTTTCAAAAATAGTCATTGGCGTCATTATTTACCTCGCGTTTTTATTGGTTTATTTACCGGCGAACTGGTTAGTCAGTATCGCTCCGTTACCTAATAATGTGGTTATCACAGGTGCTGAAGGTACGCTTTGGCAAGGAAAGGCGGCGTTAATTACCATTGATCAACGCCAAATAGAACACGTTAGTTGGCAGTTAAGTCCATGGGGATTATTGCTTGGTAAAGCCGATATCGATTTTAATATCGGTAATCGAGCTACGGCTGTTAGTGGTAAAGGTAGTGTGAGTTGGTCGTTATCTGGGCTGAGTGCCAAAAATATTCGCCTTGATTTACCTGATAGTTTTTTACTAGCGGGAGCCCGTTTACCTTTTAAAACCCAAATTGATGGCGATGTGAGCTTAATGGTTGCAGTGCTAGAGCAAGGTAAACCATGGTGTGAACAATTAAACGGTAAATTATTTTTAAATAATACTAACGTTAAAAATCAATATGGCGTGTACCCTTTAGGTAACATTTCATTGGGGCTCAGTTGCCTTGATGGGCAATTACAAATTGCCACTGATGAAACTCAAAACGTATTAGGCTTAACGGGAACTGTTATTTTAGGCGAGTCAAACTTGGTTAAAGTGAGTGCTAAAATTAAACCGACCGATGCCCAACCTAAAGATTTACGTGATTCGTTATCCTTTTTAGGTCGACAAGACAGCCAAGGGTATTACCCTATTAACTATCAAGGCGTTGTGCCTGGCTTGTAAAATCGGTTGATATTTGAATAACTAATGCCTTGATATCACTATCAAGGCATTTTTATATCGGCAATAATTTATCGAATAACCTTATCAACTACTTTATTAACTATGTTCAGACATCAACCGCTATTTAACGATCAATCACTACTTGAATCGTTTATATAGTGATATTTGCTTATACCGATTGAAGTGCCAATGATAGTGGGTGGTAATCGGTAATCGCTGGGAAGTCGGTAAATTCAATATGAGGCTTTTGGCTATCGGGGTTTTTAATCCCGAGTTGATAACCTATGCCAGCCTTTTTCGATGCCGCTAATATCACTTCGCTGTCATCAATAAATAAACACCGTGACGGATCTAAGTTGAACTTAGTCAGTGCATACTGCCAAAATTGCGGATGTTCTTTGGGATAACCGCTTTCATGGCTCGATAACATTTCATCTAAACCATGGCCTAAATTGGTATGAGTTAACTTAAGCGCTAAGCTTTGTGGGTGAGCATTAGTAAACAAAATGCGTTGTTTACTTGCCCCTGCTAATGCCTGTAAAAAAGGCATGCTGTCTTGGCGAAGTTTAATTCTATCAGCCGATGCATGGTGTAATGCCAAAATATCGAGTTGTAAATAGCGTTGCCAGTAATCAAGACAATACCAATCTAAGGTGCCAACGACATCATAGTAAGCTTGTTTAACGAGTGTATTGGCTTCATCCAAACTTATTTGACGCTGCATGCTTAATTGTTGTGGCACTAAATGTAACCAAAAGTGGTTGTCAAAATGCAGATCAAGCAAGGTACCATCCATGTCGAGCAGCACTGTATCTATTTTATACCAAGGAAACATGTAAATTCCGGTTGTAGAATATACCCATAATAGTAAGATTGTACCCTGTATATATTAATTCGTCACACGAGGCTTCAATGACACAGCGGCATAAAAAGCCGGAAATCCTGCATACCGAAATTGTTGCCAAAAGCAGACTGTTTCAAATCGAGCAGGTACACCTTAAGTTTTCTAATGGCGTAGAGCGTCAATATGAAAGAATGAAGGGCGGTAGCAGAGGGGCGGTGATGATAGTGCCTATTCATCAAGGTAATTTATTATTAGCGAGTGAATATGCCGCCGGCACTGATAATTATGAACTCGGTTTTCCGAAAGGGTTGATAGATCCAGGCGAAACGGCAGTTGAAGCCGCTAATCGAGAGCTCCAAGAAGAAATTGGTTTTGGCAGTTATCAATTGACCTATCTAAAAGAGCTATCGCTTGCGCCAGGCTACTTTTCCAGCAAAATGCATATTTTTGTTGCTGAAAAACTGTACCCTAGCCGTTTAGAAGGGGATGAGCCTGAACCAATAGACGTGATCCCTTGGCCATTATCTGATTGGCAGTTATTACTCGAGAATGTTGATTTTTCAGAATCTCGTAGTGTTAGTGCACTTTTTTTAACTCAGCAATATCTCAATACACCAACAGATAATCTTACACGTGAAGTCAACGCCGTAAAATAGGTTATTCACAAGTAGTATTGAGTTAGTCATTGAACAGCAACATCGAATAGGCAATAGCCTTATTTATTGATGTCCTTGTGAGGTCATCCTTATCGAATCCAGCAATTGGAGTAATAATGAAGCCAGAAGATGTAATTGAGCAAGTTATAGACATCGCAACGGAAGCTGGGCAAAAAATTCGTGATATTTACCTTAAAGGTAACTTCAAACGCGAAATTAAGTCCGACAATACCCCTGTCACGTCTGCCGATTTAGCCGCGCACGATATTATTTGCCGTCAGTTAGCTGAACTCACGCCCGACATTCCTATTTTAAGTGAGGAAGCTGCAGATATTCCACTAAGTGTGCGTGAAACATGGAAACGCTATTGGCTAGTCGATCCATTAGATGGCACGGGTGAGTTTATTGCTGGCAGTGGTGATTTTTCAGTGATCATTGCTTTAGTTGAACATAACCGTCCTATCATGGGAGTGGTTTATGTGCCGATGACTAAGGTGTGTTATTACGCAATAGCCGGGCTAGGTGCTTATAAGCGTGATGGTAAGAACGAGATACGTATCACCAGTAAACAATTAACCGGTGATGAACCAGAGCATTTACGTTTAGCCGTTAGTCGTCGTCAAGATCCGCAATCTGTTTTAAAGTTACTCAATAAACCCAATCATTGTGAGTTAGTGGTGATGGGTGGTGCAGCATTAAAAAGTTGTTTGGTGGCCGAAGGACGTGCTGATTGCTATGTCCGTTTAGGACCCACTGGTGAATGGGATACTGGTGCTGCGCAGATTATTATTGAAGAAGCAGGTGGTGCACTGATTGATATTAATTTACAGCCTATGACCTACAATGAGCGTGAAACACTCGAAAACCCAAATTTTATTGTGGTAGGTAGTGCTAATCTCCCGTGGGATATATTGTTAACTAATTAATTTGTTTATATTTTAATGGACATAAATTAATATTTTGGATGTGTTGCTTTTTCGAACAGAGATTAATTTATTAATCATATGATGGCAACGACATGAGTAACGATATGGCAACAGTAGCCACTAGAAACCATCAACACTATATCGTGCATCGTGGTTAAATAACGATGGCAGTGTGCAGTTTTATCCGTTAATAACAGTGAGTCTTGAACTACTGTGACTAGATTTATGTTGATTTCAATACTGAATTTGGTGAGACACACATAAAAATGCCCTCATCATGAGGGCATTTTTGCTTAAATGACTTATGACTTATGACTATCTAACCATTGATGTATCGCTTTTCTGTCGCCTTGAAAGATAACTCTGTCCTGTTTCTTTTCAAGTTGATACAGATACATCGGGTCATAATAAATATCGAGTAACAGGCTTATCCAGTCTAAATGCTTACTGGTATCATTTTGGCTTTGTTGTACGTTAAGCGCATTATCAACCAAGTCTTGCAATTCTTGATGTTGCTTACCGCCTAAGCGTTTACGAATGCCCAATAAACTTTGAGTCAAATATGCTTTAAATGCATCGAAACCCGCTTGCTCACCTAATCCAGATACATAATCAGCCAGTTTTTGCTCAACATAGTCATTTAATAAACGCGGTAAACGCGCGTCTAATGGCTCGTCGAGTACGATAATATCAGCTTGTTGCATGGCGCTGTAAAAATGCTTTGGCAGGGCTGAACGACCAATTAGCATACTTTCATCTTCTAACAGCAAATGGTTATGTTGCTGTTGTTGATGCTGCAGCAATGCCACGGCTAAATTATTTTCGAAGTTGATTTGACTGGGTTGCGGATCGATATTTTTGCCAAAGCTCGACCCTTTATGGTTGGCAAGGCCTTCAAGGTCGACTGATTCATTCCGTTGATGGATAACTTCCGTTTTACCACTACCTGTTATGCCACTTAAAATCAGCACTTTAGATTGGCTTGGCGCTTGCTCGATAGTATTAATTAAAAAACTACGTATGGCTTTATAACCCCCTTCAATATAAGGGATGTTCATGCCTGATTCTTTAATCCATTGCTGTGATAGCTTTGAGCGCAAACCGCCACGAAAACAATATAAATAGCTGTCAGGATGTTGTGACAATTGAGCAAGCCAAGCATCTATACGTTGCTGTTTAATTTTACCTTTCACCAGCTCATGACCTAATGCTATAGCAGCCTCTTGGCCACGTCTTTTATAGCATGTACCCACTTTTTCGCGTTCACCATCTTGCATTAATGGTAAATTAATCGAGTGGCCAAAAGCACCTTTAATGAATTCGATAGGCGCTCTTACGTCAATTAATGGACGGTTTTCTAATAGAAGTCTGCCATATTCTGAGCTGGGGATGACCTCGCTCATTAGTTTAATTCCACAAGGATATCGTGTCCGTCAACGCGTGGCTCATAAGTATTGAGCATACCGATACAAATAGCGTCAATTCCATTGGCTTCTAATAATGTTTTAAGTTCCTGTTCTGCCTCTGCACTCACGGCAACTAATAGTCCTCCACTGGTTTGTGGGTCGCAAATAATTGCTTTTTGGTCATCCGTTAGTGGCGGTAAATGTTCGCTATAACTGTCAAAATTACGATGGGTACCGCCTGGAATACAACCTTGAGCGAGGTAATCACTGACTTTAGGGAGTAAAGGGACTTGGGATAAAACGATATTAGCTTTAAGTTGTGCGCCTTGGCATACTTCAATTAAGTGACCTGCCAGTCCAAATCCTGTGACGTCCGTTAATGCATTAACCCCAATAATTTTAGCGATATCAATACCAATCGTGTTGAGCTGACACATGGCATTAGGGGCAATTTGGCTGTCTTCATCACGCAGCTTTTTCTGCTTTTGTGCTGTAGTCAGAATGCCAATACCAATCGGTTTGGTGAGGTATAGACGGTCATTCGCTTTGGCAGTGTTGTTCTGTTTTACTCGCTCAAGCGGTATTTGGCCTGTAACCGCTAAACCAAAAATAGGTTCAGGCGCATCAATACTGTGACCGCCAGCCAACATAATACCGGCATCGGCACAAGCTTGGCGTCCGCCATCAACTACTTGTTGGGCTACTTCAGGTGGTAATAAGTTAACCGGCCAGCCTAATATCGCAATAGCCATAATTGGCGTGCCGCCCATGGCATAGATATCGCTGATTGCATTGGTTGCGGCAATTCTACCAAAGGTAAATGGATCATCCACAATGGGCATAAAGAAGTCGGTGGTACTGATAATGCCGGTTTGTTCATTGAGTTTGTAAACTGCAGCATCGTCACGGGTTTGATTACCGACTAATAAATTGGGGTCAGTAAACACGGGAAGTTGTGACGCAAGAATAGTGCTTAAGACTTTAGGAGAGATCTTACAGCCGCAGCCTGCGCCATGGCTATATTCGGTAAGTTTTATATTGGTATGAGGCATGGTTGTGTTTCTGTCGCTGGCTTATTGATGAGCAATTATAATGTTTCTCAAGGATTATTTCTTGGTTATTCGCGGTTTATCAAACCTAGTCGTGTATTTTTAATTAAAAAAATAATTATTATGAACGTTGTTTTTTATTTTGTTTGCTGTTAATTTATCAACTGACATAAGGTGCATATCATTTTTAGGTTGGTATTGTGGCGAGACGAAAAGAGCATACGCATGAGCAGATCCGCCATATGGCTATTAGTGCTGTGGCTGAGCATCTGCAATACGACAGTATTGATAACTTAAGCTTAAGGAAAGTAGCAACCACCATTGGTTACGTGCCAAGTACGTTAATTAATATTTTTGGTAGTTACCAATACTTATTACTCGCGGTATCTGAGCAAACATTGTTACAGCTTGCTGCGCAGTTACAGTTAATTAAACCGACCACGCCAAAACAAACAATTGAGCAAATGGCATTAGTTTATAGTCAGTTTGCTTTAGCGAATCGACGCTGTTTCCGATTGGTATTTGAATTATCAATGGCGGGTGACCAGCCTTTACCTGTGGCTCACCTCGGGCTGATTAAATCATTATTTTCTGACGTTGAGTCTCAGCTAAGTCAATACTTTCCTTCTGCATGTGAGCAAGAGGTTGAAACGATGAGCCGCGTACTTTGGGGTGGGATACATGGGTTAACGTGTTTGTCATTGGATGGCAAACTATTTGAGACACAATCCTGTTTACAAGACATGTTGACGAGTCATGTAAGCAGTTATATTGATGGAATGAGCATAAAAAGGAATTCAAATGCTGCTAACTAAACGATTTTTCCCCTATTTTGCGACTTTATGCCTAGGTGCGCTTAATGACAACTTTTATAAAAATGTGTTGCTCTTGTTAGTGACGTACAGCCAATTAAATGCATTACCGATTGACGTTAACTTGTTTGTTAATTTAGCTGCTGGCGTATTCATTTTACCTTTTTTCTTGTTTTCTGCTCATGCTGGTATCGTGGCTGACAATATGAATAAGGCAAAATTGATTCGACGGTTAAAGTTGTTAGAGCTGATTATCATGTCGACAGCGGCTATCGCGATTATCAGTCAGAGTTATATGGTGATGTTGCTGCTGCTATTTTTAACCGGCAGCCAGTCTGCATACTTTGGTCCAGTAAAATACTCATTATTACCTCAAGCCCTAAGCGAAGCAGAGTTAGTGAAAGGGAATGCTCTAGTTGAAATGGGCACTTTTTTGTCGATTCTTGTTGGTACCCTAAGCGCCGGTTTGGTGGTGTCTAATGAAAATGGTTTAACGTGGGCTGCAATCATTGTCTGTGTGTTGGCGATTTGTGGTTATCTTGCTAGCCGTGCGATTCCTTCATTGCCTGCCCAAGGTGATTTAAACCCTAGCAAGTTTTCGTTATTTTCTGGCACTTGGCGTTGTATCAATAAAGCGCGACAAACCAAGACTATTTGGATGGCCATTCTCGCCATTAGTTGGTTTTGGTTCTTAGGGGCCACCTATTTGACTCAATTTCCAAATTTTGCCAAGTTGCATTTACATGCAGATGCTACTGTTGTTTCATTGTTACTGGCGTTATTTTCTGTCGGTATTGCGGTTGGGTCATACGTGTGTGAACGTTTTTCGTTTGGGCATGTTGAGTTAGGCTTATTACCATTTGGGGTATTGGGCTTGAGCGTGTTTAGTTTTGACATGATAGCGGCTATTCCGCTTGAGCTTGTTGAACCAGGTTTTGTGTATAGCTTCGAGTCATTTATCGCTAGTGCGCAGCATTATCGTGTGATGATTGATTTGTTTCTTGTCGGCCTAAGTGGCGGGATATTCATTGTGCCTCTGTATGCGTTTATTCAAACTCGTGCAGAAAAACAAGCATGTGCTCAAGCTATTGCGGCGAATAACATCATTAATGCCTTCTTTATGGTGGGCTCTGCAGTATTATCGATAGTGTTGCTTGGGGTATTTCAGTGGAGTATCCCTGAATTATTCATGCTTGTCGGCGTGCTTAATTTGGTTGTGCTGTTATATGTCTACTCACAAGTGCCAGAGTTTACCCAACGCTTTATCAGTTATTTGCTGAGCCATGTTATGTATCGGGTGAATGTACGTGGTAGAGAACATATTCCGGCACAAGGGGCAGGAATTATTGTCAGTAATCATGTGAGTTACGTTGATGCGTTAGTCATTATGGGCGCGTCAACTCGACCTATTCGGTTTGTAATGGATAAGTCGATTAGCGAAATTCCATTATTAAAGTATTTGTTTCGGCACGCTGGTGTTATCCCAATCTGTTCACCTAAAAAGTGTGAGTCGACATATCTAAATGCATTCGAACAGATACATCAAGCATTAGCTAACGATGAGCTAGTGTGTATTTTTCCGGAAGGGAAGTTAACTCCAGACGGTGACATTGGTGAGTTTAGACCTGGTATTGATAAAATTTTACAACGGGATCCAGTAACAGTAATACCGTTAGCGTTAACAGGGTTGTGGGGATCTTACTTTAGTCATAAAGGCGGGCATGCACTGACCACTTTTCCTAAACGTTTCTGGTCTAAAGTATCGGTAAGTATTGCACCTTCAGTTGACGGAGCTACGACCAATTGCAAAGCGTTACAGCAGCAGGTGACTCAGCAATTTAATTAGCACATGATGTACTAGTGAAGCTGCTCAAAACAAAAAAGGTCACGCGTGGGCGTGACCTTTAAATGGTTAAGCTTTAGCTTTACTGTGCGTAGGCAGCTGTTAGGCTTTTCCAATTACGTTGTTGTTCAAGAAATTGGTTACGCAATAATTGTACTTGTTGTTTCAGATTGTGATCTGTAAGTTGCTTGCGTTTCGCCTCTAACAAACTTTTTTTGGCTTGATAATAGTCAACTAAGTGTTGCTTCATCAGCTCATACTCTGCTTGAAACTTTTCTATAATTTCATCGCAGTTAGGTAAGTGAGCAACCTGATTCTGAGCTTGTAAAAGTTGCATCTGCAAACGTGCACTTTCAATACGCTCTTGTGGCACTTTACGTAAGTCACTCGTTAAACCAAACCAGTTCATCAGCTTGATTAACCATTTGGTTGGATCGTAGTCCCACCATTTGATGCCATTGCGATAATCGTTTTCAAAAATATGATGGAAGTTGTGATACCCCTCACCGTATGTAAGTAACGCTAAAAATGCATTATCTCGGGCTGAGTTTTTATCTGTGTACGGTTGTTTACCCCAAATATGGGCTAATGAGTTAATAAAGAAAGTACAGTGATGTACAACCACTAGGCGTAGTAAACCGGCCATAAGAACCATTGATAAAATATCGCCATTTAGCCAGCCTATAAATGCCGGTAAACCAATATTCATTAAGATCACTAAGGCTAAGTAGTGCTTGTGCTGCCACATAACGATACGATCGTTTTGTAAGTCGCGCACGTTGTTGTAGTCACTGTAACGACTCGCTTGATACTCGCGCAGCATCCAACCTATGTGGCTGTACCAAAATCCCATTTGAGCTGAGTACGGGTCTTTATCATTATTATCAACATGTTTGTGATGAATGCGGTGATCACTACACCAATGTAATGCGCTATTCTGTAACGCCAATGCTCCGCCTAGTGCGTATAAAAAACGAACTGAAGAGTGAGCTTTATAGGCTTTGTGTGACCATAATCTGTGGTAACCCGCAGTAATCGATAGACCACTTGCGTAAGCGAAAACAACAAATGCAATCCATTCAATGCCATCAAAGCCATGGGTAAAACCACGCCAAGGGATTAATACCACCGCGCCGATAAAAGTAATGGCAAATAACAAGGTATTAAGCCAAATGATTGGAGGTTTTTTCATTTAGTAGGGTTCCAATAATAGGTTTAAATAAGTTGAGCGTACAATTGTACGCTAATTTTACTTAGGGAACTAGTCATGGTCAACTTTAACAGGGCTGTGTTTCTGTTTTAAAAACGGTATTATCGGTGAATTAATATTGACTGAATGGATTAGTAAATGGGTGTTAGAGCACAACAAAAGGAAAAAACCCGCCGTGCATTAGTGGATGCTGCATTTAATCAACTCAGTGCTGAACGCAGTTTTTCTAGTCTAAGCTTACGTGAAGTTGCTCGTGAAGCTGGTATTGCACCCACATCATTCTATCGCCATTTTAAAGACATGAACGAACTTGGCTTGACCATGGTCGATGAAGGTGGATTAACCTTACGTCAAATGATGCGTAAAGGTCGTCAACGTGCAGAAGCCGGTGGGAGCGTGATCCGTATTTCTGTCGACACGTTTATGGAAGTATTGGAGTCAAACCCGAACGTATTTCGAATACTACTTCACGAACGTTCAGGTACCTCAGCGGCATTTAGAGCCGCAGTTGAGCGCGAAATTGAACATTTTATTTCTGAACTTGCTCATTACACCGAAGCCCAGGCAAACCGCACTCCTGTGTTAGCGCGTGCTCAAGCTGAAGCATTGGTTATTTTAGTCTTTAATGCCGGAGCATCAGCGTTGGATTCCAAGCGTAGCGAGCGTAAGTCATTAGCCGATCAGTTAGTACTACAACTGCGTATGGTGGCTACAGGCGCTGAAGCGTTACAGCATAAAATTGACAACCGTGCTTAATTTATCGCAATTATAACAAACAGGGCGCTAATCATTAGCGCCCTGTTTGTTAGTTAAGCTGTATTACTTACGTTCTAGTAATACTCCTGATTCCATATGATCGGTATATGGGAATTGGTCAAATAGCGCAAAGCGAGTTATTTTATGTGTTTGACCTAAGGTTAACAAATTGTCATTCAGTGTTTCTGGATTACATGAAATATACAAAATCCGCTCGTAACCTTGGATAAGCTTTAATGTTTCTGGATCAATGCCTGCACGAGGCGGGTCAACAAAGATAGTATTGCAATCGTAACTGTCTAAGTCGATGCCTTCTAAACGTCTAAATTGACGCTTTTTCGCCATGGCATCACTAAAGTCTTCAGCAGACATGCGAATAATTTGAACATTATCAACGTAATTAATATCGATGTTGTATTGCGCAGCATCAACTGAAGGCTTGGCCAGCTCTGTTGCTAATACACGATTGAAATTTTGTGCCAATGCAATCGTAAAATTACCATTACCACAGTACAACTCTAGTAAATCACCCTGACTGTTTTTAGTTGCATCAATAGCCCACTCCAACATTTTTACAGAGACTTTCGCATTAGGCTGAGTAAAACTGTTTTCAATTTGCTTGTAATGCAATACCTGTTCATTAACCGTTAAGGTCTCAACAACGAAATCTTTGTCTAAATCGATTTTTTGCTTACGCGCACGACCTATAATGTTGACATTAAATTGAGCAGATAACTTTGCTTTTAATAGAGTCGCGTGTTCACGCCACTCTTCATCAAGCTGGCGGTGGTACAACAAAGACACTAAAATTTCGCCGCTTAATGTCGACAAGAAATCTACTTGAAACAATCGATAACGCAATGCAGGATTAGGTGTTAACTCTGCTATTAATGCGGCCATCATTTGATTAATGATCAAACCAGCGGGTAAATATTGATCGCAACGCACTTTTGCATTCAGTGCTTTATCAAACATGTAGTAATATAAGTCATCATCTTGATGCCACATTCTAAATTCAGCACGCATACGATAATGCATAGGCTCAGAAGCAAAGACTTCAAGCGCCGGTGGATTGAAATCGGCAAAGGCCTGTTCTAGCTTGATGCGCTTTCGTTGTAATTGTGCATCGTAGTTTTTAGGATCCATTGCAGCTAAATTCATATCGTCCACCTAATACTGTAAAAAAGGGCGCAAATATTATACTAAATGACGCTGATGTCTAGTATTACGCACCTAAGTATAAAGTGGCCCGACGATTAATGCTGAGCATATACATATTTGGAGCCCATATTGTCTGGACCTATTTTAGTGTTTGATTCTGGTATCGGCGGATTGTCGGTAATGAACCAAATTAGAAAACAGTTACCACAACATGATTATTGTTACTTATTTGACAATGCACGCTTACCTTATGGCAACTTATCAGAGCAAGAGTTAATAACTGGATGTGTTGCACTTATTACTCATCATGCACGACGTTTGAACGCCAGTATTGTGGTGGTTGCCTGTAATACGGCCAGTACTTTGGTATTGCCTCTATTACGCCAGCAATTAACCATTCCTATCGTGGGAGTTGTTCCTGCTATTAAACCTGCAGCCATGTTATCGAAGAAAAAACACATTGGTTTATTGGCTACGCCTGGGACAGTGAAACGAGATTACACTCAAGCATTAATCAATCAGTTTGCCGGAAACTGTAAGGTTGAATTATTTGGGACTTCAGATTTAGTGTTACTTGCGGAGCAGTATGTAGCTCAACACCCAATCGATATGGATAAGCTAAACGATATCTTAGCACCCATAGCGGCAACTAATATTGATGTACTGGTGCTGGGCTGTACTCATTTCCCAATGATAGCGACAGAAATAAGTCATTATCTTGGCGAAGGAGTAACACTATTAGATTCAGGGGAGGCGGTAGCAAAACGGGTAAGGTTTTTACTGAGTAAAGAAAGTAATGGCAATAAGCAATTACAAGCATGTTATACCAAAGATATTAGCCAAGGGCTTAAAGCAACATTAGTCGATTATGGTTTTAGTGATTTTTCGCTGGTAACCATAACCGACTAACAACACTATTAATTTACTATAGTGCTAAGAACCTAGTTCAATAACGATTAGCTATTTTCCGAATCAGATTCTTGTGATTTGGCTTCTCTTACCTTTAACGTGCGCTCTTGAAAGCTATAGTCGTTTAATTTCGACATTGCTTTTTGTGCGCCCGCTTCAGACATCTCAACAAATCCAAATCCTTTGCGACGTCCAGTTTTACGGTCTCGTACTAAACGAACTGAGTTAACAGGCCCGTACTCACCAAACAATGCCTTTACTTCTCCCTCATGAACACGATAAGGCAAGTTGCCAACATATAGTGTCATTGTAGGACCAACATAAGGTTCGTCAGAAGAGCTTGAACCACTTGTTGGTATAAAGGTGAAAATTAACGTCGCAACGACTACACCAGCAATAAACGCTACCGAAGATGATGTGCCGCCAAACTGAGAAAAAACAAAAGCGCCAAGAAGCGCCGCAATCAAAACAATCACGAATGATTTCTGCATAAAATAATCTCTAATGAATATAAAAATGATAAATAACTGTTAAATACTATTACATACTAATTAAAAATTACCAGATAAACCAGACCACTGTTGAAAAATTGAGCTCAAAAGCGACTTAAATATCAAAAACAAGTAATTTACTAATTAGCCAAAGGTGGTTCTTTAATCAAAAAAGCTAAAAAAAGAACGATCTGCATAAAAGTTCAACGCTCGAAACATATCTTGAATAAAAGCGCTTGCACTAAATCTTAAGCTGCCTATAATGCGCATCCACTGACACGGCATACAGCGAAAGCGAAAACCGGTTAGCGTTATTAACAACTACTTAGCAGTGTTGGTAACAGGCGAAAAGAAGTTTAAAAAAACACTTGACGCAATAAAGGGAATGCGTAGAATACGCAGCCCAAGCCAACGACCTAGCGTCTGACGGCGATGTCTGAAAAATCGACATCAAGCTCTTTAACAATTTATCAAGTAATCTGTGTGGACATTCACAGGTATTGAGTTATTCGAAATTGTCTTCTGTTCTTCGGAATGTTGGCAATCAAAAAAT
>NZ_JBEOPL010000024.1:0-82905 GCF_040310065.1 Shewanella sp. TB7-MNA-CIBAN-0143
ACATCGCCGTCAGACGCTAGGTCGTTGGCTTGGGCTGCGTATTCTACGCATTCCCTTTATTGCGTCAAGTGTTTTTTCAAACTTCTTTTCGCCTGTTACCAACACCACTAAATAGTTGTTAATAACGCTAACCGATTTTCGCTTTCGCTGTATGCCGTGTCAGTGGATGCGCATTATAGGCAGCTTAAGATTTAGTGCAAGCGCTTTTGTGCAAAAAAATGATCTTTTTATGATCTTTTATTCATTTGAGCACTTAACTACATGATACCCACTATTTACCCCCAAAGTTATCCACAAAGGGTGAGTTTATCAGTCAGTTTTATTATCCCAGAAACAAAAAAGGTAGCGAATAATCGCTACTTTTTTTATCTAACATCAATAGTGAACAGAGAGTTAACTGAGTTTACCGTGACATTGTTTGTACTTTTGTCCTGAACCACATGGGCACGGATCGTTACGGCCTATTTTCTCACCTTCACGGATGACTGTTTTAGGCGCTTCTATTTGTTGATCTGCTGTATCACTTAATGCTTCTGCTGCTGCGTGTTGATAAGCCAGTTTAATCTTTGCGTCTTCATCGCGGCGACGCTGCTCCATTTCATCAACATCTGACTGCGCTTGAACTTGCACTTTAGACAGTACACTTATCACGTCATTTTTCAGTGTTTCAAGCAATTGTTGGAATAATTCAAACGATTCACGCTTATATTCTTGCTTTGGATTTTTCTGTGCATAACCGCGTAAATGAATACCTTGGCGTAAGTGATCCATGGCAGCTAAGTGCTCTTTCCAGAGTCCATCTAGTGTTTGCAGCATTACCGCTTTTTCAAATTGACGTAATACTTGTGCACCGACCATCTCTTCTTTAGCTTTATATAATTCACTCCATGACGTTAGAATCCGTTCGCGTAACGTTTCTTCATGCAGATTATCATCTTGATCTAACCATTCTTGAATTGTTAGCTTTAGGCCAAATTCATTACCAAGGCGTTGTTCAAGCCCCGGTACATCCCAAAGTTCTTCAAGTGATTGCGGTGGAATATATTGATCGACAATTCCACTTATCACATCTTGTTCGATATTCTGGATAGTGTCTTGAATACTTTCAGCATCCATTAGCTCGTTACGCTGTGCATAGACAACTTGACGTTGATCGTTAGCGACATCATCATATTCGAGCAATTGCTTACGGATATCAAAGTTACGAGCTTCAACTTTACGTTGAGCGTTTTCAATAGCACGTGATACCCAAGGATGCTCAATAGCCTCACCCTCTTCCATACCGAGCTTTTTCATCATGCCAGATACTCGATCTGAAGCGAAGATACGCATTAAGCTATCTTCCATCGACAAGTAAAAACGTGAAGAACCCGCATCACCTTGACGACCAGCACGACCGCGTAACTGATTATCGATACGACGAGATTCGTGACGTTCTGTACCTAGGATGTGCAAACCACCTGCAGCAAGCACTTCATCATGACGTATTTTCCAGTCAGCTTTAATCTTAGCTTTCTGTTCTGCCGTTGGATTATATAGCGCTTCAATTTCCATGTTCCAGTTACCGCCTAATACGATATCTGTACCACGGCCAGCCATGTTAGTTGCAATAGTCACAGCACCTAAACTACCGGCTTGAGCAACAATCTCTGCTTCTTTTTCATGGAACTTAGCATTGAGCACGCTATGCGGAATGTTAGCTTTTTTCAATAATGAGTTAAGTAGTTCTGATTGTTCAATAGAGACAGTACCCACTAATACCGGTTGGCCACGTTCACGACAACCTTCGATATCTTTAATAATCGCTGCATATTTTTCTGGCGCGGTAAGATAGACCAAGTCGGCCATATCTTTACGAACCATTGGGCGATTTGTAGGAACAACAACGGTATCTAAACCATAGATATGTTGGAATTCGAATGCTTCGGTATCTGCTGTACCTGTCATACCGGCAAGCTTTTCATACTGTCTGAAATAATTTTGGAAAGTGATAGAAGCCAGAGTTTGGTTTTCATTCTGGATTTTAGCGCCTTCTTTGGCTTCGACAGCTTGATGCAAGCCTTCTGACCATCTACGACCAGGCATAGTACGGCCTGTATGTTCGTCGACAATAATAACTTCATCGTCTTGTACAATATAGTCGATATCTTTTTCAAACAAGGTATGGGCGCGAAGTGCCGCATGAACATGATGCAATAACGAAATGTTCGTCGCAGAATAGAGCGAGTCACCTTCGGCTAACATGCCTTTTTCAATTAATAGCTGTTCAACTTTTTCTTGACCACGTTCAGTTAAATGAACCTGTTTACCCTTTTCGTCAATACTATAGTCACCTTCACCAACATAGTCTTCGGTGTCTTCTTTGTCTTGAGCGATGAGACTTGGGATCAATAAATTAATTTTGGCGTATAATTCAGAGCTGTCTTCTGCCGCACCAGAAATAATCAATGGTGTACGGGCTTCATCAATTAGAATTGAATCGACTTCATCAATAAGGGCATAGTGCAATGGTCGCTGAACGCGCTCTTGTGGAGAAAACGCCATGTTGTCGCGAAGGTAGTCAAAACCAAATTCATTATTAGTACCGTAGGTAATATCTGCATTGTAGGCTTCTTTCTTTTCGAATGAACCTAAGCCAGCAATGTTAATTCCGACACTTAAACCTAAAAACTCAAATAATGGACGGTTATTCTCAGCATCACGTGTGGCTAAGTAATCGTTCACAGTAATGATGTGAACACCTTTGCCCGTTATGCCGTTAAGGTAAGCTGGCAAAGTTGCCGTTAGAGTTTTACCTTCACCGGTTCGCATTTCAGCAATACGATTGCTGTCTAAAACCATGCCGCCGAGTAATTGAACATCAAACGGACGCATGTCGAACACACGCTTTGAT
Source organism: Shewanella sp. TB7-MNA-CIBAN-0143 (assembly GCF_040310065.1). Lineage (NCBI taxonomy): Bacteria > Pseudomonadati > Pseudomonadota > Gammaproteobacteria > Alteromonadales > Shewanellaceae > Shewanella > Shewanella sp. TB7-MNA-CIBAN-0143. Next base: position 2,894 of record NZ_JBEOPL010000024.1, read on the forward strand.
GCTTCACGTACAACAGCAAATGCTTCTGCCATGATGTTATCTAAGGTTTCGCCATTTTCTAAACGTGTGCGGAACTCTGTCGTTTTTGCTTTGAGTTCTTCATCAGATAGCTTTTCGTAATCAGCTTCTAATGCATTAATTTGAATAACAATTTTTCCAAGATTTTTCAGGGTGCGGTCGTTGCGACTTCCGAATACTTTTGTCAGTAGTTTGCCTAACATCTTAATCACTTATCTGTTGTAGGTTTGGCTCATTTGAGCGCATTAACCGTTAATATTATTAACTTGCTTTGCGGTAAACGTATTTCTGTGGATCTATTTGTTGTTTACCACGCAGCACTTCGTAATGCACATGGGGGCCGGTTGAACGGCCTGTGCTTCCCATACTGGCAATTTTATCGCCTTTGGCAACGACGTCACCTACGTTTACTGACAGAGATTTATTATGTCCATAGCGAGTGCGAAGACCATTACCATGATCTATTTCGACTAACTCACCATATCCAAGCATGCTTCCTGACCATGTTACAACGCCTGCAGCAGTAGTTGTAACATCTGCCCCTTCTTTGCCGGCAAAATCAATACCTTTATGCATTGTTCGTCGGCCACTAAAAGGGTCATTTCGTAAACCATAGGGCGAAGATAACCAACCTTTATCGATTGGCCGCCCTGATATATAACGCTCTTCATCTATATGGAGATTAGATGCTACTGTTTCAAGTAGTGATAGCTGAACGTTATTATTATCAATTCTAGACGCCAACTTATTCATTTCATCGATAAGCTGGCTTAATTCGACACCATTGCCGATTTCGCTTAACCCGCCGATACCAACTTCTGTAGAGAAATCAAATTGGTCATCAAGGAGGTTATTTTGCGCTACTTGCTGCCCTAGGGCTTCAAGTCGGGTGATTTTGGCCTGCATTTTTGCCACATGAGCAACCAAAGTTGCCAGCTGGGTTTCTGTTGCAGTTTTGAGTTCTACCACTTGTTGCTTTTGCTGTTGGCGAAGCTGTTTATTTTCATCAACTTTCGCTTGTTGGTTAGCAAAACGCTCAGTGCTATATTGATATATTCCTGTGCCAGTGGCCATCAGAATAATAGGTAGGAGTAACCAACGCTTACTAGGTTGCCAGCGCGTTACACCATTTCGACCTTGGATAAAAACTGTTACACTCATAGCCTAATTCAGCCATCTTATTATCATATGAAAAAGCCCCCTCAAGATCTCAGCAATTTAGTTCATTTGTCTGGGAGACTGCCTGAACTGGCCGAGAAAGCAGAACTACTTAATAATCTGAATCGTTATGTCAAACAGACGTTAAATGGTCCTGTGGCAGAGCAGCTAAAAGTTGCTAATATCCGCCAGGGTGTTCTTGTTATTGAAACGACATCTGCAGCATGGGCTGCAAGAATAAACTTTCAAAAGCAGAAGCTATTAAAACAACTTCAAACTGACACACTTCCGATGCTTACCGCTATAGAGGTGAAAGTCAATCCTGGGCTTGCCTTAGCAAAACCACAATCTCAACCTAATCAAAATGTGATCAGCACCACTGCAGCACAACATATTGAAGCATTAGCTGCACATGTTGATGGTTCTTTAGGTGAAAAACTAAAACGGCTGGCTGCATTAGCCAGCCGTAATAGGCAATCTTAACTGATTAAACGTGCGCTAACGCACCTGGAACCATGAAGCTGACAGGCACATCAGCCTCTTTATCAAAGCTTACCAACTCCCACGCATCTTGCTGAGCAAGTAATGCACGCACAAGTTGGTTGTTTAACGCATGACCAGTTTTATAAGCTGAAAATTCGCCGACGATGGCATGACCAGCAACATATAAGTCACCAAATGCATCGAGGATTTTATGCTTAACGAATTCGTCTTCATAACGCAGACCATCAGGGTTTAATACACGATATTCGTCAAGTACAACGGCATTTTCCATGCTGCCACCTAGTGCTAGATTATTCGCTCGTAGGTATTCAATATCTCGCATAAAACCAAATGTTCTGGCACGACTAATGTCTTTCACAAACGCTGATGTCGAAAAGTCCATCACCATGTGTTGTTGACTACGAGCAATTTCTGGATGATCAAAGTCAATTCTAAAATCAACTCTAAAGCCTTTAAAAGGTTTTAACTCAGCCCATTTATCGCCATCTTCAACACGCACAGGTTTGATGATTTTTAGGTATTTTTTAGCTGCAGCTTGTTCTTTAATTCCTGCACTTTGCAGTAAGAACACAAATGGGCTTGCACTGCCATCCATAATCGGGATTTCTGGTGCATCGACCTCGATAATTGCATTATCGATGCCTAAGCCGGCAAGTGCCGCAAACAAATGCTCAATGGTTGATATTCTAATCCCAGCATCGTTTACAAGGGCGGTACACATTGTTGTTTCACGAACCATATCAGCTTTGGCTGGGATAGACACAGCAGGGCTAAGATCGGTACGTTTTAGTACAATCCCTGTATTCACTGGTGCGGGCATAATGCATAGAGTCACTTTGTTGCCGGAATGTAATCCGACCCCAGTGCTCTTCACCATTTGTTGAACAGTTCTTTGAAAAATCATTCAGTCGCCCATAAATATCAATATTAAACAAATAGTTGCAAAAATAGCCTTAGGCTATCATGCATAACTGGTACAACATGCTACCATAAATTTAGCTTTTCACAAAAAAAACGCCAAACACAGAGTAAATGTATAAACCTGCTTGCAAAATAACCTTTTTCGCACACTTCGCTCATTAATCACGCAAAAACATAACGTTTTATCCGTGTATTAATCAGCTTGCTTACGCAAAAATGCCGGAATATCAAGATAGTCAGCATCAGTACGCTGTACAGGTTGAGGCTGCGGAACAGCATTACCTTTTGGCGCAGCGTAACTTTGTTGTGTCATCACTTCATCAACAGGTTCTGGACGCGGCTCTATTACAACAGGTTCTGGACGAGCAACAGGCTTAGACACTAATTGAATGTCTGGCTTTTTCTCTGCGCCGATACCTGTAGCAACTACAGTTACGCGTAACTCATCGCTCATTTCAGGATCAATGACAGCACCGACTACAACAGTTGCATTGTCAGATGCATAAGCTTTAACGTGGTTACCCACGGTTTCAAGCTCTTCGATAGTAATATCCATACCTGCAGTAATGTTAACTAACACACCGCGCGCACCGGCTAAGTCGATATCTTCAAGTAATGGGCTAGCCACAGCAGCTTCTGCAGCTTCTTCAGCGCGATCATCACCACGAGCAACACCGGTACCCATCATGGCATTACCCATTTCGGACATAACGGTTTTCACATCGGCGAAATCGACGTTGATTAGACCAGGACGAGTAATTAGCTCAGCAATACCTTGAACAGCACCAAGTAATACATTGTTAGCTGCAGCAAAAGCATCAAGCAATGAAGTACCACGACCCAATACTTTTAATAGCTTTTCATTGGGGATCGTAATTAACGAATCCACATGTTTAGCTAACTCGGCAATACCAAGTTCTGCATAGGCCATGCGCTTTTTACCTTCAAAAGGAAAAGGCTTGGTCACAACTGCAACGGTTAAAATACCTTCTTCACGGGCAATTTCTGCCACAACAGGAGCAGCACCAGTACCGGTACCACCACCCATGCCGGCAGCGATAAAGATCATGTCAGACCCTTTAATTGCAGCACGAATATTCTCGCGGTCTTCTTCAGCGGCTTGACGGCCCACATCTGGGTTTGCGCCCGCACCGAGACCTTTAGTCACGTCGCGGCCAAGCTGAATAGTTGAACCAGCACTTGATTTACGTAGTGCTTGTGCATCTGTATTGGTAACGATAAATTCAACACCTTCGATGCTGTGTTTTACCATATGTTCGACCGCGTTTCCGCCGCCGCCACCGACGCCGATGACTTTAATCACCGCTTCGTCTGAATGTGTATCCATGATCTCAAACATTGTCTGATCTCCATTTGTCTGCGTTATTAAAATTCACCCTTAAACCAACTTTTGACCCGATTCAAAAAGCTGGTAACCCCTTGGCGCTCAGGTCGTTCGAACTGTCGTTCGATGACTCGTCTTGCGCCATAATGAAGCAACCCTATTCCTGTTGAATAAATAGGTTGATCAACATATTCGTATAACCCTTTTACTGGTAGCGGTGATGCGACACGAACTGGCATACCAAAGGTTGCTTCAGCAATATCAACGGCACCCGATATCGAGGACGTTCCTCCAGTAAGCACAATCCCTGCTGCAATTTGATCTTCTAGACCGCTATCTTGTAACTGCTTAAGCACAAGCTCAAACAATTCTTGATATCTTGGCTCTACCACTTCTGCCAGAGTATGGCGTGACATGCTACGTGAAGGACGACCACCCACTGACGGTACTTCAATACTGTCTTCACGGCTTACCGTAGAACTTCTGGCACTGGCAAACTGCACTTTAATTTGTTCGGCATGCGTCAACGGTGTTCTGAATATCTTGGCGATATCACTTGTGACTTGGTTACCCGCTACAGGAATAACTGCACAATGACGTAATGCGCCGTTGGTATATACAGCAATATCGGTTGTGCCACCACCAATATCAACAATACACACGCCTAAATCTTTCTCATCATTTGTGAGTACAGAGTCTGCAGAAGCGATGCCCGAAAATACCAAATCATCTACTTTTAAACCGCAACGCTCGACACTCTTAGTAATGTTTTTGGCCATATCATTAGCACAGGTAACAATATGAGCCTTGGCTTCCATACGCATGCCCGACATACCAATTGGGCTCTTAATGCCGTCTTGAACGTCAATTGAATACTCTTGCGGCAATACATGCAAAATACGACGTTCTGTCGGGATCTTAACCGAGCGTGCGGTATGGATTACATTATCGACGTCTTCTTGGGTGACTTCTTCGTCGTTAATCGACACCATGCCATTTTCATTTTGGCAGGCAATATGTTTACCCGAAATACTTAAGTACACCGATGAAACCTGGCAATCAGCCATTAACTCGGCTTGATCTAACGCCCGTTGCACACTGCGCACTATAGAGTCGAGATCATTCACGCCGCCTTTATCCATGCCGCGAGAAGGATGATTACCTAAACCAATGACACTAATCTCACCATCAGGTAATACTTCACCAATGATCACTGCGACCTTGGATGTCCCTATATCTAACCCCACGATGAGGTTTCTTTCCTGATTTTTGGTCATTTATTGTCGACTCTCTTTTTTGAATCATCCCAACCTACGGCGAACCCGGTATCGTAACGTAAATCAACGGTCGCAATTGGTTTTTCACTTTGCTTCAAAGTTGGATACACATTAATAAAGCGTTGTATCCGTGACATTTTATCTTCTCGCCCAAGCTCTATTTCAATTCCGTTAGCCAGTACAGCATGCCACGCATGGCGAGGACTTAAGCGTAAACTGATCAACTTAAACTCGTTTATTGTCAATAAATCATCTAACTGCTGGTAGCTGGTCAATACTTCTATTTCTGTCCCTTCTGGGCCAGATAACTTGGGTAAGGCATCATGTTCTGAATGCGCAAACGCATCAAAAACCTCACCGTTAATATTAAGCCAAGACACTTCGTTCCAATGCGCTACAGCTTGTTGTTCTTGTAAGGTAACCTTAAACTTTGCCGGCCATTCTCGTCTTACTGATGCATGATAAACCCACGGCAATGCTTCTAATGCTTTTTGTACATCCACCACATCTGCGCTAAAAAAACTACTTTGCATTAATGACTGTAATGCATTTTTAATTTCGTCATCGGTGGTATAAATTCGCTCACCTTTAATAGCAACCGCTTCAATAGGCAATGCATCAGCATCGTTTAACAACTCGTGTAGTTGCACACAACCCCAAACAACGGTGCCAAGCACACTGCATAAAAACACTACACCAGTGCAAAAATACCAATTAACACGAGCTAATTTATGTTTTAGTTGCCGCCCTTTATCGCTCCACGACACCTTAAATCCGCCTCTGACGTTGTTCCGGAGTTAACTCCAAAAGATCGGTCATTATATAGACCAATTCATAAGGTTTAAAGCTCGATTTTCACACACAATAATTGGTGAAAAATCAATCACTTTATTGCTCTTCTACAAGCACTTTACAACCCAAATTATTCTGAGCTAATTCTTTCGATAAAGCACCAATATTACCCGCACCCTGGGTCATAAATAAATCCCCATGTTGCAACACATCAGGTAAAACTGCCGCTAGTTGATCTGGACTGGCGACAAAAATAGGGTCTATTTGACCTCGTAATCTAATTGAACGGCATAAAGCGCGCCCATCGGCACCCGGGATAGGAGCTTCACCCGCTGCATAAACATCTAATAATAATAAACAATCTACCTGCGACAATACATCGACAAAGTCTTCATATAAGTCGCGCGTACGGCTGTAACGATGCGGTTGATATGCCATCACTAAACGCTTGTCTGGCCAACCTGCTCGCGCTGCTTTAATCGTTGCTAATACTTCACTTGGATGATGGCCGTAGTCGTCCACGAGCATGACACTGCCATTAGGTGTTTCAAATTCACCTAAATGCTGAAAACGACGACCTATACCTTCAAACTCTGCAAGTGCTTGTACAATCGCACTATCATCGATGTCATCTTCACTGGCGACAGCAATCGCGGCTAAAGCGTTAAGAACGTTATGTTCACCTGGCAAATTAAGTACAATATCAACATTATCTTTGCCATGACGCTTAACCGTAAAGCTTGACTGGTGACCATTTTGTGCAAAATTAATCGCCTGGACATCAGCCTCTTCACTGAAACCATAGGTCACAACTTGGCGGCCAATACGTGGCATAATTTCGCGGATCACTTCATCATCAATACACATTACTGCGACGCCATAAAACGGCAGATTATGTAAAAAATCGATAAAAGTGGTTTTCAGTTTCTCAAAGTCGCCACCATAGGTATCCATGTGATCGGCTTCGATATTGGTGATCACACTGACCATTGGCTGCAAATGCAAAAAGCTTGCATCGCTTTCATCTGCTTCAGCAATAAGGTAACGACTGGTGCCTAGGCGTGCATTGGTACCTGCGCTATTAAGCAAACCACCAATCACAAATGTTGGATCACGGCCAGCTTGACCATATACACTGGCAATTAAGCTCGTCGTGGTGGTTTTACCATGAGTGCCGGCTATCGCAACACCATGACGATAGCGCATTAACTCAGCCAGCATCTCTGCACGGCGTACAATCGGAATACGTAATTCTTTAGCGGCAATAATCTCAGGATTTTGCGGGTTAATGGCAGTCGAAACGACAACAACATCAACCTGTTCAACGCTTTGGGCCTGATGGCCAATAATGATTTTTGCGCCAAGACTCGCCAAACGCTCAGTTACGCTATTGATAGCGATATCTGAGCCGCTTATTTGATAACCTTCGTTTACAAGCACTTCCGCAATACCACCCATGCCGGCACCACCGATGCCAACAAAATGAATGCGCTTAATCCGTCTCATTTCAGGGATCATGCTACGAAGCTGTGCGTATCTTTCTGTCTTAGTCATTTCAACCCTTTCTCGCAAATGAGGCACAAATATCTGCTACTCGTTGAGTCGCATCTAATACCGCTACGCCTCTTGCCTTATGACCCATTTGGGCTAGTTCTTGTCTATTTTCAGCAAATAACTGCAATTTCTCAGCAAGGTTATCTGCATTTAAAATGGTTTGTGGTAATAAAAATCCTGCGCCAGCATCAACAAGTACTGATGCATTCACTGTTTGATGATCATCCACTGCATGAGGATACGGCACTAAAATACTCGGTAAACCCACGGCTGCCAGTTCGGACACTGTAAGGGCACCCGAGCGGCAAACCACTACATCGGCCCAACGATAAGCGGCTTCCATATCATCAATAAATTCTGCAACATTGACACTGTCTGATTGGCCAAGTTGTTGATAACTCGACTTTACTGTTGTTTGGTTATTTTTGCCCACTTGGTGCCAAACTGTCAGAGAATGATATTTACTCAGATGAGCCACGACAGCAGGCATGACATCATTCAATACTTTGGCACCTAAACTGCCACCTACCACCAATACTCTTAACGCATCGGCTTGCGGTGTTTTAATTTGTGCGCCTAACTCAATCAGCTCTTGGCGGATGGGATTACCCACAACCTCAACATTAGCGACGCTACTGGTAAAGGTATTGGGGAATGCACACAACACTTTTTTGGCAATCTTAGATAACAACTTATTGGTTAATCCTGGAATCGCATTTTGCTCATGCAACACGACAGGAATACCTGACAATTTTCCGGCCACTCCGCCCGGGCCGCTGGCAAAACCGCCCATGCCTAGAATCACATCGGGTTGAAAATCATCAATTACCGCTTTGGCTTGAATAATTGAACGGATAATTTTAAATGGTGCCGCTAACTTACGTATAAGCCCATTACCACGCACACCTTTAATATCGATAAATTCAATATCAAATCCGTGTTGAGGCACTAAACGCGCTTCCATTCGGTCGGCAGTACCTAACCAACGTATTTGCCAACCTTTCTCCGCTAAATACTTCGCCACTGCAAGTGCAGGAAAAACATGACCACCCGTACCGCCAGCCATAATTAATATCTTAGGAGAACGACTAATATTACTGTTCATTAACTGGTTCTCCCTTGTACGGCTTGCACCAAACTAACTCGACGTTCATGATCTATCCTAACAAGCAACATCACCGCAGCAGTCATAATCCACAAACTACTGCCACCATAGCTAATAAACGGTAGGGTTAACCCTTTGGTTGGTAACATACCAATACTGGCCCCTACGTTAACTACGGTCTGAAAACAAATCCAAATACCAACACCATAGGCGACATAACTTTCAAAAGGGCGCTGCATTTTTAAACATAAATTACCCAATCTAATCGCACGTATAGCAATAAAAAATAATGTGCATAACACCACCATAATACCGGTAAACCCCAGCTCCTCACCGATAACAGCAAAGATAAAATCAGTGTGTGCCTCAGGTAAATAAGCCAGCTTCTGAATACTGTTACCTAAACCCTGACCAAACCAATCGCCTCGGCCATAAGCCATTAAGGACTGCGTCAACTGATAACCACTGCCAAATGGGTCTTCCCACGGATCCATAAACGAGGTCACACGTCGCATACGGTAGGGTTCGAATAGCACCAGTAATACGAAGGTCGCTACGCCAAGTAATATCAACACCATAAAGTCTGTAATGCGCGCGCCAGCCAGAAACAACAAGCTTACCGTACACACAAACAACACCACCACGGTGCCTAGGTCAGGCTGTAACAAAATCAATACTGCGAACAAACCGTAAACCCCAATCGGTTTATAGAAGCCTTTACGGTTTTCGCGTAATTCACCATGACGACGTACTAGGTAACCTGCCATGTATACAATAAACACAAACTTGGCCATTTCGGCGACTTGGATCCTAATAGGACCGATAGACAACCAACGACGAGCACCGTTAACCGAAGTACCGATAAACAGTACTGCTATCAATAATACCAACACCGCTAGCATCAGCATGCCGCTGTTTTTTTCCCAATAGCTGACTTCAAACTTCAGTACCACGAAAGCAATCACTACGCAGCCAACAAGGTAAAGCACATGGCGATACATAAAATAAAACGGGTCGCCAGTCAGTTTGGTCGCTTCAGGCATTGAAGCAGACATCACCATAACAAAGCCAAAACACATTAAGCCGACAATCGCGACTAGAAAGCTACGGTCGTATAACGGCATACCCGGTGTATGGTCATCTGATAATAACGAGGGCAAAGTCCAATTAAGGCCCCGTTTAAACAAGCTAAGTTGCTGCTCGTTATTCGCCATCGGCTAACGACTCCACACACTGTCTAAAATCATCACCGCGAGCCATAAAGTTCTTATACATATCTAAACTTGCACATGCTGGCGACAATAATACTATGTCACCAGACGATGTTAATTCAGCGGCTTTGGCGACGGCCTCTGCCATCGTTGTCACTTCAATAGTGCCTGGTTTTAATTTGGCAATTTTGCGTCCATCTCGCCCCAAGGTAATAAGCTGGGTAATATTGCTCAACGGTTCTATAAGCGGACTAAAATCACTGCCTTTACCGTCTCCACCGGCGATCAAATACAAATCACCTAAGTGTGAATTAAGTCCCTCTAGCGCGGCAACTGTCGCGCCAACATTGGTCGCTTTAGAGTCATTGATATACGACACACCTTGCTTAACGGCAATCAGTTCGCAACGATGGCTTAAACCAACAAAGGTTTTAGCCACTTCTATCATGGCCTCTTTACCGACACCACAAGCATCGGCTAATGCCATTGCAGCTAATAAGTTTGCATGGTTATGGCTACCAATTAAGGTCACATCAATTAAATTAATAATTTCACTGTCACCATGGAAAATCTTGCCATCACTTAATCCCCATGCATCGCCTTCTGGCACATCCAAACCAAAATTATTTTGATTCATTGGCTCTAACGGATAAGTTAACTCGTCATCACGGTTGTACATCACAAAGCGACTTTGTGGGTATAAGCGTAATTTTGCTTCGCGGTAAGTATTTAAGTCACTATAGCGATCCATATGATCTTCGCTAACATTGAGACACGTTGCCGCGATACAATTTAATGAATGAGTTGTTTCAAGTTGAAAACTCGATAGTTCAAGTACGTAAAAGTTTGCATTCTGAGGTAATAAATCCAGCGCTGGTGTGCCAATATTACCGCCAATCGCCACCGATTTTCCGGCAGCTAACAGCATTTCGTACACTAATGTCGTCACCGTAGATTTACCATTTGATCCAGTGATACCGACAACGCAAGGTTTTTTGTCTGCTATTTCTCGAGCAAATAACTCGACATCACCAATCACTTCAATTCCCATGTCCAATGCTGCACGCACTTCAGGCGTATCGATTGGCACACCAGGGCTGATGATAATTTGGCTAGACTGAACTAAATAACGACAATCAAACCCGCCAGCCAATAATTCAATATCGGCAAACTCTTGTGCCAACGTATCTGCACCCGGCGGATGACGACGACTGTCCATCACTAAAGGTTTAATGCCTTTAGACACTAAAAAACGCACGACCGAGAGCCCTGTTGCCCCTAAGCCTAAAACAATGTGCGTATATTGAGTTTGCATAATACTGACCTTGATTAATTACTTAGCGTAATTTTAGAGTCGCGAGACCCAGTAACACTAAAAACAACGAGATAATCCAAAAACGCACGATTACACGCGGCTCTGGCCACCCTTTTAACTCATAGTGATGATGAATAGGTGCCATACGGAAAATTCGTTGACCACGTAACTTATACGAACCCACCTGCAATATCACCGATACCGTTTCCATCACAAACACGCCACCCATGATCACTAATAAAATCTCTTGGCGAACCAAAATAGCAATCACACCTAATGCAGCACCCAACGCTAATGAGCCTACATCGCCCATAAACACTTGTGCTGGGTAGGTGTTGAACCATAAAAAACCTAAACCTGCACCGACCATAGCCGTACACACAATCACCAATTCACCGGCTAACGGTAAATGAGGTAGGTGCAAATAACTGGCAAATTGTGCATGACCAGATAAGTAAGCGATTAATGCAAACGCAGCCGCAACCATTACGGTTGGCATAATCGCCAAACCATCTAAGCCGTCGGTTAAGTTCACTGCGTTACTGGCACCCACAATGGTGAAGTAAGCTAATAAAATAAACATAAAGCCCAGTTGCGGCATAATATCTTTAAAAAACGGCACAACTAATTGTGTTTCGCCAACCATGGTTGATGAGCTATACAAATACACTGCAACCACTAAAGCGGCAATTGACTGCAGCGCGTATTTCCAACGTGCAATTAGGCCTTTAGAATCTTTCTTAACCACTTTACGGTAATCATCAATAAAACCAATGACACCAAAACTGGCTAGTACAAATAAAGTGACTAATACATAACGATTAGATAAGTCGCCCCACAGCAGCACACTGATAAAAATGCCCGCAAGGATAAGAATTCCGCCCATTGTCGGTGTTCCACGCTTACTGAAATGCGATTCTGGACCGTCATCACGAACGACTTGACCAATTTGCAGCGTTTGCAGGTGCTTAATTAAAATCGGCCCCCACCACAAACTAAACACCAATGCAGTTAACAAGCCTAAAATAGCCCGGAACGTTACATATGAAAAAACGTTAAACCCGCTATAAAATTGGGTTAAATACTCGGCTAGATAAACCAGCATCTACACTAACTCCCCACGCCCAAAGGCATCTAATAAACTGTCCACAACTCGCTCCATAGCGGCGCTGCGGGAACCTTTAACTAAAACGGTGATATTACCTTTGGTACTTGTTAACTGTTTTTGCAATGCCACGATTAATGGCTCTTGAGCACAAAAGTGTTCACTGCCAAATGCTTCACTGGTATTTGCCGACAACTGGCCGCAACAAAATAGCGACTCTATGGCTGCATTTTTAACCTGTAATCCAATGCTGGCGTGCAAAGGGGCAGCATTGTCGCCTAATTCGCCTAAATCTCCCAGCACTAAACAACGATATCCATCACGTTGCTGCAACCAATTAATCGCCGCACTTACTGACGTTGGATTAGCGTTATAGCTATCATCAATTAATAACACTCGACCAAGCTCATGGGGCTGCATACGACCCTTTACCGGTTTAAGCAAAGCAAAGCCTTGTGCGATGTCGTAAAGCGATATATCTAAAGCAATACACATAGATGCTGCAGCCAGAGCATTACTCACTTGATGCAGACCCGCCAATGGCAATTGCACCACTTCTTGCTGTCCATCAAAGGTTAATGTAAACCGATAACAACCATTGGCATCTGCCACTATGTCTGTTGCGGTAACATCGGCATCGACATTCATTTCACGGCTAAAACGCAGGTGTTTGTGCCCTTGCGACTGTTGCAGCATAAAGTCTGCAAACTTGTCGTCAGCATTAATAATCGCCGTGCCATCTTGAGCAAGATGATTAAAAATTTCAGATTTAGCCTGAGCAACACCTTCCAGCGAACCAAATCCTTCAAGATGAGCATTGCCGACATTATTCACTAACGCGACTTGAGGCAGCACTAACGACGAGGTGTAATCGATCTCACCACGATGATTTGCGCCAAGTTCAAATACCCCATATTCATCACCTTTACTTAACCGTAGCAAAGTTAACGGCACACCAATTTCGTTGTTAAAATTGCCGGCGGTAAATAACACTTGGTGATGTTGAGATAAAATAGTGGCCAGCATTTCTTTAACGCTGGTTTTGCCGTTTGACCCCGTTAACGCGACGCAAATAGGCGCCACGGTTTGGCGCACAAACGCTCCCATCTTGCCCATAGCCTTTTGGGTATCGGCAACTACAATTTGCGCAATATCGGCGGCAAAAGGATGGTCGACTAATAGATGATCGACCAACAGTGCTGCTGCACCATTTTTAATCGCAGTATCAACAAAGTCATGGCCATCAAAACGCTCGCCTTTTAACGCGATAAATAAACATTGAGCTGGAATGTTGCGACTGTCAGTACTGACACTCGTAATCACTCCGTCTTGGCCGTGTAGGGTGCCATTAAGATGCTGGGCTAATATCGACATAGTGACACTAATCATGATGCCTCCTGAGACAACTTGAATGCTAAGGCGCGTTCATCATAATCAATACGTTGTCCTGCCACTTCTTGATAGGTTTCATGCCCCTTGCCAGCAAGCAGTACAATATCGTCAACGTGTGCCAATGCAACAACATGGGTAATGGCTTCAATACGGTCTACTTGAGTAAGCACGTTTTGAGGCTGACTAATACCCTGTAAAATATCGTCAATAATGGTTTGTGGATCTTCACTACGGGCATTGTCACTTGTGATCATCACTTTATCTGCATATTGCTCAGCGGCTTGTGCCATCAAAGGACGTTTACCTTTGTCACGATCGCCACCGCAGCCGAATACACACCACAGAGTTCCTTTGCAGTGCAATCTTAATGCTTTTAACGCTTGCTCAATTGCATCTGGAGTATGGGCATAGTCAACAACCAAAGTCGCGCTGTTAGTAGATGAAAAACGCTCCATACGACCCGCAACAGGAACCAACAACGGCAGCACCGCCAAAATAGATGCCATTGGCTTGCCCTGTAAATACAGCACAGCTATTGCTGCCACTAGGTTAGACAAGTTAAATGCACCTAATAGCGGCGAGTCAAGCTGCACACTTACAGGAAGCCCACTATTAATCTCGACAAAATGCAATGTCGCGGTGACACCTGCATCATGATATTCAATGGCATCACAGTAAAAGTCGGCAGCAGAATTACCATGAATGCTGAATGACTTATTCTTTTCATTCTCAAGTTGGGTCAACCATTTCTCGCCCACGGCATCATCAATATTAATCACACCATGTTTTACACTAGGAAATTGAAATAAGCGTTTTTTAGCCGCAGCGTAAGAATCCATATCACCGTGATAATCTAGATGATCACGGCTTAAATTAGTAAACACTGCTATCTCAAATGGTGCCGCTTCTACTCGTCCTTGTACTAAACCATGGCTAGACACTTCCATAGCACACAGTTCAGCCCCTTTAGCAGCAAACTCACTAAGCTGGCGCATAACCGTTATTGCATCAGCAGTCGTATTGCCACTATCAACAAGTTGGCCCCACAAACCATTACCTAATGTGCCCATCACAGCGGCTTGATGGCCAAGTAAATGGACAATTTGAGCAATAATTTGGCTTACAGAAGTTTTGCCATTGGTACCGGTTATTCCAATCAAAGATAACGATTGGTTATTGGATAAGTAAAACTGAGCAGCAACGGCCGACAATTGGCGGCCTAGTTGGCAAAAAAACACTAATGGCACAGTATATTGAAGACGATCGACGATGCCATGTTCATCTGGATTATCGGTATGGATCAGTATCGCCGTTGCTCCAGCGTTAATCGCTTGAGGAATGAATACTCGACCATCGACTTTATGACCAGGTAACGCCACAAATAAACCGCCACGTTCTACGTCACGGCTGTCTAGTGTTAACCCATTAATGGATTCGCGGCCAGAGTAATGGAACCACGGCGCTAATAAATCATTTAATAACATTATTCTGCGCTCCTCGCGCAGTGGCCAAATGAACAGCCTCCTGCTCTGAAATTGGTTCTACATTAAGCATTTGCAAAGCACCTGACATTATTTTAGCAAAAGCAGGGCCGGCAACATCGCCACCGTAATATTTGTCGCCTTTGGGTTCATTAATCACAACTGAAATAGCCAAGCGTGGTTTATGAACCGGAGCTACACCAGCAAATAAAGCGACATAATCATCGCCATACCCCCCAGCAACGGCTTTACGGCTTGTACCTGATTTACCTGCAACGGGGTAACCATCAATATGTGCTTTGGTTCCTGTGCCTCCCGTTTCAGTCACCCCAACGAGCATTTCCATTACGTCATAGGCGACTTTATTTGAAATAACCTGCTCGCCTTTAGGTGGCTGTCTCAGTTTTAAAATCGATACTGGATAAAGTATTCCACCACTGCCTAGCGTGGCGTACATACGTGCAATTTGTAATGGTGTCGCGGTAAAGCCATAACCAAAAGACAGGGTGGCGCGTTCAAAGTCAGACCAACGATGGCGATTATGAATTAATCCGGCACTTTCACCGGTTAAATTAATCCCCGAATAATTACCTAATCCCATGGATTGGTATGTACCGAGTAATTGTTCAACAGGCATAGACAAGGACAGCTTACTAATGCCCACGTTACTCGATTTAACCAAAATTTTGGCTAACGTCATGTCACCATAGTTATTCGAATCGCGAACTTGACGTCCACCAATCCGCATCCACCCTGGTGATGTCGAGATCAATTCATTTACTTTCACTGTGCCAGAATCTAGAGCCGCTGCAACAACAAAAGGTTTAATAGTAGACCCGGGTTCAAATGTGTCAGTTAAGGCACGATTACGCATACGGTGAGGCTGTAAATTATCTCGGGCATTGGGATTATATGAAGGCGTATTTACCATCGCTAGCACTTCGCCAGTGGTCACATCGATGACCACCACAGACCCTGAAGTCGCTTGGTATACTTCTGTCGCACGTTTCAATTCACGATATGCCAACTGCTGAATACGTTGATCGATACTGAGCACTAAATCGTTAGAGCTTTCGCCTTCTTGCACGATATCTAAACGCTCAACCACACTGCCATCACGGGCTTTACGTACTTTTTGCTTAGAAGGTGTTCCTGTTAACCAAGTATTATAAGTATTTTCGATGCCTTCAATGCCCACATCATCGATATTAGTGATACCAATTAACTGTGCAGCCGTTTCACCAGCAGGATAGTAACGACGGGATTCTGATTTAAGGTAAATACCACCAATTTTAAGCTGCTCAATATAGTCAGCAACAGCAGAGGTCACTTGACGTTTAAGATATACAAAGCGCTTTTTAGGATTGTTTTTGACTTTCCTGACCAATACATCGACAGGTTCCTGCAGAACATCAGCAAGAGCTTGCCAACGTCGCATGTCTTTAAATGCATCTTGATCATGAGCATGTTTAGGATCAGCCCACACAGCTCGCACAGGAACACTAACCGCGAGCATATCGCCATTGCGATCGGTGATTAAGCCTCGCTGAACTTGATTGCTGGTTGTGCGTAATGTGCGCATATCACTTTCGTGACGCAGTTTATCTGGCTCAATAATTTGAATATAGGCCGCACGTGCAACTAGACTGCAAAATAATAACAAAACGAACCCCACCACAACGTATAAACGCCATGGAATAAGTTCGTGACCTAATTTTTGCTTTGCTTGTCTAGCCATATTCCCTATGCTCACTGGACTCGAATGATAACTTCCTCCTTAGGAAGCGGCCGAGACATATTTAATTCTTTGGTTGCCATCCGAGTCACACGACTGTGCTCTGATTGCGATTGTTCTTCTAATAATAGGTTTCGCCATTCAATATCTAAGCGATCTTGCTCTTGTAGAAGTTGATCCCATTGAGTAATCAACTTACGTGTTACATGGCTGGTATAAACGACGGCTACGCCATTCATCACAACCAAAATACTCAACAGCAATACCCACTTGTGGTGCCAAATGTCATGTAACACAATCCGAGGCAAATTTAATGGTGATTGGCTCACATTACCCTCAGTGGTTAATAATCCAGACGTTCGGCAACTCGTAATACTGAGCTACGCGCACGTGGATTTTGCTCTAATTCTGCATCAGAAGGCTTTAGTGCCTTACTAACCGCCTTTAATTTGCGCGATTTATTAAGCTCTGCTTCCATGATAGGCAATCCATATGGCACGCTTTCAGCTTGGCTATGGCGGCGAATGAAACGCTTAACCATACGGTCTTCTAACGAATGAAAACTGATCACCGATAGACGTCCTTGGGGTGCTAATACTGCTAATGCGCCTTCAAGTGCTTGATCGATTTGTTCTAATTCACTGTTAATATAAATACGAATAGCCTGGAACACCCGCGTTGCAGGATGCTTATTACGCTCTTTGTTTTTAGTGATGCGCGCGATTAAATCGGCTAAATCTTTGGTACGCAAAAAAGGTGTTTTTTCGCGATCGGCAGCGATACAACGTGCAATGTGGCGCGAATTTTTTTCTTCGCCGTAGGTTTTAAATACCCATGCCATATCTTCAATTTCTGCACGCGCTATCCACTGCGCCGCAGTTTGCCCTTGGCTATTGTCCATGCGCATATCGAGCGGGCCATCACGTAAAAAACTAAAGCCACGTTCAGCATCGTCTAATTGTGGTGACGACACGCCAAGATCAAGCAATACACCATTAATTTTACCGGTTAACCCAAGTTCCTCGACATACTCAGCTAATTGACCAAAGCCACCGTGTACGATTTGAAAACGTGGATCATCAGCAAACTGTTTTGCAGCTTCAATGGCTTGTGGATCACGATCAATTGCAATTAAACGACCATTTTCGCCTAAATGGCTTAATACATGACGCGAATGCCCACCTCGGCCAAACGTGCCATCAATGTAGATGCCATCACTTTGGATATTGAGACCATCAACGGTCTCATTCAATAATACTGATAAATGGGCAAACTCTTGGCTCATTGGGTTCTTCTAACCTTTTTGGTCATTACAGTGAAAAGTGTGCCAAGCGTTCATTGCTGGCTAAATCTTGGCTTTGAATGAGCGCATTGCCATCATCCATTTGTTGCTGCCAAGCACTCTCTTCCCATAATTCAAATTTATTCAGTAAGCCCACCAGCATGGTTTTCTTTTCTAAACTGGCGAAACTTCGCAATGCCGGCGGAATCACAATACGTCCGTGGCTGTCTAGTTCACAATCTTGTGCGTGACCTAGTAATTTTCGTTTAAAGGAACGCTCAAGTGGATCGGTATCAGAAAGCAATCTTAGCTTTGCTTCAATCTGCTCCCATTCATGTAACGGATAAATCAACAAACAAGCAGCGTCAATATCAACGGTCATAATCACAGTACCGGCATGCTCCACACGTAACGCATCACGGTATCTCGCTGGAATAGCGATCCGCCCTTTAGCATCCATGTTGATTGCACTGGCACCACGAAACACGTTATTTAGCCCTTAATGTTGTCATTTGATCCACAATGATCCACTTCTTCCCACAAATGCTAAGTTTAGGGACTCTATGCAAGTGTTGTCAAGCAATGGACAGATATATTAAATCCAGACCCCAAGCGGGTTAGCAGCAAATTAATATCAAGCGGGATGAATGACAGAGCTGTCATAGGAAAACAGCTAAAAATCAGGGTAAATGAGTTAAACCAGAGACATAACGGTCACTTTATCGGCTAAAATAGACTCGCGATCTTTTTAATTAATGTTATTTAATCGTTCGAATGCTCCATCTTTACCTCGTAATATTGCTCAACAGCTCAATTTTAAGCACATTAAAAATCAACAAATAGTCGACTGAGTCGATTTTCTACGTTTAAAAAAGCTCTTTATTTTATGCTTATGCCTGTCGAGCATCTTCAATATCAGTATTATTGAGGCGAAAACACCTCTCTATTCACCTTGCTGTATCGTATTGCACAGGTAAATTGCTTAGGTAAATAACACTGCTAAATAACACTGCTAAAACAACTTTTGATCATTAGATTACTGCTAAACCTCAACTGCTAAACATCGATTACTAAGCATCAATGGCTAAGTATTAACGACCAAAAATCGATTGCAGAACATCACGGTGTATAACATTAACCCTGCATGTTGAGGGCAAGCATTTTATCAATTCATCTCGCAATCACAGTTAATTATTCTTAATGCCTTAATGGGATGTACGGTGATGATGACTCAACAATAAACAGTTAAAAGCAGTGTTATCACTTAAGAAATTACGCTACAGCGATATCGATCTGCTCAACGCTGTGTCCTGTTAACTTCGTTGCATTAATAGGCAATAGATAAGCTATTGACGCGGAAATACGCCTTTAGAGGTCGTAAATGGGAAAATATCGCGACGTTAACGTTATTCTATTGCCCTTGGTACATCATTGAATAACTGATAAAAATAATGAAATGAGCATAATTGATAACACCCATACCAACAGGGAGCCAGTCAACCAAGAGTATGAAAGAGGTAATTAAACGATCCAAAATCTAAATAAGATTAAATTTTAATCAAATTAAGCCGATAAACAGTTATGATGATAAACATCCAACTTCATTTCACCGTCACAGGAGAGCAACATGAGTATCGACAGCATTTATGCCATGCTAGCTAGACCTGTACAGGCAGTGAGTGAGCGTAAGAGGATTGTTGAACAAGTCAAACATACCAGTGCGATAAGTGCAGACAGCCACGAGGCACCTCAGTCACAATTACCCCCCAGCATTACTCATAAAATGCCGATTCAACGGCAGGAAGCGCCACGTCAAGAAAGACGCGCCAAACCTAGAACGGTTAATGAGAAAAAAAATCTAGGTAGTCGAATGAGGCGAATGAAAACGGATAAGCGATTCTCCACTCGGGGAGAAACCGCTAGTCAGCTTATTGATATTGAAGTGTAATATTTACTTCGTTTACCCAACGTCACCATTAGGGCTCACTTGAGATACAGCTTTCTGCCAGCCCTTATATAAGGTTGCACGAGTCTCTATATCCATTGTTGAGGTAAACTCCCGCTCGGTAGACAGCATGGTTTTTAATTCATCGGTCGACTTCCATACACCAACAGCCAAGCCAGCGAGGAATGCAGCTCCCATCGCAGTGGTTTCTGTTACTTGCGGACGAATAACCGTTACCCCAGTAATGTCGGCTTGAAATTGCATTAAAAAGTCATTCGCTACCGCACCACCATCCACTCGAATTTGTGTTAACGGTACATTAGAGTCTTTGCTCATAGCATCAAGCACATCACGAGACTGGTATGCAATTGCTTCTAATGCTGCGCGAATAATATGATTCCGATTGGCTCCCCGGGTTAAACCAATAATGGCACCTCGGGCATCGGCATCCCAATAAGGCGCACCTAAACCCACAAATGCAGGCACCAAGTAAACGCCATTAGTGTCGTCTACTTTGTCGGCAAAATATTGGGTGTCACAAGCATCGGCAATAAGACCTAACTCATCACGCAACCACTGAATGACCGCGCCGCCCATAAATACCGAGCCTTCTAGGGCATAATTCACCTTTGTATCAGCGCCAATAGCAATGGTCGTTAATAACCCATGGGTAGACTCTACCGCTTTGTCACCCGTGTTCATTAACAAAAAACACCCTGTGCCATAAGTATTTTTAGCCATCCCAGGCTCAATGCACAATTGGCCAAATAACGCCGATTGTTGATCGCCAGCCATGCCCGCCACAGGAACATGATTGCCAGCCAATTCGGTATAGCCGTATATTGCGCAAGACGGTTTCACGTCAGGTAACATTGCCCGAGGGATGTTAAACAGATCAAGCAACTCTTGGTCCCACTGCTGGTCATGAATGTTAAATAACATGGTCCGAGATGCATTAGTCGGTTCGGTCACATGGACTTCACCTTGTGTGAGTTTCCACACCAACCAGGTGTCAACGGTGCCAAACAATAAATCACCGGCTTCGGCTTGTTCACGAGCGCCTTCAACATTGTTTAAAATCCACTCAACTTTTGACGCCGAAAAATATGGATCTAGTACCAGCCCAGTTTTCTGGCGCACCATATCTTCAGCACCTTGTGCTTTATGATGTTGGCATATTGCCTGGCTGCGGCGACATTGCCATACAATTGCATTACATACCGGCTTACCTGTGTGCTTGTTCCAGACAATCGTGGTTTCGCGTTGATTAGTAATCCCTATCGCGGCAACATCATGACGGCTAATGCCCGCGCGAGTTAGCACTTCAACCAAAACTGAACTTTGTGAAGACCATATCTCCATCGGATCATGCTCTACCCACCCCGCTTGCGGATAATGTTGAGTAAATTCACGATGTGCCACGGCGACAATATTCGCTTGATGATCAAACACAATGGCACGAGAACTTGTAGTGCCTTGATCTAACGCGACAATGTATTTTTTTGCAACCATCTGATTTCCTATATCATTTTGTCATTATTATTTTTATATGATTTATCTGCTTAATAAGCCGATGTGACATCGTACATCGACATATAAAATTAATGCAAGTAATTGTCACCCGTTCACAGAAAACCTCATCATTTTACTGTAGATCAGAAATAAAAAGGCCTCGCAACTGCGAGGCCTTAAATATCAACACTAGCAGAGCTTATTACATCTTATAGCTTAACTGCACACCTGTTAACCATACATCACCGGTGGCTTCACCAGTGAAGCTAACCGCTGCAAGATCTTGTAGGCCCTGAGTCTCTGTAATGGGTGCGTCACCATAAGTGCGAATGTAAGTCACACCCACATCAACATTCAAGTTTTTAGAGACTTGATAACCGGTACCCACACTGAACCATAAACGGTCAGAATCTGGAATGGTCGTGGTGCGATGCTGATCATCAACCGCAGTTGTATCTAATGCCATACCTGCACGTAATGTCCACTGGTCATTAAGGGTATAGGTGGTACCAAGCGCATAACGCCAGTTATCTTTAAAGTTCTCTTCTTTTACTACGTCTGACTCTAAGCCACCTACTGGCTTAACATCACCAGGGAAATACGCCACTAGTTGCTCAAACACACTCCATTCGGTCCAATTAACACTGGCATGCATTGCCCAGTTTTCGGTTAACTGGTGATAAGAAGCAAGTTCTGCAAATGCAGGTAACTCAATAGGTAAGTAGCCTTCTATTTCAATATTTTGACCACCGTTATAAGCCACACCAGACACATGACCGTCTAATTTAAGATCGACACTACTGTGATAAGCCAAACCGATACGGTTAGCTGAGTTAATTTGCCAGCTCGCGCCCGCTTTCCACCCATAACCAACATCATCACCTTCCATTGACTTTAAATTTGTACCACCTGAAGGTAAGCGTGCATTAATGCTTGCAGGTAAATTAGGATTAGCTTTAATCGCATCAATCCAACCTGGAGCGGTTGCACTAACTTCACCTTCACCGTACACAACACGTAAGCCAGCACCTACAGTGAATGAGTCATCAATGCGGAAAGCAACATTGGGATTAAACTCGACAGTGGTAATTGAGGTTTTACTGCCAAAAATAGCCGCTGCATCCGCTACCGGAATATCTGTTGCTAAACCATAATTTGAATTAACCGCTAGACCCCAAGTCCATTGATCATTCAACTGGTTTGAATAATAAAAGTTTGGCACAAATGCATTATCAGCAACATCATATGCGTCAGCACCAATCACTAATGGCTCTGAGCCTAATAACGGTGAAGAAATGCCGACATCACCAACCACATCAACATTTGGCATAACATAAATGCCACCCGCTGATACTTGGCGGCCTTCTAGATAAGCTAGCATGGCTGGATTACGCGCTTGAGTTGACGCATTGTCTGCAATAGCCGCTTCACCAGCAAATGCACGGCCTAAACCTGTCGCTGAATATTCTGCAAGTTGAAAACCTGCCGCGTTCACTTGAGTTGTTGCCCCAAATACAATGGCGCTAATCGCCAGTGTTAACACTGTTTTTTTCATTATGATTCTCTGTGTCTTAGTTTCAAACTGCATAAATCGACTTTTATAGAGCAAAAACTCGATTTAAATGAAGCCGCCAGTGTACTGATCCAAAAAAGCTTTGCAACTGCGTAAAGAGACGGAACAAGAAGTGAGTGATTGAATTTAAAATTGTGATCATGATCAAACTTTTAATTTTCTGCTATAAAAAAGAAACTAAAAGCGGTATAGCTGTAAACCGATTTAACATTACATAAGGAAAAGTTATTTTTTATCATTTAAAAACATTAGGTTAAATAACTTTACATAGCACGCTAGTAAGCTTAAATAATTAACGATATTCATCTAAAATAAGTCCACCCAGTACTTATATTACAAAATAGTGACATAAAAACGTTTACAATTAAAAACAAAAAAACCTCTTGATGACATCATCAAGAGGTTGTTAATTTATAGTTCATGCTATTTAAACGGTACTCTCAAACATTCCGAAATAGCCGATTATGCGAACCAGGCAGGTATGTGAGTTTCATAATCACTGATTTGTTGTTCAAATGACAACGTCAAACCAATCGCATCAAGACCATTCAATAACTTATGTCGAGCAGACTCCACTATAGTGAAATCAAACACACTTCCTGAAGGTGACGTAACTGTGAGAGCTTGTAAATCAACGGTAATTTTTGCTCCCTCATTGGCAGCCACTTCATCCATTAATTGTTGTACTTGTGCCGATGTTAATTTAACGGGTAACAGACCGTTATTAATCGAATTACCGTAAAAAATATCGGCAAACGTCGGCGCGATGATCACTCTAAAGCCAAAATCGGCTAGTGCCCATGGCGCATGCTCGCGCGACGATCCACAACCAAAGTTTTCTTGTGCTAATAAAATAGAAGCGCCTTTAAAACGAGGCTGATTAAGTACAAAATCAGGATTAGGCTGATCGCCTGCATCATCCAAGTAACGCCAATCATGAAATAAGTGCACACCAAAACCGTCACGGGTGACTTTAGACAAAAATTGCTTAGGAATAATCTGATCGGTATCGACATTAGCGCTATCAATGGCTACCGCTAAACCGGTATGGGCAGTAAATGCTTGCATGTTTATCTCCTCTCTCGGTTTAGTAAGGTTTGCGAATATCAACAAAGTGACCAACTACTGCTGCAGCGGCTGCCATAGCAGGGCTCACCAAATGAGTACGACTACCACGACCTTGACGGCCTTCGAAGTTACGGTTACTGGTTGATGCACAACGATCGCCAGCTTCTAAACGGTCATCATTCATCGCTAAACACATCGAGCAACCTGGTAAACGCCATTCAAAACCAGCTTCAATAAAGATTTTATCTAAACCTTCTGCCTCTGCCTGTAACTTCACTTGGCCAGAACCGGGTACCACAATCGCCACAACACCCTCTGCAACTTTACGGTTTTTAGCGTGCACAGCAGCGGATCGTAAATCTTCAATACGCGAGTTAGTACAAGAACCAATAAACACTTTATTAATGCTAATGTCAGTCATCTTAGTGCCCGGCGTCAGGCCGATATACTCTAATGCTTTAATCATACTGGTGCGATTGGTGCTGTTGGTTTCAGTTTCTGGATTAGGTACTACACCATCAATCGCAACGACTTGACCAGGGTTAGTGCCCCAGGTTAACTGCGGCGCAATATCGTCGGCATCTAATACCACTTCAACATCAAACGCAGCATCTGCGTCAGATTTAAGCTCAGACCATGCTGCAACAGCTTGTTCCCACATTGCATCTTTAGGCGCAAATTCACGACCTTTAAGATAGTTAAATGTGGTTTCATCAGGCGCAACCATGCCAGCTTTAGCGCCCATTTCAATGGCCATATTACATAGGGTCATGCGGCCTTCCATGGTTAATGCTTCAATGGCTTCACCACAAAACTCAACCACGTATCCTGTACCACCATCCATGCCGAGCTTACCGATAATAGCTAACACGATATCTTTAGCCGTCACGCCATCAGTTACTTTGCCACGCACTTCAACTTTCATATTCTTGGCTTTTAACTGACGTAGTGTCTGGGTTGCCAAAACATGCTCAACTTCAGATGTGCCAATACCAAATGCTAACGCACCAAACGCACCATGGGTCGCGGTATGAGAATCTCCACACACAATCACAGTACCGGGTAAGGTAATCCCCAGCTCTGGCCCCATTACATGAACAATGCCTTGATTAGGATGGTGAATATCATACAAGCGCACGCCAAACTCTTTACAATTCTGTGCCAGTGTTTCAACTTGAGTACGCGCCATTGGGCTTAACGCATCTAAACTGGCGCTGCGAGTTGAGGTATTGTGGTCCATTGTGGCAAAGGTTTTTTGTGGCGCGCGGAGTTTACGCCCAGCCACTTTTAAACCGCTAAATGCTTGTGGTGATGTGACTTCATGGACTAAATGACGATCAACATACACAACTGGCGCTTCACCTTCTGGGCTGGCAACAATGTGTGAGTCCCACACTTTTTCATATAAGGTTTTACCTGTCACTTGGGCCATTACACACCTTCCTTTATTGCCTGGGTGATAAAGTCACCCATTTGCGCTGTCGACTTAGCTTCGCTGCGTTTGTCTGCAGCCAATAATTCACCGGTTAGATAACCACTTGCCAATGCTTTTGTCACTGCACGTTCAATAGCGCTTGCCGCCTCTTCTTGCTTTAGGCTGTGACGTAACATTAATGCAGCAGATAAAATTTGTGCTACCGGATTAGCAATACCTTGGCCAGCAATATCTGGCGCACTGCCACCGGCAGGTTCAAATAAGCCAAAACCAGAGCTATTCATGCTTGCCGAAGACAATAACCCCATAGAGCCAGTTAACATGGCAATTTCGTCTGATAAAATATCACCAAACAAGTTAGAACATAACATCACATCAAACTCATCAGGGCGACGTAATAGCTGCATAGTCGCGTTATCAATATAGATGTGTTCTAAAGTGACATCCGGAAAGTCTTTAGCAACTTCCTCTACCACTTGGCGCCATAATACTGAACAGGCTAACACGTTGGCCTTGTCTACCGAAGTCACCTTATTTTTACGTCCACGCGCGGCTTCAAAAGCAATACGAGCAATACGACTAATTTCGCGACGGCTATAACGCATGGTATCAAAGGCTTCTTCATCATCTCCTTCACCTTGGCGCCCTTTCGGCTTACCAAAGTAAATACCACCAGTTAATTCACGGACACACAACACGTCAAAACCACGGGCTGATATATCACTACGAAGCGGTGACATATGCTCTAAGCCGTCATGTAATTTGGCTGGGCGTAAATTACAAAATAGCTCAAAGTGTCCGCGCAATGGCAATAATGCGCCGCGTTCAGGTTGATCGTTTGGTGGCAAATTTTCCCACTTAGGGCCACCGACACTGCCGAATAAAATCGCATCCGCGGCTTCGCAGCCTTTTAAAGTCGCGTCAGGTAAAGGACAGCCATGGTTATCAATGGCAATACCGCCGACATCAAATTCGGTGTATTGAATATCCAGCCCAAAACGTGTCTCAACAGCACTGAGCACTTTACGCGCTTCAGCCATCACTTCAGGACCAATACCATCACCCGACAAAACTGCTATTTGATAACTCATACGCCGCCTAACTCCCTTTCTTTATGGATCTGTTGTTTAAAGTCAGCCACTTTATCTGCGCGGTACACTAAGTTCATCACATGTACTAACGCTTGAGCTGATGCTTCGACGACGTCTGTGGCTAAACCAACGCCGTGGAACATTTGTTCATTATATTTTGCGGTAATATCAACTTGTCCAAGCGCATTTTGACCTTCGCCTTTCGCGCTTAACTTGTAATTAGTGATATTAATTTTACGCTCTGTTGCGCGTGCAATAGCATTATAAGCCGCATCAACAGGACCATTGCCCGTAGCAGCCTCAGTAATATCGTTGCCATCAACCGCAATACGTACCGTGGCAGTGGCGACACCTTCAGTCGAATCAGAATGCACCATCATGTGCTGAAGCTGGTACTTATCGTCATCTTGCGCTTGCGACTCCATGAATACCAATGCTTCTAAATCATAATCGAACACTTGGCCTTTTTTATCTGCTAAGGTCAAAAACTGCTCGTAAAGACTGTCCATGTCATAGTCAGTTTGTTGGTAACCCATTTCTTCCATGCGATGTTTAATCACATGGCGACCAGAGCGTGAAGTCATGTTCAAGTTATTACGGTTTAAGCCAATACTTTCTGGAGTCATGATCTCGTAAGTATTTTTGGCTTTAAGCATACCGTCTTGATGAATGCCCGATGAATGAGAGAATGCATTGGTTCCCACAATCGCTTTATTGGCTTGGATCGGCATATTACATAATTGACTCACTAGCGATGAGGTGCGGTGAATTTCTTTGGCATTAATACCACAGTCTAAATCTAACAAATCTTTGCGAGTTGCAAGAATCATGGCGATTTCTTCTAACGAACAGTTACCGGCACGCTCGCCAATACCGTTAATGGTACATTCAACTTGGCGGGCGCCCATTTCAACTGCAGCAATTGAATTGGCCACCGACAAGCCTAAATCATCATGACAATGAACCGAGATAACGGCTTGATCGATATTAGGAACCCGATTAAATAAGGTTTGAATAATGCCACCAAACTCGCTTGGCACTGTGTAACCTACGGTGTCAGGAATATTAATGGTACGAGCACCGGCTTTAATCGCCGCCTCAACCATACGACATAAATTATCGATTGGTGTGCGACCAGCATCTTCACATGAAAACTCAACGTCATCTGTAAATCGTCTGGCGTATTTAACCGCATTAACGGCCATCTCTAATACATCATCAAAAGAGCGCTTTAATTTACTTTCAACATGAATGGTCGAAGTAGAGATAAAGGTATGAATTCGAAATTGATCGGCAACCGACAAAACCTGGGCTGCAGCATCGATGTCTTTTTCAAGTGCACGAGATAGCGCACACACACGGCTGTTTTTAATGGTTTTAGCAATGGTCTGCACCGATTTAAAATCGCCCGGAGAAGAAACAGGAAAACCCACTTCCATTACATCTACACCTAAACGCTCTAGAGCCAACGCAATTTGTAGCTTTTCTTTAACGGTTAAACTGGCTGCTAATGCTTGCTCACCATCACGTAAGGTAGTATCAAAGATTATGACTCTATTGGACATCGAATTTCTCCATCGACCATCATGTTTATTTGAATTAGCTGCGAGGTACACAACGGCTTCATTTCAAAAGGGCTAAAAAAAAACCCCGCGACAATTAGCGCGGGGTTTGTGTATGTTTAATGAATTATTTTACATGTAACACAAAGGACTCCGCGCAGGATATGCGTGAGAGGAGAAGGAGTCCGAGTAAAGCTGATTGTGTATTCATGACGTTAGTATTCACTTTTAATAACTAATTATGCTAAATGATTGACGTACAAAATATGTCTATGCCTAATATGTAACGCGACCAGCCGTCTGTGTCAACCCTAATTTGGTCAACGTGAAAAAGATGATAGCGTACTAGTGCTTCATTACAGTTAACCAGCGACATTATCAGCCAATATTGATTCGCTTTCAATTAATGAACTTACCTCTCAAAGTGCAAATAAACATCAATCTAAGTTGCTGCATCGATTATATTTTTATGTATCTGGATATAAATAATCGTATACTGCTATCACCCCATGTTAAGTAGATATATGACGATGATGTTGTCGAAAAAGAGTATTGAATATAACTTTAGTCGCATTTTTGGTTTTATCTTTGGCCTCACACTATATTTAGCGACTACGGCAGTTTTTGCTCAACCATCGCAACGTTTATTACTCTCAGTCGATATCATTGCCGAAACTCAACAACTGAGCGCTCGAAAACAACTCGATGTGATCAGTAATATTAATACTCAAAGATCTGCAGACGCCAAAACACTCATTGATTCACTCGAACAACAACACGCTAAACAACCATTAGCCAATATCGATGCTCTGCGCTTAACATTGTTACATTGTTTTAATTTATTGGAGTTTGGTGAGTTTAATCAAGCTATTGTCTTGGCAAAGCAAGGTGAGAGTAATGCCAGACAGTTTAAATATGACACAGCTCGCCCTTACTTCATACAATGCCAAGCAATTGCACATCAGAGTCTTGGCAACACATTACAAGAACAACAACTCACCGAAGAAGCGCTACGTTTAGCCAAGCGTTACTCTGAAACACAAGCTATTGTAAACAGCCTTTATGCCAGAAGTAGGCAAAATACTAGCCTAGAAAATTATAATTCGGCCATTGAAGACTTGCGTTTTGCGTTAGATATTTATGGTGAAGCACAAAACCAATTTCAGCATTGGTATTTGCTACCTATCTCATACATCCAATCGGAAATTTCAAATGTTTTTTTCTCCATGGGAGAGTATGAAGAAGCATTACATTTTTCCGAATTAGCCTATAAAGATATTTCTTTTTTTGGAAAAATAAAATCTACAGTAACTCTCAATTTAGCACTTATAAACATAGCGCTAAATGATAAAGCCAAAGTACTATATTTTTTAAATAAGGCAGAAAATGTCAGTGCAAATATAGACTCTGAAAGAGATTCGGCCAACCAATATGCTTTGCTTGCGATAATTCATTTGTATGTTGGTGATTACAACATCGCCGAAAAACTCGCATTATCAAGCATAGAACTGTTTACTAAATACCAAGAGCCTATTTATGTCATGCGCATCAAACGTACATTAGCCAAAGTGTATTTTGCACAAAACAAAGACAACCAGGCATTGTCATTGCTGAATGAAATTATTGAGCAAGCCACTGAACTTGAACAATTCTCGGATTTAGAAGAGTTTAACCAGATAATCAGCCAATACTACGCCGAACAAAATCAATTTGAATCGGCTTATCAATTTCAGGTGCAGCGTTTTGATGCCGCTAAGCAAGCCGCAGCCAAGTTAAACAATGCTCACTTTATGCAGTATAAGGCCAGAATAACAGCACAAAGTGAAGCCAGTACACCACCAGAGAAACCTGTCAGTAACATCAATCAAAACTTAACCATTACCGCCTTAATGATTTTGTTACTGTCTGTTGGATTAGTCCTATTTTTGGCCCGTAAACCACAGCGACTCAATAATGTGAATGCTCAAGAAGAAAGCCAGCAGCACCGTATAGACAATATGTTAGATAATGCCAAACAAGGGCACTATCAATTAAGTATGCTACTGATTAATATCAGTAATAACAATATTGAGGATATACCCTTTATTATTCCGCGGCTCAAAAACACACTTAGAGAGCAAGACCAATTGTTTCGGCATAATACTAATGAACTCATTATTATCTTGCCACACGCATCATTAGTGGGGGCGGCAAGAGTCATAACCCAAATAGAGCAAGTACTTGGTGAATGGAAATCCGAGCTCAAAGTAAATATTGGTATGGCGAGTTTACAACAACTTGATACTTTTGAAGTACTCGTTAAAAAAGCAGTTTTAAATCAATTGAATAAAATAAAACCTCAAGAGAAAAACAGCTCTCCTGATGAAAACTAAACCACTAACCTTTGGTCAAATAATCAGAAATTTCATCTAAAAATTCGCCACCAAATCGGTCAAGCTTAATCTGCCCAACACCATTTACCGCGAGCATCTCGCCAGGGCTTGTGGGCAGCATCGCACACATCTCTGCGAGTGTTGCGTCGTTAAAGACTAAATAGGGTGGAATGTCATTTTTCTCAGCCAGTTCGCGACGCAGTAATTTTAACCGAGCAAACAACTTACGATCATACTGTTGCGGTGCACGTCCATTGGGTTTGCGCTTTACATCAATCAATTGAATCCGAGGTTCCGCTAACATTAGCGATAACTCAGCTTTAAGGATTGGTCTTGCGGCAGGGTTAAGCTTAATTGCAGAGCCGCGGGTAATATCCTGACTCATCAAACCTAAATGAATTAATTGGCGGATAACACTGAGCCAAAACTCAGTTGATTTATCTTTACCAATGCCCCATGTCGATAACTTATCATGGCCTCTATCCACTATGTTGGCCGCTTTTGAACCGCGCAATACTTCAATTACATGATGGATACCAAAACGTTGCTGTAAACGATAAATACAAGACAGTACTTTTTGCGCATCTTCAGTACCATCATATCGCTTGGGTGGATCAAGACAGATATCACAGTTACCACAAGGTTTTGAGGCCACTTCATCAAAGTAGTTTAACAACACTTGGCGACGACACGTTTGCGCTTCAGCAAATGCTGCCATGGTATGCAATTTATGAAATTCGACTTGTTGTTGAGGCCCAGGTTCAGATTGCTCAATCAAATGCCTAACCCGGCCTATATCGGCAGGATCAAATAACATATAAGCTTCTGCATCTAAACCATCGCGGCCTGCACGGCCTGTTTCTTGGTAATAAGCTTCAATGCTTTTAGGAATATCGTAATGCACCACAAAGCGTACGTTAGATTTATTAATCCCCATGCCAAATGCCACCGTAGCCACCACAATATCGATTTGATCTTTTAGAAATTTATCTTGAACGTTACCACGCTCTTCTTGGCTCAAACCGGCATGGTATGCTTGAGCATTAAATCCTTGTAAGCGTAAACGCTCGGCCACCTCATCAACTCGACGACGACTGCTGCAATACACAATCCCACTAGTGCCATTTTGAATAGTTAGAAACTGACGTAATTGATTAGCCGCATTGAGTTTTTCTGCCACGGTATAGCGAATATTTGGACGATCGAAACTGGACAACAAGGTATAAGGGGTTACCCCTAAGCGCTCGCAAATACTCAAACGCGTAGCATGATCTGCAGTCGCAGTTAAGGCCATTAAAGGTAAGTAAGGAAAATATTCTTTTAACTGCCCTAATGCCGCATATTCAGGTCTAAAATCATGGCCCCATTGGCTAATACAATGGGCTTCATCAACTGCAAACATTGAAATATCAACCGATTGCAGACGCTCAATAAAATCAGGACGCAAAAGTCGCTCTGGAGAGACATACAACAATTTAATCTCACCAGCATGTAATTTACGTAACACCTCAGCACTTTGCTCACGCGGTAAAGATGAATTGAGATAAGCAGCTGACACACCACTTTGCAGTAAACTGTCGACTTGGTCTTTCATTAACGAAATTAATGGCGACACCACCACGGTCACACCAGGCAACACAATAGCAGGCAATTGATAGCACATACTTTTGCCGCCACCGGTAGGCATAATCACTAAGGTATCTTGGCCCTGTAAACTTTGCTCAATGACTTCTCGCTGCCCTTCACGAAAGGCACGATAACCAAAAACTTGCTGCAAGCTCGCTGCAAGTACATCTTGCTCTGTCGTCAACACATCTGAGGACGCAATATTGGTCGAAATCGGAGTATCCATTAACAACATCATCATTCAAAGGGCACTCATTTTAAAGCACTGAGCCACAGATGTCTTGAACCAAAACACCTTTGCGTTGTTTTCATCCAAGATAGATGATTGAGTCGACGCCACTTTAGGGTTAGATTAAATACTCTATGGCAGAAAGTCTCCCCTATAAATAACAACGATAATAAGAATAAAACGACAAGGATTGCTCATGACCACATCTATTCAAACTCAAGCTTTACAGCAAGTTGCTGATATTTTTGATCAACATGTTCCATTTCATAATTTACTCGGTTTAGATATCAAACACTACGACATCAATGGGGTTGAAGTGGTGATAAAAATGAAACCCGAACTTATCGGCAATATTCATCAAAATATTCTTCATGGTGGTGTCACTGCGACATTACTTGATGTTGTCGGCGGACTGACGGTATTTGCTGGGCTAGTTGCCAGTAGAGAAGATTGGACTCTTGAAGAATTACAACAACGCTTAACCACCTTAGGCACTATTGATATGCGGGTCGACTTTTTACGTCCCGGTCGGGGTGAAATCTTCACTGGCACTGGCACGGTTATTCGCTCTGGTAATCGTGTATCCGTTTGCCGGATGGAATTACACAATGAACAAGGTGTTCACATCGCATTTGGGACTGGCACATATATGGTGGGCTAAACGGTCATTATCGCAATATATAACTGACACTCTAGCGATAAAAGAAATCGCTTAAGCACTTGTGTCATTCTAGGGGGCGACCTACAATCGCCCTCACTTTTAGTTCTCCCCACTGTTGACTTACTATGCCTGATTTAGAATATCGTAAAGGGGTGCTTCTCGCCATTTGCGCCTACACCATCTGGGGTATTGCCCCGCTTTATTTCAAGTTATTACATCATGTCCCTGCCACCGAAATATTAATGCACCGTGTCATTTGGTCATTTATATTCATGGTTATTTTGATGCAATTTATTGGTGGATTTAGCCGTTTACGTTTGATTTTAAAACAGCCCAAGCAATTATTAATATTGCTGATCACCTCAATATTAATTGCCGCTAATTGGCTGATTTTTATTTGGGCAGTCAACAACGACCACATGCTCGATGCTAGCCTAGGCTATTTTATCAACCCGCTGTTTAACGTCTTATTGGGAATGGTATTTCTGGGTGAGCGCTTGCGAAAATTGCAATGGGTTGCAGTGGCGTTGGCCAGTATAGGAGTACTAGTGCAGTTGATCTCTTTTGGCTCTATTCCGCTTTTATCATTAGCCTTGGCAGCCAGCTTTGGGTTTTATGGTTTACTGCGCAAAAAAGTTAATATTGACGCAAAATCAGGTTTATTAGTCGAAACAGCAATCTTGTTACCTATCGCTCTGGGTTATCTATTCATCACCTTAGACAGTTCGACAACGAGCATGCTAACCAACACTCTCGACCTCAATTTACTCCTAGTCGCTGCGGGTATTGTCACAACGATTCCGTTACTGTGTTTTGCTGGTTCCGCTGTCAGAATTCCATTTTCGATTTTAGGTTTTTTCCAATATATTGGCCCAAGTATCATGTTCATCTTGGCGGTAAAACTGTTTAATGAACCGTTTGATATCGAAAAAGGCATTACCTTTGGATTTATTTGGGGCGCGTTAGTTATCTTTGTTGGCGACATGATATTGCAACGTCAACGACGTAACGCCTTAGCCAAAGCGTCAGCATAATAAGCTCTACAATGGGAAAATGAAGTCACTCAAAGCACTGATGCTTCACCCACAAAAAAGCCGAATGATTTTATACTCATCCGGCTTTTTTATGTGTTAACGGCCTTGTTACTTCTACAAATCTAACGCAAGAATTTTTGAACGACGCTGATAGTTATACAGCTGTTTTTTCTTATTAGGCAGTTCTTCAACATCAACAATATTAAAGCCATGCTCTAAAAACCAATGGATACTACGGGTCGTTAACGCAAATAGACGTGAATAACCACGCACGCGAGCTTGGCCAATAATGTTATTAAGCAAAATGCTACCACGATCAGCATCGCGATAATCAGGATGAACCACTAAACACGCAAACTCACCCGCATTGTCTTCTTCAAACGGATACAAAGCTGC
The DNA here is from genome assembly GCF_040310065.1 of Shewanella sp. TB7-MNA-CIBAN-0143. NCBI lineage: Bacteria > Pseudomonadati > Pseudomonadota > Gammaproteobacteria > Alteromonadales > Shewanellaceae > Shewanella > Shewanella sp. TB7-MNA-CIBAN-0143. Next base: position 37,593 of record NZ_JBEOPL010000024.1, read on the forward strand.
ACAACCAATCACTAAGTTGTCGCGCTCAACCAGCATAAACTGTTCAATTTCCATCTCGAGTTGCTCGCGTGAGCGACGCACCAAAATGCCTTGCTCTTCCAATGGGCGAATAAGGTTTAAGATACCGCCTATGTCGCTAATAGTCGCCCTACGTAAACGTTCGGCGCTTTGAGTAACAATTTGGGTACCAATCCCTTCGCGTGAAAACAACTCTTGCAGTAACGCACCATCTTCTAAATAACTGACTAAGTGGCAACGAGGTACACCTCGGCGGCATGCTTCAATACTGGCTTTTAAGAATGCAACGGTGCCAACTGAAGTATGGTCATCTACAGCCATCGTCTTAAGCATTTCTTCAATATCGTCCGGCATCAGCTCGGCAATCACTTCACCATTTTTACCGATAAGGCCGTTGGTATCACTAAAACCAATAATCTTATCGGCCTTTAACTTAATCGCTACTTGGGTCGCAACTTCTTCAGCGGTCAGGTTAAAGCTTTCACCTGTAACAGAAGCGGCAATTGGCCCCATTAATACAATACCGTTATTGTCTAATTGACGACGTAAGCCTTGCGCATCAATACGGCGCACCTTGCCACTTAAACAAAAATCGACACCGTCATCTACACCTAATGGTTGTGCAATAACAAAATTACCACTCACAAGGTTTATTTGCGCATTTTGCATTGGCGTATTGCCCAAGCTCATCGACAACCTAGCAGTAATATCAAATTGAGTCGCCCCAGCAACCTGCTTGATAATCTTCAGGGTTTCATCATCGGTAATACGAATACCATTGTGATATGCCGGTTCAATTCCAGCCGCCTTTAAACCTGCATCAATCTGTGGTCTTGCTCCATAAACTAATACCACCTCAATCCCAAGTGAATGCAACAAAGCCACATCATTTAAAATACCGCGGAATTGTGGGTGCGCTAATGCTTCACCACCCAACATAACGACAAAAGTTTTACCTCTATGAGCATTAACATAGGGTGCAGAATGACGAAATCCATCAACTAATTCAGTGGTTCTCACGGGCAAATTCACCTCGGTATAGGTTTGATGTTCATTAATGACGATGACAATAAATGCCACATGACTGTTTGCTGTATCAAAAAAGAATGGTATTGCATTTTAATTCACTTTTAAAGCATTTTATTTCACTTTAAGTAAAACACAGTGTCTCAATTTATTATGAAAAAATCATTACAGCCAAAAAGTTAGCTTGTTTTAGCCGTTAATAATACTTTACGCATTTAATTATGATATTTGCATCACATCTGTATAGCAATATTTCAACATAATGGCGATATCACCATGCGGAAATGGCTCAATAAAATCCAATGACATTAGCCATGTACCTCGTGACATAAACAACTGCTGTATAGACTAAATTCAGAACCTGACTAACGGTGTTTACTCAGCTGATTGTTGTTCGATTCAGTATAGACTATTTTCAAACAGGCATAAAAAAAGCCCCAATTAAGGGGCTTTTTTAAGAATCAAAAATCAATTACTTGATTTTAGCTTCTTTGTACATAACGTGCTGACGAATGACTGGATCAAATTTCTTGATTTCCATTTTTTCAGGCATGTTACGCTTGTTCTTTTCAGTAGTGTAGAAGTGACCAGTTTTAGCACTAGATACTAATTTGATCTTCTCACGATTACCTTTAGATTTAGCCATTTTCTATTATACCTTCTCGCCACGGGCACGAAGTTCTTTAACAATCACTTCAATACCTTTCTTGTCGATAATACGGATACCTTTAGTAGATACACGTAATTGCACGAAACGCTTTTCTTCTTCTAACCAAAAACGGTGGTTTTGTAGGTTAGGTAAAAAACGACGACGAGTCGAATTTTTTGCGTGCGAACGGTTGTTACCAACCATTGGCTTCTTGCCAGTTACTTGGCATACTCTTGACATGTCAATCTTCTCCAAAACAAATTTTTAACGCTCGAGCATTAATGTGCCTCGTATGGCCGTCGCCCGAGGCACAAAGAGGGCGCATTTTATACACGATTGACCATAGAAGATCAAGCAGTGTTTATACAATCCACCCACGCTCGGCAAAGGAGACTATCTCCTGATCACCTACAACCATATGATCTAACAAAGAAACATCTATGGTTGCCAATGCATTTTTTATTCGCTCAGTTATTCGCCGATCAGCCTGACTTGGCTCTGCAATGCCAGACGGGTGATTGTGACACACGATTACCGCTGCCGCTTTTTTCTCCAAAACAAGGCTTACAACCTCGCGAGGATAAACAGAAGCAGAATCGATGGTGCCACGAAATAATTCTACAAATTGAATGACTCTATGTTGGGTATCCAACAATAGTAAGGCGAACACTTCATAGGATCGGTCTGCCAATTGTCTCATTAAATAGTCCCGAGTTAAATCAGGATTTGTCAAAATTTGCCCTCTTTGTAGATTTTCATGGGCAATTCGCTTAGAAATTTCCGCTGCAGCCTGTAATTGAGCATATTTTACCGGCCCAACACCGGCTAATTTACATACTTGGCTTTTAGGTGCGCTCAGTAAACTGCGCAAACCACCAAACTGATTAATCATGTTTCGGGCTAAATCGACCGCATTTTGCCCTGCCAGACCATTACGTAATATCACCGCAAGCAATTCTGCATCCGAAAGATGCCCTGCACCTTTGAGCAATAATTTTTCTCGCGGTCCTTCTCCTTGAGGCCAATCTTTAATTCCCATGAATGTCCCTTATATTCAATGTGGCAATGCCATTAAACGCATTAAGTCGACTCTGAATAACAAAAACAACACAGAATCAGCAAGCACAGTACCAATAACGAATTGTTGTCTTTTTCAAAAATAGAGTTCGAATTGATTACACAGTATGGTCGATATTTTTGAGATTGGATCTGCGCAAATTGTCATAGGTTTGTGATATTGTTAGCCGCAATTAGGTTTGAGTCGGATAATGTGCATCATGCTGACAAATAAAAAAGTATTACTCGGAATTGGTGGCGGTATTGCCGCATATAAAAGTGCAGACTTGATCCGCCGATTAAAAGAGCGTGGCGCAGACGTGCGTGTCATCATGACTCAGAGCGCGATGGAGTTTATCACCCCATTAACCATACAAGCGCTCTCAGGCCATCCAGTAGCCTCAGATTTGCTCGATCCCGCAGCAGAGGCGGCTATGGGTCATATCGAACTCGCTCGTTGGGCTGATGTTGTATTGCTTGCACCTGCTACGGCAAATTTAATGGCACGTATTAATGCCGGCATGGCAGATGACTTGTTAACAACAACCTGTTTAGCGACCAGCGCCCCCGTCATTGTTTGCCCTGCAATGAACCAGCAAATGTACCAAAATATTGCGACCCAAGAAAACATGGCTAATTTAGCCCGTAAAGGCTTTACCATTTGGCAACCCGCCTCAGGTAATCAAGCATGCGGTGAAGTCGGCCCTGGCAGAATGCAAGAACCCGTGGTGATGGCAGAACAACTGATACAATTTTTTGGCCCCAAGATATTACAAGGTCATCAGTTACTCATTACCGCAGGGCCAACGCGTGAAGCGATTGACCCAGTGCGCTATATCTCCAACCACAGCTCAGGAAAAATGGGTTTCTCTATAGCCCAAGCAGCTGTGGAAATGGGCGCTACCGTCACATTAGTCTCAGGTCCGGTTAATCTAGCCACCCCAGCAGGTGTTACACGCATTGATGTGAGTTCAGCACAACAAATGCTTGATGCTGTGATGGAACAGGTTGAACAACATGATATTTTTATTGGTTGCGCCGCAGTAGCTGATTATCGAATTGCTGACGTTGCAGATCAAAAAATAAAAAAATCGGCTGAACAAATGCAACTTGCGCTAGTGCGGAATCCTGATATCTTAGCCACGGTAGCTCAGCACACTCCTCGTCCATTTACTGTAGGCTTTGCAGCAGAAACCAACGATGTAGAGCAATACGCCCGTGGCAAACTTCAACGCAAAAAGCTTGATATGATTGCCGCCAATGATGTTTCTATTCAAGGCTTAGGCTTTAATGCCGATAGCAATGCACTACAGGTATTTTGGCAAGACGGCAGCCAACAACTGCCCGCAACAGACAAGCTGACACTGGCGCGCCAATTACTTACATTGATAGAAAAACAATTAAAAAAATCATGAAAACACCCATTGAACTAAAAATTATCGACTCACGTATAGGCAGTGAATTCCCATTGCCAGCTTATGCGACACCCGGTAGCGCAGGCATGGATTTACGTGCCATGATCGACACCGCAATGGTCATTGAGCCAAGTCAAACTGTATTGATTCCAACAGGTATCGCCATTCATGTGGCAGACCCAGGCCTTGCCGCTGTGATTTTACCGCGCTCAGGCATGGGCCATAAACATGGCATTGTTTTGGGTAATCTAGTCGGCTTAATTGACTCCGATTACCAAGGACAGTTAATGGTGTCATGTTGGAACAGAAGTGATAAACCATTTACTCTCGAAATTGGCGATCGATTAGCCCAATTGATGTTTGTACCCGTTGTACAGGCAACGTTTACCGTAGTGGATGAGTTTAATAGCTCAGATCGTGGAGAAGGCGGTTTTGGTCATTCAGGCACCAAATAACCTTTTCAAGTAGTCACTGAGCCAAGGAACAGATAATGGCTGAAAGCCCTAAAATAAATCGTCGTGAGCATATTTTACAATGCTTAGCACAAATGCTCGAAACCAGCCCAGGTCAACGTATAACAACAGCAAAGCTCGCCGCCGAAGTGGGCGTGTCAGAAGCTGCTCTGTATAGACACTTCCCCAGTAAAGCGCGGATGTTCGAAGGCTTAATCGAATTTATTGAAGATGCGATTTTATCACGCTTAAACATCATCATGGACGAAGAAAAAGACACCATGACCCGCTGCCAGTTGGTATTACACCTGCTATTAGTATTTTCTGAACGTAACCCAGGCATCTCAAGGGTGCTTAATGGCGATGCCTTGCTAGGTGAAAACGAGCGTTTACGCAGTAGAATTGACGTATTATTTGCCAAAATAGAAACACACATCAAACAAATTCTACGTGAAAAAACCTTGCGTGAAGGCGTAGGCTTTAATATCGATGAAGCTATTTTAGCTAACTTGTTGCTAGCCTTTGCTGAAGGACGTATTTCACAATTTGTCCGCAGTGAGTTTAAACAAAAGCCAACACAACACTTTGATGAACAGTGGACGTTTATTCAACAGCAATTGCTAAGAAGTTAATATCGCATCAATAAAGGATGCTAGTTCGGTCCTTTTACTGCCAATGCTACTGACTCTTCCTTTACCCTTAAACCGTATCAGATCGAATATTTATACCACATAAAAACGAAGTAAGAACGAACGATTAAACAAGGATGTCTCATGATTTTCACCAAATACCTAACCATTATGTTACTTGTCTGTGGTGGCCTATTCACCCATGCATTTGCAGCAGAAAGCCTTTCTACTGCACGACTATTTAGCCGAGGGGCTGAATTTAGCAATGTAAAAATATCTCCAACAGGCGATTATATTAGTGCAATAACCAAACATAATGGTAAAGACAAGCTACTAATATTAAATGCAAAAACAAAACAAATACATCACGCGATATTTTTCCCTGGCAATGCCCAAGTAGGTAATTACGCTTGGGTCAATAATGAAAGAATCGTACTGCAAAAAGAATATTTAAAAGGTTGGAGTGACGTACCGCTGTATTATGGTGAGCTAATGGCTGTTAATGCCGATGGCTCAAGAGCAACTTACCTTTTTGGTTTTAATAGCGGCGAGCAACAAACTGGTTCACATCTAAAGAAAAATACCCCCATAAGAGCAACGGCATTTATTTTAGATCCCCTTCCCGATGACGACCGCTATATGCTCGTCAATGCAATCCCATGGAATGAGTCTAATTCTTTAAACTATGAATTATCACAAACGGTATACCGTGTAGATTTATACAAAGGGTTCCGCAGAAAAGTCACCACTTCGCCTATAGGTTACTCTCGATTTTTAACCGATCACGATGGTGAAGTACGCTTTGTTGCAGGCGAAGATGAAAACAACATAACAAAAGTATTTTATCGTCAAGACCGCGAATGGCTTAACACCGATAACCTCAAACTCAATTTGGATGATTTCTACCCAATATCTTTTGCCGCAAATAAAAACAGTATTTATGCAGCGGCTCGGGTAAAAGGCGAAACCTTAGGGATTTATGAAATCAATCTAGAAACAGGTGAAAAAACGCAAATTATTAAAGATGACAAAAGTGATCCCAGTAATTACTGGATAAACCAAGCTACCAAAAAACTCTATGCAGTTGAATTTGAAAATGGTTATCCGTCTTACGCTTTCGTCAATCCAGAAGACAGTCATTCAAAATTGCTAAAGCAGTTGCTCGCATCATTACCTGGCCATCAAGTTCGTATTGTTAGCGAAACTCTTCATTCAGAAAAACTCATCGTGGTGGCATTTAACGATCGAAATCCCGGTGATTATTATATATTTGATACCAAGGCCATCACACTCCAACACTTAGCCTCTGCCAAGAAATGGCTCGACCCAGCGCGAATGTCAGAAGTGAAGCCAATTAGTTTTACCAGCCGAGACGGTAAAATAATTAGCGGTTATTTAACATTACCTTATGATAAAGAAGCGAAAAACCTCCCTCTTGTAGTCAATCCCCATGGTGGTCCGCATGGAGTAAGAGATGAATGGGGGTTTAATACTCAAAACCAAATGCTAGCAAATCAAGGGATGGCTGTATTACAAGTCAATTTCCGTGGTTCAGGTGGCTTTGGACAAAACTTTGAACAAGCTGGATTCCAAAAATGGGGTTCAGAAGTACAATATGACATTCTCGATGCCACTCATTATGTCATTGAGCAAGGTTATGTAGATAAAAACCGTATCTGTATTTCTGGTGGTAGTTTTGGTGGTTATAGTGCATTGCAAAGCGCAATACTTGAACCCGATCTGTTCAAATGCGCTATCGGTTTTGCAGGGATTTATAATTTAGAACTGATGTTCGATGAAGGAGATATTGCAAATAGTGCTTCGGGTACTAGTTACCTTAAAAATGTTTTAGGTCAAAATAGTGAAGTACTAAGGGCGATGTCTCCCTCAGAAAATGTAGATAAGCTGAAAGCAAACTTGCTTCTAGTGCATGGCGGTGACGATGAACGAGCGCCCATTGAACAACTAGAATCACTAGAAAAAGCCCTTAAAGCACATGATTATCCCTATGAAAAACTGGTGATGGATGATGAAGGCCATGGTTTCTACAATGATGACAATCGTGCCCAATATTATGAAAAAATGCTTCTATTTCTTAAAAAGAACCTAAACATTAAATCGTAATGAGCTAATGAGCTAATGAGCTAATGAGCTAATGAGCTAAAAAATATTATATCAACAAGCCGATACCCGGCAAACGGGGTCGGCTTTTTTTGTACCTGCGTTATGACTTTCAAGCAAATTCAACCGCGCAAAGAGGCCAACCAAACGGGTATCAACATAAATTGGAAGTCGTAATATACGTCCATATTTCCACCTCATCTCAATGAATAAATAATGAGTACGTATTGCTCCGACCACTTGAATTAAATACAATACCGTTACATTTTTAACATTAATTACACGGACTGTATTTATGCTGCGCATTTTATACCTCACATGTTGTTTCTTCTGAATAAAAATACTGATACAACTTAATCTTTCTTTGATTGAAATAAATACTCTTTTATTTTAAAATTGCACCAGAAACAAATAGGCAACAATAAAAACAAAAACACAACAAACAAGGATGTACAATGAAACTACCCAAGCTTATCGCTTTGGCTTTATTACTTTGCCCTGCCTTAATAACATCATCTTTTGCATCGGACACACTAACAACAGCAAAACTGTTCAGTAAATCGTCTGAATACAGCAATGTAAAATACTCACCAAATGGCGACTATATCAGCGCAAAAACGATCAATGACGACAAGCGCATTTTAATTATTTTAGATGCAAAAACGTTAAAAATTGTCCATGCGATTCAATTTGGTACTAATGCCCAAGTCGGAAATTATGTATGGGTAAACGATGACCGTATTGTGTTTGAAAAAGAGTACCTAAAGGGTTGGGATGATCATCCTCAGTATTACGGTGAATTAATGGCGGTAAACGCTGATGGTTCTCAAGCTGAATATCTTTTTGGCTACGAAAATAACGAACAGCAAACTGGCTCAAGTATTAAGAAAAAAACTCCTTACCGCGGTACAGCATTTATTTTAGATCCTTTACAAGATGATGACAGATACATGCTTGTCCAAGCGCTGCCTTGGGGGGCTGGAAGTACTTCAACAGCAGATAACCTTCATATTGTTTTTAAAGTTGATGTCTATAGAGGCACACGCCGAAAAATTACCTACGCGCCTATTAGCTATTCACAATTTATTACTGATCACGATGGCGAAGTTAGGCTTGTTAAAGGTACAAACAAAGACGATATTGAACAATCTTTTTATTATAAATCAGGCGACTGGATTAATATTGATCAGCTTAATCTCGGTCTAGACGATTTTACTCCAGTGGCATTTACCAAGGATCCAAACATAATCTATGCCGCGGGGCGAGTTAACAACCAAACACTGGGTATTTATACTGTTAACCTCACCACCGGTGACAAGAAATCGCTAATAAAAGATGAATTAGTCGATCCTAGTCAGCTTTGGATTAGTGAAGTATCAAAAGAACTTTATGCGGTTGAATATGAAGCAGAATACCCAACTTATGCCTTTGTTAATCCAGACAATCAACAAGCAAAAATTCTAAAAGATTTAATAGTAGCCCTTCCCGGCCATCAAGTGCATTTAGTCAGTCAAACTCGCAATGGTAATAAGTGGATAGTGTTTGCCTTTAATGATCGCAATCCAGGCGATTATTACACTTTCGATGCTGAAACAATGAAACTTGGATATTTAGTTTCAGCAAGAGAATGGTTAACACCAGATGATATGGCTGAAGTTAAGCCGATTAAATTTACTAGTCGAGACGGACAAACTATTCACGGTTATCTGACGTTGCCAAAAGGCAAAGACGCTAAAAACTTACCTCTAGTGGTAAACCCCCATGGTGGTCCACATGGCATTCGAGATTGGTGGCAATTTGATCCACAAAACCAAATGCTTGCAAAAGAAGGTATTGCTGTTTTACAAGTCAATTTCCGTGGCTCTGGTGGTTATGGAGATGACTTTGAATTTTCCGGATATAAGAAATGGGGTGCTGAAATACAATACGATATTATTGATGCCACTAACTATGTCATTGAACAAGGCATAGTCGATAAAGATCGTATCTGTATTGTCGGTGGTAGTTTTGGTGGATACAGCGCACTCCAGAGTTCGATTCTTGCACCTGATTTATTCAAATGCGCAGTAGGTTTTGCTGGTGTATATGATCTAGCATTAATGTTCCATAAAGGTGATGTTTCAGATCGCCGGATGGGCTTAAGTTATTTGAAAAAAGCACTTGGTCAAGATGCCGCTATCCTGAAAGCTATGTCACCATCAGAAAATATCGACAAGCTAAAAGCTAAGCTATTAATTGTACATGGCGGTGAAGATGAACGAGCGCCAATTGAGCAATATGAAGCACTAGAGAGAAAGCTGAAAGCTTATGAGTATCCATTTGAAAAAATGATATTAGACGATGAAGGTCATGGCTTCTACAACGATGAAAATCGGGCTGAGTATTATGACAAAATGCTTAAGTTCATCAAAGAGAACCTAAACGTAAAGTAGATATCGCTTAAGCGTTTAACCACAAAAAGCCGATACCCGACTAACGGGGTCGGCTTTTTTGTTACCTACAGTATTAATTTAGCGCAAATCGCGTTATTCTCCTCGTCCCTTAGCGGGCGCCCAAGTGGGTATTAACGTACACTCATATAAACAGTGATATCGAGTAGTTGGAGGATATATGGCACTCAGTGAAGCCGCAATAAAAGTACAAGCAGCACTAAAAGACCGTGGGCTAGAAACCCCGATGTTGCCAAAAACTTCCACGCCTGAACAACGTAAAGTCAAAATTGAACATCATATGCGTGAAATTTTGACCTTAATGTCACTCGACCTAACCGACGACAGCTTGGCTGATACTCCACGCCGCATTGCAAAAATGTATGTCGATGAAATCTTCTCAGGGCTTGATTACGAAAACTTCCCTAAGATCACGGTTATCGAAAACAAAATGGGTGTTGATGAAATGGTGCGAGTACAAGACATTAGTCTTACCAGCACCTGCGAACACCACCTAGTGACCATAGATGGCTTCGCAACGGTAGCCTATTTGCCACGCACAAAAATTATTGGTTTGTCTAAAATCAATCGTATCGTGCGCTTCTTTTCCCAGCGCCCACAAGTACAAGAGCGCCTAACCCAACAAGTGTTAGTGGCATTGCAAACCCTACTTGAAACCAAAGACGTTGCGGTAAAAATGGATGCGGTACATTACTGCGTTAAATCTCGCGGTGTCATGGACTCAACCAGTTCAACTACCACTACAGCACTTGGCGGTATTTTTAAATCAAACCCCGCCACCCGCGCCGAGTTTTTACACCAAGTAAAATAATGTGTGTAAATAACACGCAAATAAAAATGCAGCCACCTAATTTCATAATATAGGGGCTGCATTTTTGTTTAAATCTGAATAAGATTAAATGCCGTATTGCTCACGATAAGCGCTAACCGAAGCAAGTTCTGCTTCCATACCCGGCTTTTCAGACAAGTAACTGATTAAATCAGCAAGCTTAATAATCGACACAATTTGACAACCAAAATCGCGTTCAACTTCTTGAATCGCCGACAACTCGCCTTTGCCTTTCTCTTGGCGATCTAATGCAATCAACACACCCGCAAGTTGAGCATTGTGGGCATTAATAATTTCCATCGATTCGCGAATAGCGGTACCTGCGGTGATCACATCGTCCACCAGCATCACTTTGCCTTTTAACTCGCTGCCCACCAAACTGCCACCTTCACCGTGGGTTTTGGCTTCTTTACGGTTAAAGCAGTAAGGAATATCCACATCGTGATGATCGCACAAGGCAACAGCTGTCGTGGTCGCAATCGGAATACCTTTATACGCTGGGCCAAATAACAAATCGAATTCAATGCCCGAGTCCATTAACGCTGCTGCATAAAAGCGGCCTAAACGCGCTAAGTCTTTACCCGTATTGAACAATCCAGCATTGAAAAAGTACGGGCTCGTACGGCCAGATTTAAGGGTAAACTCACCAAAACGTAATACTTGGCGGGCTAAAGCAAACTCAATAAATTCGCGTTGATAGGCTTTCACGGTTATTCCTCTTTCATCAAATTTTAGATTAAAAAAAAGGACCGTAATCGGTCCTCATTTTTCGACAGCATATTAACTTAAAGCCGCTTTTTGCACATCGACAATTTCGCGAATACTGTTTTTAGCTAACACTAACAACTCAAGCAACTCTTCATGGCTAAATGGTTCGCCTTCTGCAGTTCCTTGAATTTCAATAATCTTACCGGTTTCTGTCATCACAACGTTCATGTCAGTTTCAGCAGCGCTGTCTTCAATATATTCTAAATCACTGATCGCTTCGCCTTTGTAAATACCAACACTCACAGCAGCAATTAAAAACTTAAGTGGGTTAGCTTTAATAATGCCTTTACCGCGAGCCCAGTTAAGCGCATCAACTAACGCCACACAAGCACCAGTAATAGCCGCAGTACGCGTACCGCCATCGGCTTGAATCACATCACAATCGATAACGATAGTGTTTTCACCTAACAACTTCATGTCTACAGCTGCACGTAATGCACGGCCAATTAAACGTTGAATTTCTTGAGTACGGCCAGACTGCTTACCACGAGCCGCTTCACGGTCCATGCGGCTGTGAGTTGAACGCGGTAACATACCGTATTCAGCAGTTACCCAACCTTGGCCTTGGCCTTTAAGAAAACGTGGAACGCCTTCAGTGAAACTTGCTGTACATAATACTTTTGTGTCGCCAAACTCAACTAAAACAGAGCCTTCAGCATGTGCAGTAAAAGAACGCGTAATAGTGATAGGGCGAGTTTGAGCTGGTGTACGGTTACTTGGGCGCATGAAAAGTCCTGTAGTCGAATTCATATCATATTTGAGCCCATATTATAGAGCTTCACGCCGTTAGATGCCATGGTAAGCAGCGATAAGCCACAAATCTATCGACTAATCCTTTAATCCCATCCGCTAAAACGGCTATAATCAACTCACATTCGCGTAAATAACATAACAGGACACTTCATGATCCAAAGCATGACAGCCTACGCTCGTATCGAGCACAAAGCACAATGGGGCACCGCCTCATGGGAAATCCGTTCAGTCAACCAGCGCTACTTAGAAACCTACCTGCGCCTACCTGAGCAGTTTCGCAGCTTTGAACCTGTCTTACGCGACCGCTTACGTAAACGCCTTAACCGCGGCAAAATCGAAGTTAATTTACGTTATGAACTCGCCGACAACAGCAGTAATGAATTACAACTGAATCAAGATTTAGCCAAACAGCTATTAAGTGCAGCAAACTGGTTAAAACAAGAGGCAGGACAAGGCGAACTCAGCCTAACAGATATACTGCGTTGGCCTGGCGTTCTATCCGCAGCAGAGCAAGATATGGATAGCGTAGGTGCCGATTTAATGATCGCGTTCGACAGTGCTATCGATCAGTTTATCGAAGCGCGTGGCCGTGAAGGTGAAGCGATTAAAGACATGCTACTGACCCGTTTAGACGGCGTAATGGAGCAAGTGAAGGTTGTGCGTGAACACATGCCAACGGTAATGCAGTATCAACGCGACAAATTAACTAACCGCTTAGCCGATATTGCTGGTGAATTAGACCCTGCCCGTATCGAGCAAGAAATGGTGTTATTAGCGCAAAAGCAAGATGTTGCCGAAGAAATGGACCGCCTTGAAGCTCACGTAGCTGAAGCTCGTCGTATCCTAAAAAAAGGTGGCAGCGAAGGCCGCCGTCTAGACTTTATGATGCAAGAGTTTAACCGTGAATCAAACACCCTAGCCTCAAAATCAATCAGCGCAGAAATCACTTCAGCTGCAGTTGAGCTAAAAGTACTGATTGAGCAAATGCGCGAGCAGATCCAAAACGTCGAGTAAGCTTAAAGCTTGGACGTAGTAACATTAAGCCCAGCATTTGCTGGGCTTAATTTTTTGGATTTTAGGTTTGGATTTTTCAGCCAATGCTGAATATGTTAATGAGTAAACAGCTCAGGCTTACACGCTGCAACCGTTAAAATACAATTTATGCGCTATAACCGTTAAGGCGAGATTTACACGCTAAAGCGTGTGAAAATATCAACATTCTCTCGCCGTCATTTATAGAGACCTATCATAAACAGCGGGATGTACACTACTATAAAATTCGACCTACAATGGCACTTATCCTCGTGTTTTAATTTGTTTACTCATTCAATATAGGGCGCTTAATGACCAATCCCTACTCAGCTAAACAGTGGCTCCAACTCAATATGCAGCAGAAGGTTTATTACAGCCTTTGGAGTCATTGCCAAAACTTGTCCAGCAATTAAGTTATGTGCAAATTGACTCTATTAATGTGGTTGAACGCGCGCATCATCATGTATTACACAGTCGTCTACCCGAATATTCTGCCACCATGTTAGATGCAGCAATGAGCGATAAAACCGTGTTTGAGTACTGGTCCCATGCGGCTGCTTATCTGCCTATTGAAGACTACCGTTTTAGCCTGTACCGCAAACAGCAATTACAACAAGGTGGTAAGCATTGGTTTGAACCAGAACATAAAGTCATGCGTGAAGTTAAAGCCCGTATTAGTGCCGAAGGTCCATTAAAAGCCAGTCAGTTCACCCATGAATCAGACACTAAAAATGGCACTTGGTGGGACTGGAAACCGGCTAAAAAAGCGCTTGAGCAGTTGTTTATGCAAGGCGAGTTAATGGTTGCTAGGCGCGACAAGTTTCAAAAAGTGTACGACTTAACCGAGCGAGTACTACCCAAGCATACCGACACCACAGTGCCTAGCGATACAGAATTTGCCCAACACTTGATTCAGCGTTATTTATCGGCGCATGGTTTTGGTAATTTGCAGCAAATACAATATTTACGCAAAGGCCTTAAACCTCTACTCAGCCAAACATTAGCGCAACTGTGCGAACAAGGTGATATCGCCAGCTTTACCGACCCCAGCGCCAATACACAACACGTTTACTTCTACCAACCTACGCTCACCTTACCCACTGCTATTCCCAATAAAGTCTGGCTACTTAATCCGTTTGATAATTTAGTCATTCAACGCCAAAAGCTTAGGCAATGGTTTGGGTTTGATTATCAAATAGAAGTGTATGTGCCTGAGGCTAAACGCCAATTCGGCTATTATTCACTGCCCATTCTATGGCGTGACGGTTTTGTTGGCCGCGTGGATGTAAAAGCCGACCGTAAAAACCAATGTTTGTTACTGCAAAACCTGCACATTGAAACGCAAATATTGACGAACCAACATGATGAATTAAATGACAAAACACATTTTGTTTCTGCGTTAATCGAGGCCATTAATCACTACTGCACATTCAACAACTGCCAGCGTTGGCAGCTAATACAATGTAACGATAAAACGATTGCCAAAATGTTACTCAAAGCAAGTCAACAGGGTAGTTAACTGCATACTCTGTACTTCGAATACAGTTCCCCCTCCCCTACAAAAGTGACGCAACACAATATATGCAGCGGTATGTAATGTTGTTCACGTTTTAAACATTTATTATCACACCCAATTCAATAGCTTGAGTTACGTCACTAACCCCAAAGATGTAGTGGGATACCTTCAAAAGGCTAAAAATAATAACAACCTACATAAAAACCTACGCGGGGAGAAAACACGATGTTTTATATACACATGCTGCTGTTATTAGCGGTGATATTTGTTGGTATTCGCCATGGCGGTATCGCCTTTGGTTTATTGGGCGGGTTAGGTGTTTCGGTACTCGCATTTGTATTTGGCGTTGCACCAGGAGCGCCACCTATCAGTGTAATGTTAATTATTCTAGCCGTAGTGGCGGCTTCGGCGACGTTAGAGGCCACTGGCGGCTTAAAGCTGTTAGTAAAGTTTGCTGAAAAACTATTACGTAAACATCCTGAGCATATCGTCTTTTTAGGCCCGCTATGTACCTATTCATTAACCGTTCTGGTTGGTACGGGTCATTCTGTTTATCCCCTTCTTCCTGTAATTTACGATGTGGCGTACAAAAAAGGCATCCGCCCAGAACGTCCATTAGCCATGGCAACTGTAGCATCACAAATGGGTATTACTGCCAGCCCAATTGCTGCTGCTGCCGCAGTAGTGCTTGCCACTGCCGTTGATAATAATCTAGATATTAACTTACTTGATGTACTCATGGTGACCATTCCCGCCACACTAACAGGCTTACTAGTAGCGTGTACCTGGAGCTTAAAGCGCGGTAAAGATTTAGATGAAGATGAAGAGTTTCAGGCACGTTTAACAGATGATGAGTTTCGTGAAGCATTAACCGACCCCAAAGCAGATGAGGTGCAAACACCCCAGGCCGAATCGACAGCAAAGAAAGGCTTAACAGTATTTTTACTGGGTATATTTGCCGTTATCATGGTGGCGATGTTTAGTAAGCAAATACTACCTGCTGGCGTCAGCATGTCGGTAGCGATTCAATTTATGATGTTGTCAGTCGGTGGAGTAATATTACTCGCCACCAATATCTCACCGAAAAAAATTGTCACCAGTAACGTGTTTACCGCCGGTATGACTGCGGTCATTATCATTTTTGGTATCGCATGGATGAGTGACACCATTATTGAGCACCATAAAACCTATTTAGTGAGTGCGGTAAGCGACATTGTCAGCGTGTATCCATGGACATTTGCTATCGCGATGTTTGTGTCGTCTATCTTCTTAAAAAGTCAGGCTGCGGTATTAACCATTATGTTGCCATTGGGGTATTCACTCGGCATCCCAGCTCCAGTATTAATTGGTGTACTGCCAGCGTGTTATGCCTATTTCTTCTTCCCATTCTACCCAAGCGATTTAGCCGCAATTAGTTTTGATAGAACCGGCACCACCCACATTGGTAAATACGTACTCAACCACAGCTTTATTATTCCAGGCTTTATTGGCGTAGTAACCGCAACATTTGTGGGTTACTTTATATCAATGGCGATTAACTAGCCCTAGCTTGTAATTTGGCTTTGAGCCAAGAACTAAAGTGATAAACCGCTAGTGAATTGACTAAAACAAGTCACTCGCATCAATAACAATGGCAGCCAACGTGGCTGCCATTTTTGTTTTTAATCATTGAGTACCTAAAGACCGAAGAGCTAAAAACGAAGACCTAAAAAACTAAAATTATCTGATGAGCTATCGACAGGTTCATGGGTTAATCCGCCCACCATATCGCCTTCTGCTACACGTCGTAAACCCATCCATGAGACTTGGAGAAAAGATCTTGTCTGATCAATCGCAAAAGCGAAAATATCTAGGCTAGAACAAGTCTGCTTCAAAGCAATACTGAATTTAATGTCAAACATCCCCACAAAAGTTGAGCCGTTGAGTATTAGTTTGAATCAAAAACGCTGAAAATGTCATTTATCACTTTGAATATAAATAGGATTGTCATATTCGGTCTTGTTATTTATATACTTACAAAAACCGCCTGTCGTATTTTGTGTTTCAAACTCTAAAAAATGAGGTTTTACAGACTCACTTTTATCACTTGGAATAACATAATATGAACTAATTGATTTTATTGGTGAATATATCTTATCTTCATATTTGAAGATGACATACTCCAAATATTCCGCACTACTCACACCTGTTTCAAAGTACCCCCTAATTACTGGAACTCTGTAATCTATTCCTTCGCACCTAGCATGTATAACAGCAATTAACTGTAAGTCATTTGACGCCTGACGGTTTATAATTACTTCAGCAGCACCTTCAGAGGGAGAATATAACAAATACTCTTGATCAGTCCACTCAGATAATCTGAACTCATTTGCATTTAGTGAAAATGAAGTTAAAAATACTATAAAAAAATAGAAGCCTTTATTAAAAAACATCTTTAAATACCTTTCTTCTTAATAAATCAGTTAAATTATCATGACGTTCATTGTAACTTATTGTCTTACTATTAATGACTTTAGTAATACTATCCGTAACCATTCGACTTTCCCCTATATCTGCTTTTCTATAAAGCTGATGTTCCAGCCAGAATATTAGAGCAGATCTTACTGCAAATTTGGGTTGTAGTAATAAATCGGGGGTTGCGACAAAATCGACACTTGCACTCCACAAGTTATTATGCTTTGTTTTCATTGAAATATAATTTGATTTTCCGGTTAATTGAAGCATACCTCTACCTCTATATTTCCAGCCGTCACCAGACTCTACACTGCCATTACCCATTCGATTCGCATATGCATGATTTGCAATAGCTTCGATATCCGCTTTTTTATTAGTAGCCTTGTTATATGCGTGATCTTTTGCATCAGAAGGAGTTCGTCCATAATGTGAGAATATAGATATCAAAGCCATTTCGTTGTAATTAAGATTCTCCTCTAAGTTGAATTTACCTCCAACTTCATGCATTACTTGAGCGATAAAGTGACACATTCTTAATTCTGTATTAAGTTGACACTTATTAACGTTATAATTCAACTCTTCAGCCACTTCACTTAATAGTTTATCGCTCACATTGTGTTCACTTTTCCAAATAGCTCTAAGGTGCGATAAACTCAGAGTTTGATTTTCAACTCTATTTGAAGACTTATATATAGACATCATCAATTCCTTTTGTACTAACTATTTACATATAATTTGTAAACCCACTTTAATTTAAATAGGATACGACAGGATTACATTTGAGTATATAATCTTCAATAATGACGAAGCATTCCTGAATACACCCCAAATAATAACCCCCAAATATCTTCACTCTAAAGTTAATACGACTTAAATACTATTGAAGTTATTAATACGAAATATCCCAATTATCAACATGTTTCCTAAAACGATACACCGTAAACCCATCCATGGAGCTTGACGAAAACATCCTATTTTCAACGGCAGAAGAGGACGATAAGGTTAGCTTATCCTACTGCTAATTTTGCTGCTTCATGCCACATAGCGTCCGGCATAGGCGTCATTAACTTCCAGGTTATATTCATCGGTTGTGAACCGGAGTGTTTAACATATTTCACAAGACCAAAATTGACAAAACCCATGGTGCGGCCGTTTTCATCTTTTGCTTGCTCGCGCACAAACAAAATCAATTTACGGCCCTCTTTTTCATGCTCTATATAGCCTAAGCCTCTGCCATATTCGGGTCTTGCGCTATTTTGAGATTGCCAATGGAATAGCGACTCATTGATCGCGTAATCATGGTACATGGTGGTTGGTGAAAATTGTTTGACTGACTTTTTCAAGGTCACAAACAGTAATTCAACATTAAGCGCTTTAAGGACTAAAACGCCTTCTCTTGCGGTTGATTTTCTGTCAAAAGAACTTGCGCCACCGGCTGCGAGTATTTGCTCTCTGGTATACCTTGAATGCACTTTCAAAGAAGATATTGCAGGTATATGCATTTCAAGTTCATTATGATGTATACGCTCAATAAGTAACGATATGACATCAAGGAGTTCAGCTTGTAATCGAGCATGTCTCAAAGCTGCTACACTTTGTGTAAGGCTGGCAAAACCTAGCTCGGCACCCGACTTATCCCAAAAGTTATAATGGCACGCTAATGCAAATTGGCGCTGAGTTGCATTGGTATCGTCGAAGCTGAAATTATCGATAATTAGCTGCTTTAAAAACTGTAAATATGAGATAGAACTGCAAGCGAACAAATGATTATTTATCGCGCGATAGTAGGCTTTAGCCAGACTCGTATCTAAATTTGGCTCATTTATTTGATTTCTATTTGCGCTCTCAACGAGTTCTAGCCAACTCATTTTTAGCTTATAAATATCTTCTAAATTAACATTTGGGTTAAAACGTAAAAAATTAACCAAGCTTAAGGTAAGCGTACTTTGGTGCTCGAAATTATTGATGAGCTGTCGCAACCTGCTAGCATTCATCGTTGCACGGCTAATATTTCGTAAAATCATTGCCTGAGTCTGTTCTTCTAACTCGATTCGACAACCTAATGGCAAATGAGGAAAGTCATTGGTTATCTCATCTTTAATCGATTGATTCGTTTTACCAACCAGCGCGCGAAACTTTTGTGAAAAGTCGTATTCATCACGAGAATTACCCACAAAATCCAATACTGTACAGCACTGTTTATCATCGGTTAGACGCAATCCTCGTCCTAGCTGCTGTAAAAAAATGGTTAAGCTTTCGGTTGGACGTAAAAACAATAATGTATCAACGTCTGGAATATCGACACCTTCATTAAAAATATCCACCACACACAAAATGTGTACATGACCGCTGATTAAACTCTGGCGTTTTTGTTGCCGCTCATGACTATTATCACTGGTGAGCACATCCGCACTAATACCGGCTAAGTTGAACTTCTTCGCCATGTATTCTGCATGTTCTTTGCTGACACAAAACGCCAAAGCTTTTATCTGACGAATGTCAGTGACCGTGTCATTAAGGCTTCTAATAATGCGCACAACTCTTTGTTCATTATGAGTATATAAATGACTTAGCTCTGCAATATCATATCGCCCTTGATGCCATTTAATTTTGCGAAGGTCGGTATCATCATCAATAGCAAAGTATTGGAAAGGACATAAATAGCGCTGATTGATTGCTTCGGGCAAACGAATTTCTGCAGCTATTACGCCACAAAAGTCATCCAGAATGTTTTGCCCATCATGACGCTCTGGCGTGGCTGTTAACCCCAATAAAATCTTGGGTGAGAAATGCGCTAATAATCCTCGATAACTACTGGCTGCAATGTGATGAACTTCATCTATCACAATATAATCATAAAAATCAGTGGTGAGCGGTAAGCTTGATAATTGCAGGTTTAAGCTTTGTATCGAAGCAAACAAGTACCGGTAGCTATTATGCTTGTGCTCAGCAACCCACAATTCACCAAACTGATTATTCTTCAATACACCACGGTACGCAGACAATGCTTGCTTAAGAATTTCTTGTCGATGAGCCACGAATAAGAAATTAGCTTCTGGATGCAGTTTATAAAAACGGGCAAAATCAAACGCTGAAATAAGCGTTTTACCAGTGCCCGTAGCTGCAACTACTAGATTTTTATACCGCTGATGAATACTACGCTCAACATTTAACTGCTCAAGAATCTCTCGCTGATGTGCAAAAGGTTTTATATCAAAATGAAAGGTGCTGCTTTCGCTATAACTACCTTTAGCCTCACGCAATGCTTCATGAAGTTTGTTTTTAGCTTCAATATTGCCATCAAATAATTCAAATTCACTGGATTGCCAATATGACTCAAAGGTGTTGAGGGATTTATCGATTATATGAGGAATTTCTTGGGTGGTTATTTTTAAATTCCATTCAAGACCACTGGTCAACGCAGAATGCGATAAATTCGATGACCCAATATAACCGGTATGAAATCCTGTATTGCGCAAAAACAAATAAGATTTCGCATGCAAACGCTCGCGCTTAGTGTTGTAACTCAATTTAACTTCAGTATTTGGCAGGCTTGCTAAAAACTCGACTGCTTTAGCATCTGTCGCCCCCATATAAGATGTCGTAATGATCCGCAGGGTCTTGCCACTTCGAGTGAACTCTTCAAGTTCATTTTTAAAAATCCGAATGCCAGCCCACTTAATAAAAGACACTAACCAATAAATTTTGTCTGCTGAGCGGATCTCGCGCTTTAACTCTGTGTCTAAAGAAATTCCGGCGTTGCTACCACAAAAAAGTTCACTTTGGCTTAATCCTGTTAGCGGATAAATGGCTTTAGTAAACGCAGGAAAATCTGTAGCTATGGGATTTTTTTTATCAAATAGCGCTGTTAATATACGGCCTTTACTATCGAGTAAGTTTTCAGTAATCAATTGATCATCTTGAACATGATCTTTTAACCACAACACTAGCTTGTTTGCCAAACCGATTTGCTCTGTGAGTTGATTGTCTCCGCTAGGGATTGCACCAATGGCACTCTCCATTATCTTGGTCAAAAACCTCGATAGCCAAACACTGGCCTCAGCGCTTTCTAATGGCCGCTCACCTAAATAGAACACATCACGATTGATGCTTTTATCTATCAGTTGAGTAATAAGCTTTTCATAAATACCAACTTGTTCCATGTCAGATAGGCCTTTTGAAAGTGAAAACACTAAGAATATACCATAGCAATAAGTGCATATTACGACTAAGAATAATATTATTTATCAATAAAATGCTTACAGAACAACGATTAAATTAGCGCACCAACACATACCTTGTACTTCTACCGCCCGCGCCAGTTTTGGCTAAACACTGTTGATCCACAAGTTGAGCCAAATGTCGGGTGGCGGTGGCGCGGCTGACTTTAGCGACTTTTTGATACTGGCTACTACTGATCCCATCATTAAAGTCACCATCAAGTAATCTATTTAGCACTCTCACTTGTTCTGTGGTTAACGCTGGAATGAGTAAGCGTTGGTTCACTCGACGCCAAAATTGGGTTTTAGCAGTAGTTTGCTCAATGCTATTGAGCGTGTGTTGAATAGCGTCATTTAAGGTGTCTAAAAACCACAGCAGCCAAGGTGTGATATCTAAGCCACCTTGCTGGGTAGACTCTAATATTGCGTAATAGGCTTTGCGTCGCTCAAGAATACTAACTGACATTGTGTAAAAATGAATAGAACGATGCTCAGCTTGCGCGAGTGCTAAGTCGGTGAGTAAACGCGTTATACGTCCATTACCATCATCAAGCGGGTGCAAGGTGACAAACCACAAATGGGTGATGGCTGCGCGCACGAGCGGGTCGACATTAGGTTGATTTCGCGATTGATTAAACCACTCAAAAAACTGCGTTAAGTTAAGATCTAGTGTATTGCGTGGAGGCGCTTCAAAACGCACTGTAGGTTTGTCTAAACGGCCAGATACTACTTGCATAGGTTCATTACCACGTAACTTACCGCCAACAACAGGATTAAACCCCGTTTGGTTTTCTGGAAATAACATTGAATGCCAACCTAGAATCCGCGTTAAACTCAGCGGATGTTGCCAGTTTTGTAGCGCATCTAAGGTGATATCTGCTAAACCATCAGTTTGCGTCGTGGTGGGATAAGGTTTTTCTTCACTCACGCCAAGCTTATTCGCCAAAGAGGAACGTACAGAAAATGCGTTAAGCTTTTCTCCTTCAATAGCACTTGAATAAACGATATTGGCCAGCATGGTATCGAGTGTCCATTGACTAGCGGATTCAGAACCTATTTTACCCAGCAGCAAACCCTGGTTAAATTGAATTTGCCTCAATAGTGCACTTATACGAGCATTATCCCATACAAACTCTGGCCATTCTTGCTGTTGCCAAATCCACATATTAACCCCTGTTTAGCTGACTAAAATACTGTATTGATGCACATACCAAGCTATTCTACTTACAACATGAGGCAAATAGCAATTTATTCGCCTCACCATATGAGGCGAATAGGATGATTAATTGCCTCACGGCTCCCATTAGCAAGCTCGATAACACCTTGGCAGGCATTTCGGTATAATCGTTTATTGTCTCTATAACCTTTAATTTCTATAACCCTATGCGACTGTAATTAATGACATCCAAGCTGACTGAAGTATCGACAATGCCACAAACCTCTAAGCATCAAGTCGCTTTGCCTAAACCCAATGTGGCAAATGAACAGGCAAGTAAAGTATTTATTATTGGTCTGCCGCGTACGGGCACCACCAGTGTGAGTGTGGCGCTGCTTGAGCAAGGGTTAACGGTTGCCCACCAAGCCTTTACTAAGCAGGCGTTTATGTTGGCCGATGCGGTATCTGATGCGCCGTGTTTTAGTGATTATCAGCAATTAGATAAGTTATTTCCCAACGCTAAGTTTGTCTATTTAGATAGGCCGTTAGATAAGTGGTTGCCGTCGATGCAAATGTTACTGGGTAGAATGCTAGTGCATTTAGATAAAGATAAGGGCCGCTTTCATCCGGTAATGAAGCGCAGCTTTAATCATTGCTTTGATATATGGCAAGTTGAAGATGTGTTTGATGAAGCGCATTTAACGGCCTGTTATCAGCGCCACCAGCAGCAAGTAATCAGTTATTTTGCAGGGCGAGATGACTTTATTGCCATTGATATTAGTGTGACAGGAAGCTTTGCTAAATTGCTGCAATTTATCAATTTACCAAAGCCCGATACGGCTGAATTTAGGCAGCTTCAATATCCACAACTTCAATCTCAGCCGCTAAACTTTCCGCAACTGAACTTTCCACAGCTTAACTTTCCGCAACTGAATACTGGCCGTAATGTGGCCAGTTGGGATGAATATAAGCACCCCAACAAAATTAGCGCTAATGTTTCTGGACCAGATAAACGTAAGTTTTTTGATTACCGCCTAGATTAGTATTGTTAGTTATCCTTTCTTAGTCTTTATTTTTAGAACGCTTTTTCTTAGCAACGGTTAACCAATCTAAACTGACCCCCGATATGGCATTAAAACCACGGATGCGGAAAATAAGTGTCAGTAATTGCGGCCTTGGACGCGCTTTGGGTTCAACTGAGCGCGGAATAAACCACAATGCCACCAGCGATCGCATGGTGGTCGATACCATAAACACCAAAAATATGGGGTTGGTTAACCAAGCGTTTAAACCTGTCCAGATGAGAAAATCTGCTGCATACGAGGCAATTACACCGCCCACCATCGCGCCGACAAATACAAAACCCGCACTCAAGGCTGCCTGTAATGCAGCATAAATAGCAAAGTCACTGCGAAAAGGTCGAATATCGTAAAGGTAATTGGCAGTACTTAAGGTAAAGCCACTCCAGGCTAAACCGGAAAAGGCTTGAATCGCCAATATATAAAGATAGTTGTCGGAAAAAAGCCACAATAAAGGCAAGCTGGGAATTAAGCAGCTGGTGATGATCATCACTAATCTATTGCCGTATAGGTCGCTAAATCGGCCCCAGAATCGCAAGGTAATAAACTGCGTAAAAATAGAGGCCACACTAGAAAGCACAAATTCAAAATAGGTAAAATGCAGTTCTTCCAGCATGTATACTGCAAAAAAAGGTGCCGAAATGGCAACCATGCACTGCATACCCGCAACAAATAAACTGTAATGGCGGAAAGTTTTGTCTTTCCATGCTTCGCGGAAATTACCAAATGTTTGTTTAAACACCCCAG
Source organism: Shewanella sp. TB7-MNA-CIBAN-0143 (assembly GCF_040310065.1). Lineage (NCBI taxonomy): Bacteria > Pseudomonadati > Pseudomonadota > Gammaproteobacteria > Alteromonadales > Shewanellaceae > Shewanella > Shewanella sp. TB7-MNA-CIBAN-0143. Next base: position 61,963 of record NZ_JBEOPL010000024.1, read on the forward strand.
ACGCTTTGGCGAGCCTAGGCTCGGGGTCGTGCATTTGCAGTAATAACCAGGCTGAAGTAAACCGGCCCATTGCCGCAATCGAAAACAGTAAACTAAAACCCAACCATGCCATTTCTATTGAGTCGGTTAAGGTTAAAATACCGCCACCGACAAAGAACACACTCAGCGAGGCCATCATGGTTAATCGAGTACGTGAAGCAAAAAAAGCACCTCGTCGGCGTTGCGGTACAATCATGCCCATCCAGGCACGCCAATGCGGTTGGATTAGGTTGATAAACCCTTGATACAACACCGCTAAGCCAATAAATAACCACACTGCATTATCTGGTCTAAATGCCGCTAACGCGCCCATACCTAACACGACTACGGCTTGTAACACTGCACATGCCACAATAAATTGCCGACGGCTAAAGTGGCTTGCTAACCACACAGACAACAGTTGTGCCAGTGAGCCAAACAATTGAGGTAAGCCAGTTACCCAACCCATTTGGCCTAAACTAGCCCCTAAGAATATGGCATAAGCATTAAAAAAGTTATCACTGGTGGCCGTCATGGTTGACGATGCAACCGCCTCTTGCTGGCTGCGGCGCAAGGTACACCGTAGCCACGACAATCTATCACGACTGCGTGAACAAGAATTAGTGCTGCTAGACGAATGTTCTAAAGCCATAAGAGGTATGAATGCACGCCATTGATAAGTAACTGATTAGGGTTATGGGTTTACGTCACGGATTAACGCCACAAATTGACGTTTCAAGTTAGCGTTAATGTTTAAAAGTATGGCTGATAAGTGCCCAGCTAACAATCTATGACGATCACATAATCCACTATTGTGATTGTAAGCATAAGTGCGCACTGTGCTGGTATAAACTTATTAAACACAAAAGCCCTGTCGATATAAACCGACAGGGCTTCTGCACATCTACAAAAAATTAAACCCACCTAACAGAAGGACACTAAGCCCTCGATAACAAACTCTTCAGGAAGCTTTTGTAATTGTTTTAGCAGTAAAGGATTGCCCAGTAAATATGCCAATTCTTGACGGGTAAACAGCTTTACAATGTCATGCTGGCATTGTGCTTCTTGTACTTTAACCCGAGTAATGGCTTCGAGTGATTCAACCGCTGAACCTGGCAAACGATGCGGCTTTTTGTCAATAATGGCTAAATGTAAATCCATTAGCTCTGAGTCTTTCAATAGCCTTGATAAGGTCCACGGCTGTGCAATGGCGTTAACGTATTCGTTACGGCGTTGTTGTGAATCTAGGCTCAGCTTCGGCGCACACACCTCTTCCGGGGTTGCCAATATTTTTAGGTGCTTGACCCATAAGCCAAATCGCTCTGAGCCTGTCATGGCAGAAAGTGGTACCGCAAGCCACAAACCAATTAGCGCTGGGCTCATCCACGCCAACAAGGTAAGCGAATCAAGCACTGCGGCGTAACCTAATAACGCACCAATTAACATGTGCCAACGATGACGATAAATCAGGGTTAGCCAAGGTAAACTGCCGTCGTCACGTCGTTGTGGCGCCCAACCGCTGTCGCGTCCGGCTAAAATAGACATCACAGCACCGCAGTGGATAAGCATCATTATTGGCGCAATCAGTGCCGACAATATCACTTCAACTACCACGCTAATAATGGCTTTGCCTCTGCCACCTAATTGCTTACTCATGATGCTATTTTTTAGTAACAATATGATCCCAAGGATTTTAGGACCAAACAATATGCCCATGGTGATATAAAACAACCGTAGTGCACGGTCTGAGTCCATTACTGGCCAAGTGGGAAATAGTGAAAACTGGTCGGTAAAATACTCAGGGCGAATAAAGTGCGCTTGTAATGCCAGCATTAAACCCGACAAAATTAACATTAACCAAAAAGGCGATGACAAATAAGCCATTATCCCCGTGAGTAAATGTAAGCGGCTAACCCAATGTAATCCTTTACTAAACAACACCCGTGAGTGTTGTAAATTGCCTTGGCACCAACGGCGATCGCGCACCGCTAAATCGACAATAGACGGTGGGCATTCTTCATAAGACCCTGGAAGGTCTGCGGCAATGACCACGCTCCAACCAGCACGTCGAATCAAGGCTGCTTCAACAAAGTCGTGGCTCATAATATGACCACCAAATGGCGGTCTACCTGCAAGGTTGGGTAACCCTGCGGCGCTCATAAAAGCTTGGGTGCGGATAATGGCATTGTGGCCCCAAAAGTTACCTTCTTTGTGGGTCCACCAAGATAAACCTGTACCAATTACCGGACCATAAATTCGCGCAGCAAATTGCTGTAGTCGCGCCATTAAGGTATTGCCATTAATTAAATACGGAATAGTTTGGATAAGCCCGGCATCAGGATCTGCCTGCATCCGTCTCGCCAAACTAACGATAGTGTGGGTTTCCATTAAACTGTCGGCGTCTAGCACCAACAAATGGTCGTATCGAGCGCCCCAGCGTTTACAAAAGTCGGCCACATTACCGGCTTTACGGGCATCATTTTTACGCCGACGGCGGTAATACACCCGCGCATCTTTGCTCACTTGGTGACGCAATATTAAAAATGCCTGCTCTTCTGCCAACGCAATATCGGGATCGGTCGTGTCGCTTAATATAAACCAGTCAAACGCATGGCTTTCGCCCGATGCAACCAATGCCATCGCCATCACTTCGACCGCGGCAAAAACGCGATCGGGTGATTCGTTATAAGTCGGCATTAATATCGCGGTGCGGGTATGCAACTTTATGCTTTCGGCAGTTTCTGTCGTGGGCTTTTTGAGTAGCATAATAAAGCCGGCTATACCGCCGCTAAATGCCAATGCAATCCAGCAAAAGTTAACCGCAAACAACACTAAAACGATGTATTCAAGTGGCGTGACTCCACCGACATTAAACACCGATACCATCTCGTAAATAGCCATAACCGACATGATAAAAGCGCTGCCAACCACTAAGAGACGGCGTAATCCGTCTGACTTTACGCCATCGGCGATAATGCTCTTGCGTGGCATACCATCGGACAACGCACGTAAACTTTGCGCTTCCATTGGGCTTGGTCGCTCTAGCGGCATGGCTGCACCACCGACCAACGTGGGGTCGACAGTGCTAATGTCAGCATCTGGCTGCATCATGTTCATGCTTAAAGCGTCCAACGGTAAAGCCAGGTTTCGACATCGCGTGGGCCAGTAAACTTAAGCTCAGCACGTAGCTCGATCAATTCAGCATCTTGTGGATCCATTTCAAACGCCAAACGATAACCATTGGTTTTAGGCTGACGAGACACCACCACATTAGTCACAACGCCCGCAGAACTCTGCACTTTGGCGACCGGAATTTCATCGTTATTGCCTTCTTTAACTTGATAGTCAATAACAAACAAACGTCTCGGTGTGGCTTTAGCGATTTCAGCGCGGCCACTGGCGGTACGGGCCACAATAACAGTGCCATCATCAACTTCGGGCTCGCTGCCCCAAATTAACCGATAAGTAAAATGAAACTCGCTACCGGCTGCGATAGGTTGTTTAGGCTTCCAGTAACTAACTATGTTGTCATGAATTTCAGAGTCTGTTGGAATTTCGGTTAACACCACCTCACCCGCGCCCCAATTTCCGACCGGTTCTACCCATAAACTTGGGCGACGCTCATAATGGGCTTCGAGATCTTGATACGCATCAAAACTACGTTCACGTTGAATTAAGCCAAACCCTTGTGGCGAGTTGTCCATAAAGGCACTGACTTGCAATTGCTTTGGATTAGCCAGCGGACGCCATAAACGCTCACCGCGACCATTTAAGATCAATAGCGCATCAGAATCATGCACTTCTGGTCTAAAGTCATCGATGTTTTGGCGACCATTCATTGAATGTAAAAACATACTGGTACTAGGTGCTAAACCGACTTTAACTAAATCCACGCGTGGAAATAAGGTCGCTTCCACATCGATATGGGTGTTTTCGCCAGGTCTTACAGAAAATCGATATGCCCCTGCCACGCTTGGGCTGTCTAGCAAGGCATGCACCACGATTAAGTTACTGTCGGTGTTAGGACGTTCTACCCAAAATGCACGAAATATCGGAAACTCTTCGCCTTCCGGTTCTGCGGTATTTAATGCTAATCCCCTTGAAGACAAGCCGTAATCGCTGCCTTTACCCAAAGCGCGGAAATAACTCGCTCCTTGGAATACCATAAGCTCGTCAAAATATGCAGGATTATTGAGTGGATAATGGATGCGTAGACCAGAATAGCCAATATCTTGGGTCGGCAAACGCTGACTCAACACATCACCAGCAGTAAAGAACTCTGAGTTGTAGGCTAAATGGCTGGCTTGTTTACCTTCAACTAAGGCAATTTCAATCAAGTCTTGGAAATAAAAACCCCGATGAAAGAGCTGCATTTGATATGGCAAACCTTCGGCTTTCCAAATAGAAGCTTCTGGCTTAAAGCGAATATCGCGGTATTCATCGTAAGATATTTTAGCCAACCCTGGGGGTAATGGGTCTTTAAGTTCTACATACGGTTTTTGCGCTAATTTACGCGCAATTTTAACCACTGTATCAGAGTCAAAGTTAGCCGTTTTAGCAAAACGCACTTTGGTTTCTGTGTTCAGGTTATTAGCTGATTTCACTATCGCTTGTTCATCTGCATAAGTTTGCAGCGGTATGGTTACGCTAGGCGATGTGGGGGTAATAATGGGTGGTGTGGGTTCTTGTGCTGCAAGATTAAAACAAAGCCCTGCGGCCATGGCTAACGACAAACGCGTTAGCGCTTTTTTTACAGTGTGAGATGAGGCCGAAGTACGGCAACTCAGTAAGCTAACCATAATAGGCTACCTAAAAAATACAGCGTTAATATGCGAGTTTCAGAGCGGTTATTGCGGCAAAATGTCTTGGTACACAACCCTATGCTCTATTTCGCGAACGATATCAGAACGCCAAAATTTTGCACAAGTATTCATCAATAAATCTCATTAGCAGCTATAACATTTTAATCTATTGATATATCCAAATAGTACACAAGGAGAGCGAAAACGACCGTGTTGTTATACATTACATTTACAGGTTATTGATTTAGGTCACAGCAAATAGAATAATTGTAGCCTCAATATTTAATAACCTTTAAATACAATTATTTATTAAAACACAGGCCGAAGAGAATCCCCTCTATTTAGGATAAAAACAAGTATGAGTGAATTGCCCTGCTATCAATGACATTTAGTACGCCAAGTTCACACTGACTGACTATTTACTAAAAGTTTACATTCACAAAAGTAACCAATAAAAATACCCCATCACATTGATTAAATTAAAAAATATATCTTAATAACTTTATTGAAACAGAGAGTTCTACAGTAATAACACCATAAGTACTGATGCATACCTTGACGCCCTTAGCTCAAATGAGAATAATTATCAAAATCAATACCAAAAATATGTTTTGACCATTATGTTTACCTCCAGCTCATTGAAGTTAGCACCAAGTAACCAAGACACTATTTTTGGAATCGTAAATTCAGCCCTTTCTCCCCCCGCCAAAAAACACTCCATATTGCGCCATCGATAAAACGCTTAAACATCGCACTTGTTTACACCAAAGCATCTTTGATTGCTGACGATCGAGATTACTGAAGATCGGGATTACTGAAGATCGGGGGAATAGTCTTTAACACGTTTACAGCCAACTTATCACTTTAAAACAGACCAAACGAAACATAGGGAATATGCATGTTAACTGAAAAGTCCAGATTCACTTTGACCACCATTGCTGTGGCCATTGCAGCCAGTTTTGCTAGCTCGGCAGCATTTGCTGACGACAAAAGTCAGACTGAAGCCAAACCTGAAGTCATTGTGGTGACGGGGAGCTTATTAGGCAATTCTGAAGTTGCAGATTTAAAAACGTATACCGGTAACCGCTCAATTATTACCTCTGATCAAATAGAGCGCACTGCAGCGAGGTCAATTGACACCGCATTACAGCAAGTCCCTGGCATTAAAATTAAAGATGAAACCGGAACAGGGGTTTTACCTAATATATCAGTACGAGGCCTAGACAGCAGCCGCAGTGGCTACGCCCAGCTCTTACTCGATGGAATCCCAATGACACTTGCGCCATATGGGCACACCGGCCAGTCATTATTCCCTGCCACCTTATTCATGATAGATAGAATTGATGTAGCACGCGGCGGAGCATCGATTCAGTACGGTCCTAACAACGTTGGCGGCGTGATTAACCTCATTTCAAAGTCAATCCCAACCGACTGGGAAACTAGCGTTAATGAACGCATGACCTTCTTTGGTGACAGTAATACCTTATTTGATACCAACATCAGCACTGGCGGCGCAGTAAATGAAGATTTTTCGATGCGTTTTGATGGCAACATCACCAAAGGGGAATCGTTTCGTGAACACTCCGAAACCGACATTAAAAACCTAATGTTAAAGACCCTATGGAATATCGATGGGCAAAACAGCTTAGATGCCACGCTGCAATATTACGATGCTTTTTCTGAGTTACCAGGTGCCTTAAATACCCCCGCATATGAAGCTGATCGAGAGCAATCTCTACGCCCTAATGATGAATTTAATGCCAATACTAAACGAGTGTCATTGAAATACAGCCATGTTCTCGATGACTCGAAAGTTATCGATTATGGTGAGATTGATCTCAGAGTATTTGGTAATAAAAGTTCACGTAATTTTCAGTGGGATTTTTATGACTCAAGCAAAGACACCGACGGTAATTTAGGTACTAGCTGGAGTGATACCACCCAGGATGCTACTCATCTGCGTAACTCTCCACGCGACTTTACCGTGTTTGGCATTGAGCCAACGGCAAGCCTGCTTATTGATGGTGATATTAGTCAGCACATTATCGCCGGCGCTCGTTATATTAATGAAGACATTAGCTACCAACTAAACCACATAGAAAAATCGACTCAAACAGCAACTCGTCCGCGTGACTGGCAAATGGATACCAATGCCATGGCCTATTATGTGAGTAATAAAGTGGGATTCTTTGACGACACACTTTCGGTTACCCCTGGCATAAGATATGAAGATGTGCGCATGACCTTCACCAATGTTGGCCAAGATTATAGCCAAGATAATCACGTAACCGAGTGGCTTCCTGGCATCACCTTGGGTTATGAGTTCAGTTCAAATTGGTTTGCGTATACTAATGCTCAACGCTCATTGAGAACCCCGCAGATTTCGCAATTATGGCCTAAAGATCAAACTCTAGAATCAGAGCTATCTTGGAACTATGAAGCAGGCGTACGCTTTACCCCAACAGAACGCAGTAATTTAAGTATTGCCGCTTACCGTATCGATTTTGAAAATAAAATCGAGTACGACGGTGACGTTAGTCTGTTCGTCAATATTGGCCAAACTCGTAATCAAGGTATTGAGCTAGAAGGCACTTACTCACCGATGTCGCTACCAGATCTGGTTCTAACGGGTGCCTACAACTATTTAGATACTGAACAACTTGATGGAGAATTTGCCGGTAACGAATTGGCTTATGTGTCTAAACATCAACTTTCTGCCAGCGCTTTATACAGTATTAAGGATGTCGATTTAGGATTAATGGCATTTTATTACAGCAAATCATTTGCCGACCTGGCTAACACAGTTGAAGAGAATGTATCTGGTACATCGGGTGAAGTGCCAGCGTACACCGTGGTTAACTTCAATATTGGGACTGAGTTTTTCAAACAAGATAATCACGGCCTAAAAGTGGGATTATCCGTCAATAATCTATTTGATAACGAATACTACTTTAGAGGCTTAGATGTGTCTCCTGCAGGACGAGTGCCTGCATCAGGACGATCACTGAGCTTAGATGTCGGTTACACCTTCTAATAGACAACGTTGCTAAGATGAGTATTGTTATCTCGACTAGCATATTCATCGCATACAAAACTGTTATATAAATAAAGCCTTAACACAAATGTTGAGGCTTTATTTTATTGATGATCGTATTGATGGTCGTATTGATGGTCTTAATGGTTATCGAAACGAGGACATCCAGCTCTTTCATCAATGATAAATAGAAACGGAATTGCCGCCGAGCAGATTTAGATGGCCACTACAGCCACTTTAAGATTAGCAACACACATGCATGCAGCCAATCTAAATAACACCGCCCAATAAACGTTAAACAATCAAATCCTTCATCAACTCTTCCAGCACATCAGCCTGACGGCTCAAACTCTCGATTTCCTTTGCCGTCATATTCACTAGCTCCATCACTCGAATAGAGCTACTTCTAACAGAATCGACATCATTGGCAATATTATCAGCCACAGCCCCTTGTTCCTCGGCAGCCGCTGCAATTTCCAAGCTTCTGTCCGAAATATGCTGGTTTTGCTCTGCGATTTCATTAATATTTTGACTTGCACTTGTCATTAGCTGTTCACTTGATTCAGCTTCTTTTACCGTTTTAGCCATTACGTTCATCACACCACGACTATTGGTCTGCAGCGTTTCAATAATTTTTTGAATTTCAACCGTAGCAGCTTGAGTTCTACCCGCTAAGGTTCTTACTTCATCTGCAACCACTGAGAATCCACGCCCCTGCTCACCGGCTCTTGCCGCTTCAATCGCGGCATTAAGGGCGAGCAAGTTGGTTTGATCAGAGATGGCATTAATTGTTGCTATTACCTCACCAATTTCAGTCGCGCTAGAATCAAGTTCTGCAACAGCAACTGAGGTACCACGTACTTCCCCTGCTAATTGATTAATCTCAACCAAGGTTTTTTTAATCTGAGCTTGGCCTTGTGTGGTTTTCTCAGTGGCGCGCGATATTTGTGTAGATGATTCTTGCGCGTGGCTAGCCACTTCTCGAATCGATACCGCCATCTCTTCCGTTGCGCTCGCTAACGAATCAATACGGTCTTGCTGCACGCTGGCTAACTGAGTATTTTCATCACTACGAACACGTAACTGAGCACTAATTTGTTGGATCAAAGCAACCGCTTCCTGGGTGGTTTTCACCAACAGATGTTCACGTTCTGTGACCCTATCAACGGTTCTTGCAATCAAATTAAATTCATTACGAGCAGGTGTGTAACCAATGCGAGACGCAAGGTCACCCTCGGCTAACCTTCTCAATGCTCCATAAATATCGAATAGACTGCCACCGATGAAGGTATTTACATAATAAGAGCAAACAAACATCAACAATAAACTCAAGCTAATGGCAGTGATGTGCCATAAACCTAACCCAGTCAGAAAACTAGTGTCATCAACATAACTCAATGAATAGTCCAGCCCTGAAACCTGTGCGGATATATCTGTATTACGGCCAATATTAATCGCTGTATTTTGCAGTAAGGGCGCCAAATCAGATGCAGATAGCTGAGTCGCCGATGCCAATTTGGCAATCACATCCACTTGTTTTTGTGCTTCTACTGTTCTTTGTGAAGATGCCGCATCGACGAAACAAACGCCCATGACAACAACGGCAAGCACAGCCGTAAAAAAAAGAACAAGAAAATTTTCATGTAATTTTACGTTAATTAAATACTTATCTATCCAACGAAATGCAACTTGTTTCACGATGATATCTCCAATAAAAATGATCAGTGATTACCGAGAGTGGCGCATCACCTATCTTATTCAGCAGGTAATATTGATATAAGAGAACACGTCATTCGGTCAATTATCAGAAATAATATATGACTGTCGTTAGCAGGTATTTCTAAATGACAAAACTGGCATCTAGATCACGCAAAAAACGGAAAAAAAGACACTTAATGCAACTGAAAAATCACACATTGATAACCTTGCTCAAAAAATCGGCTGAAGTTGTCGTATGACGACCGTTGTTGGTTAAGGAGTAAATGTAGATGTAGATGTAGATAAATACCGACATAGCTAAACACAAAATAACAATCACCTAGCCAACTTGTGCATACTTATTATCAGTAAGCATTTAACTCGTTCATGTATTTCATCGGTGATATTTTCATTACTTTTTTAAACATGGTAATAAATGCGCTTACCGACTCATAGCCTAATAACTCAGACACCTGTTGCACACTCTGTTTATCTGAAAGCGCTTGTAGTGAAATAATGATATGCAGTTGAGTGCGCCATTTGCCAAATGTCATCCCGGTTTCTTTTGTGATAAGTCGCGCCAATGTACGCTCTGTTAAAGCAAATTGTTTGGCCCATTGCGGCAGTGTTTTTCTATCGTTAGGCTGATTTATCAATTGCTGGCTCATCGCTTGAATCACCACATTTTTAGACAGAACAAAGTCTAAATGTTGAATAGGCATCTCAATGAGTTGCTCAAATAGTACCTGTGCAAGTCGTGCGGTTTTACTGTCTACACGATAATGCTGATCGCTACCAGCAAGCGCGCACATCAACTCTTTAACTAAAGGCGTAATAGCCAATGTACAGGTATTTTGCGGCATTCCTTGCATGCTGCCATCAATAAATACATGACAGAGCTCAGCATTATCTGAGGCGCGATTACTGTGAACTTTATTTGCAGGGATCCAGATAGCGCTATGAGTTGGCACCATCCACATTTTTGCCGATACCTCACAGGTAACATAACCATGCAAAGCTAAAATTAACTGGCCTTTAGGGTGAGTGTGTAAAGGGATCTCATGGCTGGCACAGGCGTGCTCTATCTTGGCAATAATGGGTTGCGGCATATATTCAAAATTCTTTATTTCATCCCAGCCAATTGCTTCAAACATAATTTTGTCAGTTTTTCGTTATTTAATGTCACTATCTCTAAATTATATCGTTCGACAAATCTTTATACTAGCAACCATTATTAAGTGAAATCTAAAGCAGCTAATGACGTTACAAACTGACAATACTAAACCACAGTCTCGATTCTCTGGCGCATTACTCGTAATAGGAATTTTGCTTATTGCAGCTAATTTACGCGCGCCTTTTACCGGCATTGCTCCTGTGCTGGAGCAAATTATTAGTCACTTTGGCCTAAGCGGATCTCAAGCTGGATTTTTAACCACTCTGCCACTAATTGCCTTTGCGATTGTTTCACCTATGGCGGCTTTTTTTGCCCGAAAACAAGGATTAGAACATGCCTTGTTTGCCGCGCTAATACTGATATTGCTCGGTATTGGAGCTCGATTTGTCGACTCATCAGCCATGTTACTCATTGGTACTGCCATTATTGGCGTCGGTATCGCAATTGCAAACGTGTTACTACCCAGTCTGATAAAACGAGATTTTGCCACTAAAATTGCGCTCATGACCTCAGCCTACGTGCTCACGATGGGAGTGGTATCAGGTGGGTTTTCGGCTCTGGTATTTCCGCTTAGTCAACTCAATGGCTTAGGCTGGCAACTGGCACTGGGCTCGGCAGCCATCATCACAGTTGCCAGCTTAATTGTGTGGAGCGCTCAGCTGGGTAAACACACGAAACCAACTTATTCTGCACATCAATCGGCACCCTCGAAAAGTGTATGGCGCTATCTACTAGCCTGGCAAATTAGCTTGTTATTAGGCCTAAACTCATTTCTGAATTACATCATCATTACGTGGTTACCAAGCATATTGACCGACACCGGCCACTCGGCCGTTGAAGCGGGGGCGTATCATGGTGCCTTTCAAATTGCGACAGCACTTCCTGGCTTAATATTAATTCCGTTACTGGCTAAATTAAAAGATCAAAGCGCGCTAAGTTTTATTTTGGCACTACTCAGTGCAGGCAGTGCACTTGGGCTGCTTTACATGCCTCACTTTGCTTTTGTATGGACACTAATGCTGGGGTTTTGCTCTGGGGCCTGTTTTATTTTGGGACTATCGTTTATTAGTTTACGCACCGATGATCCGCACCAAGCCGCATCGCTTTCTGGTATGTCACAAAGTGTGGGCTATTTACTGGCAGCCGTTGGGCCTATGGTGGCGGGCGCGTTGCACACTTCAACAGGCAGTTGGGATGCGCCATTATGGTTATGTGCGATTGCTGGTGTGCTGTGTGCACTATGTGGTTTAGGTGGCGGCAGAAACACCACATTACATAAGTCGGTTAACTAGAAATACACGGCTTGATTACTGAGTTATACACTTAATATCACTATCCCGATCAAGCAAACTTCATTGGAGAAAAACGATATTGAGCAACATCAGGTCAAGCCGAAAATGTTGTAGGTCACTTCAAAAATAAATCATTGAGATAAACGAGTTGCGGTCACGACAGAGTATCTACCGCACCGGACGCTTACACCCAATAAACAGGATAGTGACGCTTGGGGTCTGTGGAAAGGTTATTGACCACTAACGCGACGATCAGGAGTAATACCGTACCTAAAAAAACTGGCATTAAGGCATAAAGAAAGCCTAGCTGATGCACGTTTTCACCACCAATAACAGCAATCAATGCTGTGGCACCGCCGGGCGGATGAAGGGTTCTGGTAAAGTACATTAACGCAATAGATAGTGATACAGCCAAAGCGCAGGCAAGCACGATATAATCAGTAAAGACTTGATAAACTGCAACACCAATTAACGCTGATATTACGCTGCCACCTATTAAATTACGGGGCTGAGAAAACTCCGCTAAGGGGGCACCGTAAACCAACACTGCTGACGCACCAAAAGACCCTATTACAAACATGCTCCCCATAGGATTCGCGGCCGTATAAAACGCTAAGCCTGCAACTAAATATATACCACAAAATGCGCCAATCCATGACCAAATAATTTTCTTAAGCGGTTGCCTGGGAGGACAAATATCCTTTGATCGCATGCGAGTAAAATAGAATCTCATTATGTTAATCCGAGTGAAATAGAGTGATGCGTTATTAGTGTGTGATCTGCGGAATACGGTTGCGAGCAGCAAATTAGCGCTAAAGAAACACAATTGCAATTACACCTAACCAAAATCCTCTTGGAAATAAGGTAATGCTACTTTAGTGATCTCGTGATGATCTAATGATGTGAATATTAATGAGATAAAGACGGTTTTTTGGTTCTAGTGACTAAAAAACAAATAAGAGAGCCTAATGTGACCAATGCTACGCCCTGCCAAAATGACCCCGTGAGCGAAATCGACAAATAAACAGAAGCAAACATGGTCGAAAACACTGGGGTAAAATATGACAAGGTGCCTAACAATATAATATTTCCACCAATAATGGCTTGGTTCCACAAAGCATAACCGGTGCCGATTACCATACCAGCAAGTAATAGTGTAAAAGTTGATGGTAAGGTGAAGTGTAAACTGGGTTCATTACTTAAAAAATATTGTATCCATAACGTTGTCGCTGTCGCACTAAAAAACAGTGTAATGGCATTTTTTCCGTTACTGATTTTTTGAGTGACTACGCAATAAATCGCCCAAATAAATGCCGCTGAAAAGGCCATAGAATAGGTTAATGGGTTGTCCGAAATATTACTTAACAACAGACTAAGTGAAATACCCTGGTCGCCAGCAATACACCAAGCAACACCTGTAAATGCCAACAAAATACTCGGGTAAACCAAAACATTCACTTTGTTACGACTAATAATAACGCTTAACAATATCGTCAGCGCAGGCCATAAGTAGTTAATAATCGACATTTCCATTGCTTGAAGTCGGCTATTGGCCATGCCTAAAGATAATGCGAGGCAGATTTCATAAGTGACAAATAACCCGCCGCCGATAAATAAATATCGTTTAGGGTAATCTTTTATTTTGGGTATTCCCATAACCGACATTAGAAATAACGCACTGACGGTATACATCATTGCAGCACCAGCAATGGGACTAAATAATTCGGATAAATCGCGGATTAATGCCGTGACGGTACTCCACAGCAAAATGGCAATAACGCCATAAAACGTATACTTTGTCGCTGGAAGCAAAGTCTGACATAGGCAGCTTCCAGCTTTCAATAACTTACCGAAAAGATGTAACCATACTCTGACATAAAATGTACCCATAGTCTGACAAATCGGAACTGCACCTAGATACTATAATTATGAATTGTCATTTTATTACAACTGAAAGCGTATCTCTTAGTAACTCACTTTTGGACGTGCGACGAGAAGTCGTATAAAGCGCTGTTCAACGCTTTGAGTGAACCATCTGTATCACCAGATGACCCTAGGACTCTGAATAAAGTCGCGAGTCTGTGTAATGGTCTAATGAAACTGTAGAGATTTATAGCTTAAAATAAGCAAAATCTTAAAGGTATTTATCATGATTAGAAAAACGAAAATCACTGTCAGCCCTCTTCAAAAATTAGAATATGCCAAGCTGATGGTCGAACAGGGTTACACGAACAAGCAAATTGAAGATATGTCAGGTGCGGGTAAATCTGCTGTGTCTCGATGGAAAGTGCAGTACCAAGCTGAATTAGCCGGTAAAACCCCAGAAAATGCCAAAGCATTAACTGAAGACCAACGAAGAATTCAACTCCTAGAAGCCCAACTAAAACAAGCAATGAGGGATAATGATATCTTAAAAAAGGCTGCAGCTTTCTTCATTCGAGACAATCAAAACTTAAAATGATGCGCGAAGTAAAGAAAGCAAACCCAGGCTTTAGAATGAGTGAGTTGTGCCGCGTATTCGAGATCAATTGCAGTAGTTTTTATTACAAACCGATACCACAAAGCGTTGAAAAACAGACTCTGATACAATTTGTAGAGCAAGCCTTCTCTGATTCAAATGCGACGTATGGCAAACGTCGAATACAGGCAGACTTATTAGATTTAGAGTGTAAAGTCGGGGTTTACGCCATTGCTACAGTAATGAAAAATTTGGGATTAAAAGCGATTAGGCCAAAGAAAAAGCATTACTATCCTAACACTGGTGACGAACATGTTTACGCACCCAATTTGCTTAAACGGCAGTTTAACCCTACGACTTATAACACTCATTGGGTGGGTGACATTACCTACATAAAATCACACCAAGGATGGAGTTATTTAGCCTGCGTACTTGATTTAGGAACGAAAGAAATCGTTGGGTATGCCTTATCAAGCCAACCCAATGCCGCGTTAGCGACAGCGGCATTAAATAACGCGATACAACGTCAGAGGCCAAATACACAGGAGTTGATGTTTCACTCAGACCAGGGTTGCCAGTACTCTGCTAACGTGTTCAGAGAAAAGCTAAAGCACTTAGGCATTGAACAAAGTATGAGTCGTAGAGGAAATTGTTGGGATAATGCCGTGATGGAAAGATTCTTTAGGAGTTTAAAGACTGAAAGATTGAACCATTTAGCCTTTATCAATCACAGTTCTGTAGTCAGTGTGGTTGAACAATATATCCAGTTCTACAATTACAAACGCAGACATTCAGCAATAGATTATAAGACGCCACATCAAAAATATAATGAGTTAAAAAAAGCGGCTTAAAATCTCTCCAGAAATACTTGACCATTACAATATTCTATATTAACAAATCAGATGATTACTTTGGCCGCTTACTTTTTGTCTCGAACTTTTAATAGTAATTTATCTAGAGTCTTATTAACTTCCAACTCATCTCTAACATCTAAAGTAGGTAAAATTGCTTTCATCAAACACAAAACATTTTCAGGCCAAGAGTAATCTTTCACTGAAAGAGCTTTGTTTATGCTAGCAAAGTGATGTTCAGGTTTTTTTAGTAAATGTCTTTGTTGCCCCCAAAAAGCTAACCAGTTAACTTTTAATGACTCAAAAGCCAGCCTAGATATTAAATTCGATTGCTTTATATCAACACTCATTTGAATGGCGACTAGAGTACGGTGAAGTACTCCAACAATTACATTTATAGGAGTTCTAAATTGCTGGTATCGAAACCTCATCAATAATTTAGCGTTATGAGATAATGCATTATTTGTATCTATATCATTACCTTCCAATATACTAATTAATTCTGTCCTAATAACTACTTCTGGTTCTATTGAAATATACTCAACTAGTTTATCGACTTCATCCCACTTATTTTGTAGAGCACAACTGATAACAAAGCTAAGTAAGTATTGCTCTACTATAGCGCTAAGGTGTTCAAAATTGGCTTTGGTTGCTTTTGGTAGTGTTTGATATGTGAAATTAATATCTATTGATTTATTTCTATCGCTTGCATTAGCTAAAACATCACTTAAATGTGGCACGAAGCTTTTCAAAGCGTTAACTAATAACTCTCCATTTGGTTTTATGATTGCCGTATCAAGTCTTGAAGAGCTTAAAAAAAACTCTCCTTCTACAATTGGTCCATTAACCAAACTTACTAAAAGCTTTGAAGATATACCTACATCTAATGAGCAAAAACTCTCTATCGAAGCTAACATGTACCAAGCCATTTCGATAGGTGTTAACCTTTGCTTGTCTATATCTATACTAGGGTCAGGGTTACTTACGATTCCTGGAAACATACTGACCTCTTCACCGTTAGGTACAAATTGCTTTTCTTTAGTTGCTTCTTGTTGAAGCCATAACAAAATGTGACGAGATGTTGCGTGGCAGTGAGCCGCTTGTAACGAGCTTTTAGGGTCTATTTCTTTAAGTTCAAACAGCACCTCTGCAAGATCTTGAATGCACTCTTTTCTATTGCCACTATGCCAACTCGCTAAGGCTGCATCAGCTTTCAAACCTACTTGCATAGGTTTATTTTCTAGAAACTCCCTTCCTCTGTTAGCGGAAGCGCCAAGTAAATAATACTTTCTTGCTAATGAGTAACTACTCTCATTTTCTGCACAAATAGCTGCATCCCGATAAAAAAATATTTTATCGACATTATTAAGTGGGGCATTCGAGTCTATCAGTTGATTTGAAAGAGAAAGACTTTTACCATATTCTTTTGCCCTAAATAGGACTTTTGCTTTTGCTCTTATTAAGCAAAAATTTGAATCTCCATACTTCGCCAAACCAGAATCAATGACCTCAAGAGCTTTCTCTTTTTGCCCTCCTGATTCATCCCAAATAATAGCGGCAAATTGTACGCAAACTGACGCTAGCTCCTCATACCCCCACTTATTTGCAAAAAGCTCTAGTTCAGAGAATATAGCTGAATGCTTTTCGCAATCAATAGTTTCTCTTTTATACTCATGTAACCATGCCCCCCTCACAAAAGCATCTACCCCAAAATCAATTTGATCTATAGTTTGGAACAGCTCTTTTCTAGTATCTGAGTCCAATGTATCAACAAATTCAAATAATGGAGTTAATGCTTCTATCGTTTCAATTTGATAGATTTGATTAACAATCAATAAGCTTACAGCTGATACACCATCAACTTCAGTCGGTATTTCTTTATGAGGTATTGAAGTAGGAAGTAATTCTGCTTTATTTTTAAATAGAGCATTAAGCTTCATGACTATTGAACTCCAGTTCGGTAAATTTCCAAATTTAGGCTGGGACAATAAAAGCTTTGTGTAGATCATTATACGTACTAATACCGAGCTGCCAGTCTCTTGAGCATCAGAGTTATCTGCTTCGATTTCAAAACGGTTAAACGTTTCTAAGTAACTCTCTTTTTTATCTTCAAAACACGTTAAAAGTATTAGTTGAGCCCCTCTCAACATAATATTTACATTCGAGTCATGTATATAAATTGAATTGTCTGTAGTAAAAAAAGTAAACATCATTAAATGTGGGGCGATAATTTGAAGTTCACTAAGTTCAGTTGTAAGAATTGGATAACATAGAAGTGCAAGTGCTTCAGTATTTTTTCCTGCAAATGCAGCTACGAATGCAGTATTCATTGTAATTGGATCTATTACTTTTGTACGGAGGATTGAGTCCGCAATTTCACTTTGAACTTGTTGTTGTTGTTGTCTGGTTAGTGTTGCAACAGCAAAATTTGATAACAGAGGAGATAAAGAAAAGCGATCTATTTCATGCTGATCTATCCAAGACCCTATGAGTTGGTCAAAGCTAATTCCTGCGTCAGCTATTTTAGGGGATAATAATGCTAAATCAAGAACCAGATGCCTGTTAAACCTACCTGTAATTAGAGATACTCGCTCGACAAGTTCCCTTGCACTAGCGGGTAGTTCACGAAGTAACCGTTCCCTTGTTTTCTTCTTAACTTTTTCTACCGTTTCATTTTTTTGTCGTAAAGAGTTTAAGGTTCGAAATTCTTCAATACTCCATTTGCTTCTTTTCATACTTTGAATCATTGCGATTACTAATTGAGGGTGTCCTCCACCTGATGACATATATATATAGCGAGCCCAATAATCTTCTGTCACGCCAAGAGCCTTTAAAATTTCTTTAATATCTTCTTCAGTAAAATCATCTACTTTTTGTTCAATATCCTGGGGAAGATTAGCTGAGAATATAAAGTCTTCATCAATCGATTTTGAAGATGTGAAAATCAGGAAGGTGTTAGCATTTTGACAGGAGCTTTGAAGGCTAATTAACTTCTCGTAGACTATCGAATCACATGCACAGTCGAGGTCATCTATTAGAATGCCACTTATTTCATGGCTGTACAGATTAATTAAAGGGCTAGCTAGTACTTGGCAAACTTCTTGTGAATTTAACCCTCTTAAATTGACTCCAAACCAATTTCCACCTATAAGCTTTGCAGCCATTTTGGCCGAAACTGTTTTTCCAACGCCAGCAGAGCCGTATAACCATGCTATGCCATATTTATTAAGGGAATTGGTAATTCCGTCAATTAAACTATTTCTTGATGCGATTGCTGTAGGTAGCGGAACACCTTGGATTGCACTGAAATTAGATATACGTGATACAACTAAATCTGAATTCCCTAATAGAGAAGATGGTATAAATTGAGACATCAAATTTTTTGAAATCGAACGAGTCAATTCTTCCACATTTATTGGGGTAGCCGAAGCGATTAATTTATTTTTAGAGCTGGTGCTTTTTTCACTTCCGTAATAATCATAATCTGTTAGGTTTATTTCAGGGATTAAATACTCCTTAAATAAGGATATACAAGTACAATTAACACCAACGAAATTATCTTCGCTTACAGACTTTACTATTGAAGTTAGAAAGGCTTCGCTTGAATCATTATCATGAATAAATACGCCACTACCCGACAAACCCTGTAAGACCTCAGCCCCTGCTTCGCCTTGAAAATCAGTATAGTCTTTCTCTGGTATCTCGATATGAATATCTTCGCCCGCAGTTCCGTTTTTAAAACAAGGCTTTACGGAGTAGATCTTGCCGCTTTGAACCTTACCTCTGCCTCTAAATATAAATTCCAATGCTGGCTCATCAGTATCACTAGTAAAAAGAATTTCTGGAAAGTCATCGCTATTTACACCAACTTCAATAGCAACGATGTCATGAGCCTTATATATTTCGAAATCGCCTAGTTCTTTAATAAACGTTAAATTCCCAAATTTTTCAGACTCATAAGTTAATGTAGAACTAAGGTCATCACTATATTGCTCACACATTTCCCCAAAAGGGACATGAGCAGAAGTTAATACATAAAATGCATTTTTAACCCTAACGAGTACAGCACTTCCCAGATAGTGGGATTCATTAGAAATTTGAACAGCCGCGTGGGGCAGAAATGTTAGGTGATTCATGACAGTTCAATCTCATTTTGTTCAATGTAATTTATCTTGTATAAAAGGCGCTCTTCGGAACTTAATAAAGGGCCGTTTCTTGTTTCAATAGATGAAATAGAGTGATTAAAGTAAAAATTAATTTCATCATTACCATTTCTATCAACCAAAGTTGCTAACTTGGCAATAGTTTCAACACTAGGGTGCTTACTCCTTGCTTTACCACCGTTTGTACTAATAATAAAGTTATTACAACTAATCATGTTTAGTAGCTGTTTTGAGATGCTTTTTGCACTGCCATGGTGCGACAACTTAATAAAGTCAAATGCTGCTTTTTGTTTAGAGTTAAAACCTTCCTTTAATAGATAATCTGAAATAACTTCAGGATGTGAATCCGCTAGAAAAAGTACTTTTTTATCTCTAAAATTGAGAATGAAAGCAATAGAGCTAGCATTAGCAATATCATCAGATTTTTTAGGGAATGAATCTGGTTTTTTTGCCCACTCAAGAATTGGCTTAGTGACTGAGTTTAGGGATATGCTTATTCCCTTAGTATTCTTTTTTACTGTAGCTAAATGGTCATTATATTTCTCGTAATAGCTATCTAGCTCAGTTTGAGTTGGAGAGATAATATCTAGCGATAGGTTATTAGAGACCTCAATAGTCCGTCCTTGAATTAGACCTTCAAATGGTAGTTTTTTCTCTTGTAGCAAATTAACTAAATCTTTTGCTTGTCGTATAGATATTACGCCATTATTTCTGGGAGTCGGTATAGATTCAGGGGAGTTTACGTATATTCTATCTAAGGCAAATTTTTCAGGATAGTCATGAATTAATGGAAAAGCGCCATTGATGTGATCCTCATCGGAGTGCGTCAGAATAATGAAGTAGGCTGAATTGATTTTCTTCTTTATGTGATGCAGGTAGGTTAATTTGAACCCGCAATCAACTAGAAACTTTATACCACTGTCATGCTCTTCAATAAGAAAAGCATCCCCATATCGTGCTTCAAAACTAGTTATTGTCAATCCCATCTTTACCTATTCAATCCTTTAGTTAGTATTAAACTGCTCAGGTCGCTTTTTGAGCCTTAGATCATTTAAGTATTGGAATGTTGCTAATTATTGACATCGATGTTTCAGTGCAACCCACATTAATCCTAGCTTAAGTCAACATCATAATTAGAAATGTTTTTACTTATCATCCGCTTCAAGTGAAATCCATTCAATCCATTTTTTAGTACTAATAGTATCAAATATTTTCGTCCCATACCCAATAGATAAAACATCATCAGGTAAGGATGTAGTGGCCAACAGAATTTGGCCACGGCGTTAGAGACTAAAATCTATAATATTGCATATGCTAGCTTATGCCATAAAGGACTACTAAAATACACACCGACAGTTAGTTGAGTTTCTCCACTGCCGGTGTTTTTCAAGGTAGTTGGCACTCTTTACTTAAATTTTAAGCTGCATTTCTTGTTTCTGTTTCAGACTTCTTA
>NZ_JBEOPL010000025.1:0-78647 GCF_040310065.1 Shewanella sp. TB7-MNA-CIBAN-0143
GGAGAAGGATTCGAACCTTCGAAGGCTGAGCCGTCAGATTTACAGTCTGATCCCTTTGGCCACTCGGGAACCCCTCCTCAATTGCGGTCGCCATAGTAGTCAGAAACCTTTTATATGTAAAGTGGATAATTGAATATTTTACTAAAGTTTATGACTGTTTGGTCGATAAAAAAGCATCGAGCAGTGGTAGTGATGTTTTTATATGCAAATTGAGTCAACATTAGTCAATGAGTTACAAATAGGGAGCCGATTAAACGTTGCGATTGAAAACAATCGTCGCGGTGAATTTGGTTTGCTATTGGCTATGTTGTCAGTTGATGCTCGCGATATGGCTCAATTTCAGTTAGATAATGATGTAGAAAGCACACAAAAACTGCGACAACAATTTTCTGTACCTCAACCCCAGTTATTAGTAGATGATATTTCTATTCACCCAGACACTATTGATAACGCGATGTTATTTCAGCAGCAAGGCGCACGGCAGTTTCAACTACAACAAGCATTGACACCTGAAGCGCTAGTGATAAGAGGCGCTCAATCTGATGCGATGGTTGAAGTATTAAGTAACTGTGATTACTTAACTAAGCATAAAGCGATTAATGCTTACCAACAACACACCCCATTAGAAGATATGCATTTTTTAGAACAACTCAGCACGCAACGTAAAATATCTAATACGTTATCTTTACAACTGGCTTAACTGCTGAGATTTCAGGCTAAAATCCTGAGACTATCATTTAATTTTGATAATTGTGAGCATGGCAAATAAAAGCTTGCCAAAACTCAGTTATATTTGCCATTTGACGTGGTTCAAACAGATGGGGTGACATAATGATTAAGCAAATTAAACAGCAGCAAGGAAATGTCAGTGACAGTTGTACTGAATGCGGCAGTTATGTAGATATTGGCGCTGTTGTGGAAGCAGAAGATACGTTATTACTGCTTAGCTTTGTAGGAGACGATGCCTTATTGCAAGCTCAATCTATGCTGCAAGTGGCTCAAGAGCGTTTTCCTGAAACTAAAGCGGACATTATTGATGAAGATAGCACTATTTCTTTAAAGCTTGATTTTGCGTTCAGCGTAGAGAAAATGATTTTTCAACTTGAAAATCAACTGTAGATTTCAGTCGTTTGTATTAGAAATATACACTGTCATATAATTGATGTTAAACACATTTTGTGGGAGTGGGTTTAGCGTGTCAACAATCCAAATAAAGCGTAACAATATATTAGTAAAGGATTGCTGTTTTTGAGTATCGCGTGTAATCTGCTTTACATAACAAAAAGGTATAGTAGCGCATGATAATATAACGTTATTCATACCTTTAACGCGAACTTCACTCCCTATGTATTATTGTAACATTATCACTCAAATTCTGATTTTCAGAACTAATAATAACAAGTGTACTGATTAATAATGTAAAAATTTAGGGTTATGAAGCCATTTTTCGGGATGTAAATGAATCGAAAAGAGCAACAGCACTTATTGGAATTAATTGTAAATTCCAGTGCTAAACAACAAGGTGATTTCACAAAAACTGCAGAGTTAGTGTGTCAACTGCTGCGTGAGTATTTCGCTGCGTCATTTGTATCCGTGTGGACTCTCGTAAGTCAATCTGCGAATGATGATTTTACTGCTGATGATGAAGACAATTTTACTTGTCAGCATACTCTAGTAGCCAGTAAGATTGATGAAACATTGAGTCATTTATCTCACCTGAGACACATCACAATAGATCCTCAATATTTTAATGAATTACGATCTCACCGCTATATTTTATCCTCTGATAACTCGCACATAAATCTCGTTGAAACATTTTCAGATTACTACCAACATCATAATATTGTCACCAGTATCGATATTGCCATCCGAATTAATGGACATATTGAAGGTGTGTTATCGGTTGAAAGCTGTGAAAAGGTCAATTGGATAAAATCTGATATTCAGTTTGCTATTCAATGTGCTGACCAATTAGCTTTGACGCTAGCGACTCGTTATACCTATGATAGCAATGAACAAATTTACTTATTGCGCAATGCAACCGAGCAATCCGAACATGTCGTGATGCTGGTGAATACCGATAGTCTAATCATCGAGTATGTTAATAGTGCCCATGAGAAAATGACAGGGTTGCCACGGGAAACTGTTGAGCACCATAGTGCATCGAGTCTCGATATTTTTAGAAATACCCCACAATTACTTGACCATGTAATCAGTAAATTACGTAATAGTGAGATTGTTAAAGGTAACCTTAAGCTCGCGCGGATTGATGGCAGTGAATATTGGTTAAATTACCATATTACCCCGTTTGTAACGGAGCAGGGTAAGCATTATGCGTTAGTGTCTAGTTATGATAATTCGGCAGAATATTTACACAAAGCGGAATTAGAGCGTTTAGCATGGCATTGTTCTTTGACAGGCTTGCACAATCGTAGTCATTTTACTCCTCAATTAGATCGTGCCACTGCTGGGATACTGATTCTGATTGATTTATTAGGCTTCAAGCGCTTTAACGATACCCATGGTCATGTTCAAGGCGATAGTCTTTTAATCGAAATCGCACGGCGCTTAAAACACTTTGCTGTATCTGTTAATGCTATTGATGTTGCCAGAATAGGTAGCGATGAATTTGCTGTGTTATTGCCACCCATGCACTCTGGGACCGATATTGAACAAATGATCAGCCGGCTATATATGAACCTAGCTGCGCCATCGGTTATCTCGCGTGAGAAAGTTGAGCCCAAACCGGCGCTTGCAGTGGTTGATATTAAGTCTGTTGTTGGGATGTTTGCCCCGTTATCTTGTGCCGATATTACCTTGCAACATGCAAAAAAGAAAAATGGTGCACATTACCAGTTTTTTAATGAAGCACTACTTGAAACGTTTACCACCAACGCTGAAATAGAGCGTGATTTACATAGTGCTATTCGTGGCCGAGAATTTGAGTTGTATTATCAACCCTTAATGGATTTACAACATAATCAGTATATTGGCGCTGAAGCATTAATCCGTTGGAATCACCCTAAAAAAGGCGTGTTATATCCAGGTGCGTTTATCGAAATCGCAGAACAAACCGGGTTGATTAACCAAATTGGCGAATGGGTATTAGAAACGGCCTGTAAGCAACTGAATTTATGGCAGCATAAAAACGTCAATATTACGATGCATGTGAATGTTGCTGCGAGGCAATTTTTTAGTGGCAACTTGTACGAACAAGTTTGGCGCTTAATCACCCGTTATCGTATCAAGCCTAAAACGTTAATTCTTGAAATCACTGAAACTGAACTCATGGGTGACATTCGCTATGCTATCAATCTATGCCATGAGTTGGCAGAGTTAGGCGTCGGTTTAGCGATTGATGACTTTGGGACGGGTTACAGTTCAATGAAGTACTTAAAGCAATTTCCGATATCTAAATTAAAAATTGATCGCTCGTTTATCATGGATATATCTTCTAGCCACGAAAGTCGTGAGATTGTCAGTGCGATTATCGCGATGGCAAAAGCATTGAATATTTCGTTAACTGCTGAAGGGGTTGAAACTAAAGAGCAAGAGGAGTTTTTAACATTAAGTGCTTGTCATCATGCACAAGGATTTTTGTATAGCCCTGCAATCCGTGTTAATGATTTTGCTTTGTTTATTAATGCCCATGAGTCTAAACCGCAGAA
Source organism: Shewanella sp. TB7-MNA-CIBAN-0143 (assembly GCF_040310065.1). NCBI lineage: Bacteria > Pseudomonadati > Pseudomonadota > Gammaproteobacteria > Alteromonadales > Shewanellaceae > Shewanella > Shewanella sp. TB7-MNA-CIBAN-0143. The sequence continues at coordinate 3,669 of NZ_JBEOPL010000025.1, forward strand.
GTTAGTATTAATGAGCAATTCATTGGTTTAGTCAGCGTATTCCTTGTTGTGCGAATCGGACTTTACTGATGACGATTAAGATTGTGCAACTCGCATCGATTGCTATTTCGTCTCTATTGTTAATTAGTGCCCATTTAAATAATGGTTTTTACGATTGCTCAGTATCTACATCGTCACTCTGCACCAGTATTTATTATCAATAATAAGGGCTAAGCATTATCTATTGATGTTAACTCATGCGCTTAGCACAACACTGTTTAAACTTTTTTCCGCTGTAACAGATACAAGCATCATTTCTGCCGGGTAAACGAGTTTGCATTTGCTGTCCATCGGTGTAAAACCATAAGCCATCTTTTTTGATAAATGACGAACATTCATAAACCGCATCAATATGCTTATTTTCAATAAACCACGCTTTAAATGTCACTTCACCACAGTCAGCCTGTTGATTCGATGATAATACCTGTAAACCTAACCACTGAGTTTTACCTTGGGCAAGCTGTTGTTCAGTCAAGCCGTGTAAATAGTCTGGATGATGCGTGGCAATCAAGTAGCTAAACTGACGTAATACAAAAGCACTATAGCGAGAGCGCATTAAACGCTCTGGCATCTCTGCTACAACAAGACCGGCATGATAGGCTGCACAGCACTGGTAGTAGGGCAAACTACTGCCACACGGACAAGATGCCTGCTTTATCGCGGATAAATCACTATTGTTCATCAGGTAATTCTTTTGACGTGGCAGCGATAAATTGTCGGCCGTAATAAAGATTCGGTACTGGTTTAGCGTCATAGTAAAAATGTGGCGCGGCGTGAGTGTTAGAGTCGACACTAATTTTCCACTGTTGTTTACTGTCTTTGGTAAACACAGTCACAAATTTACCGGCAAACTCACTGACCGGTTCGCCAGATTCTTTTCCTGGGTGAAAACGGACTAAATAATAACCGATGTCAGTTGCGCTATTTGGCTCGCTATAACGTACAAGTACACGAAAATCGACTTCAAGTTTAGCGTTCTTACGTTTAATTTTATTAAAAAATCGGCTATACAGATTGAGGATATTTTCTTTACCGCTAATAATTCCTCTGTCTTGTGTTTCAGAAATATAAACTGCATCGTCAGTATATATGTTTTCCATAGCGGCTAAATCGAGTTGTTCAAAAGCGTTAGTCAATTTTGTAAAATTGGCATTCAAAACCTGGTGAGGGATCGATTCAGTGGCATAAACATTCGAACTGCTAACGCACAGGCTCACTGCAAGAAGCAGTGAAGATAGCCATGGCGTATTCAAAATGGTCAATATTCTTATCAAGGAATTATTCTCTTTTTATCTAATGTAAATCAATAATGGCAAGCGATACCGTTAGCACAACTATAAATTATTGAGCAACTTTGCTAAAGGATAGAATCTTTACAAAGTATGTAGGAGGTGACATATGTCGTTAAGTGATGACGAATTATTTTTGCAAGAAATGGCCGATGTGACCCCTCTTAAATATGAACATCAACCACAAACCACCCAAATATGGCTTAATCCATTAAGTTTAACAGATGCGCAACTGGCAAAGCGAGCGGCAGCTGAGCAACATGAGTTGTTACAGTTATTACCCACTGAGGCTTATTTATTTGCACCCCTTAAGCCAGACGATGTGGTGAGTTATAAAATGGATGGCATCCAAGACCAAGTATTTAAACAACTTAGTCTTGGAAAATACCGTTTTCAAACCGTATTAGACTTACATGAATATCGGCTTTTACAGGCTCGTGAAAGCTTACTTAATTGTGTGTTAAGTGCTTATGAGCGCGGCGAACGTAACATACTGGTTATCCATGGAAAGGGGTATAAAAGTAAACCTTATCCAGGATTGCTTAAATCCGCAGTCTGTCATTGGTTACGCTTTATTGACCCCGTAATCGCATACCATTCGGCTACTAAACAGAGTGGTGGCGTTGGCGCTGTATTTGTGATGCTAAAAAAATCACAGCAAAAAAGGATTGAAAATAGTGAGCTGAATAGAAAAGGTCGCGGTTTTAGATAGGTTTTAAGCTAATTAATTATCGGTATAAATAAAAAGGACGCCAATTTATATTGGCGTCCTTTTCAAGAGTGAATTAATTAGATGATAAAATGCGAGTTTCTGAGTGACCATTTATTTGAGTCAGCTACTGATTCAGCCCTATTATTTATTAATTCAACTAATTGCTATAACCCTTTAGTACAGATCATTAGTACAGTTCATTAGTACAATTGGTCATCACTAGCGTTACCAGCCACACTGACGATTAGCTTGGGTATTTTGCTCATCTAACCACACTTGCAAAGGTGCAAAGTAATCTAATACTGCCTTGGCATCCATTTTATCGGAACCCGTCACTACACTCAGTGCTTCCGGCCAAGGTTTGCTGGCGCCCATTTCGAGCATTTCATTCAACTTAGCCCCCGCTTCTTTATTTCCATAAATGCTACAGCGATGAACTGGGCCGGTATCACCTGCAATATCACACAGTGCTTTGTGGAATTGGAACTGCAAAACATGCGCTAAGAAATAACGCGTATAGGGAACATTACCAGGAACATGGTATTTAGCACCAGGGTCGAAGTCGGCTTCAGTACGTTCAATTGGCGCTTTAACACCTTGGTACTTTTCACGTAAGTCCCACCAGGCTTGGTTATATTGCTCCGGTTTAATGGTGCCGTTAAATACTTGCCAGCGCCATTGGTCGATCATCAAACCGAAAGGCATAAAGGCAATTTTATCTAATGCTTGCTTTAACAATAAGCCGATGTCTTTTGACGCATCGGGTACGGTTTCGAGCAAGCCAATTTTTTGCAAATATTTAGGAGTAATCGATAAGGCAATCGTGTCACCAATGGCTTCATGGAAACCATCGTTGGCAGAGTTTTTAAAGATAAACGGCTGATTTTTATAAGCACGTTGATAAAAGTTATGGCCTAATTCGTGATGAATAACGCTAAAGTCTTCAGCATTTTTCTGAATGCACATCTTTATCCGAAGATCATCTTGGTCGTCTAAATCCCATGCAGATGCATGACACACCACATCACGGTCTTGAGGCTGAACAAACATTGAGCGAGTCCAGAATGTTTCTGGTAATGCACCAAAGCCAAGTGAAGTGAAAAAGCCTTCAGCTTGTTTGACCATTTTTGTTTCATCGTAGCCATTCTGGGCTAACAATTCGGTAACGTTGTAACCTGGGTCTGCATCTTTAGGTGCGACACTATTATAAATCGTGCCCCATTGCTGAGCCCACATATTGCCCAATAAATGTGCAGGGATAGGGCCTGTTTTAGGTGCAACGTCGTCACCGTATTGCTCATTTAGTTCACCACGAACATAACAATGTAATGAATCATATAGAGGCTTAATTTGTGCCCATAGACGATCTAATTCGGCAGAGAATGCTTCTGGCTCCATGTCATACTGACTTCGCCATAATTCAGATAAGTCGGCGTAGCCTAAATCTTGTGCACCTTGATTAGCTAATTCGACTTCTCGTTCAAATAGTGGACGCATTGGTTTGGCTATTTCACGCCAACCTTTCCAAGCTTCTAAAAGCACTGCAGGGTCTTTCGACTCTGCCATTATATTGGAAAGCTCTGGTTGAGTGAGGCAGCGACCGTCGGCAAAGCAGTATTTGCCTTTACCATATAAACCGTTAAGTTCAGACGCGATGCTGGCAAGTTCTGCGTTTTTAGCTGGGTCTAGAGGGGCTGGTAAAACAAGGCTACTGCGTAAGCTGTTAAGTTTTCTTGCATTAACAGCATCAAGCTCTACATTGGCATATTTCGCCGCTTCAGTTGCATAGCGCACAGATGTTGAGGTGACTTTTTCACCCATAGCGGCAGACAACGCCGCGGTGTCATCAGTGATAAAATTGGAATAAATCCATTCAGCCCGATTAGCTTCAATTGATAAATTGGCTAAATCGGCTTCAGCTCTATTGACAAAATCGATAGCCGCAGCAGTATCTATCTTTTCAGTAGGTATCTGAGTGGTCGCAGTCGTGTCGCTACAGGCACTTAAGCCTAATGCTATTGAAACAATAAGTGCAATTTGAGACGGTCGTTTTAAAGGCAAGTTCATGTTGTGTGCATCCTTGTTTTTATTATCGGCATCAGTGTACCGAAAAACAGCATGTATTGCATATTAGTTAACAATCTGGTGTGGTTGTTACGATTTTTGTTATTTGTCTTAATAAAGAAAGCTGACAATTTCGATTGACATCTGTGCGCTCAATGATTAATTTAAACAGGTGTTTAAATTAACTTGGGTCTGGGAATGGCAAGCCGTACTGATACAAAAACAAGAATACTCGATGCAGCTGAAAAGTTGTTTGCTGAAAGAGGTTTTTCTGAAACGTCGTTACGACTGATCACCAGCAAAGCTGAAGTCAATTTGGCATCTGTTAATTACCATTTTGGTTCAAAAAAAGAATTAATTCGAGCTGTGTTAGCAAGATACTTAGATGTCTTTATGCCCAGCGCCGCGGTAGAGATTAAACGTATACATCATGCGCCTGAGAATGCGTCACTAAACGAGATTTTTTCTGCTTTAATTAAACCGTTACTTGAACTCAATAAAGTACGCAACGGTGGCACGATTATTTTCTTGCAGCTGTTAGGTCGCGGTTATATTGAAAGCCAAGGTCATTTGCGCTGGTTTATTACCACGCATTATGGTGAGCATTTAGCGACGTTTGTACAAGCGGTATCAGCCAGTGCACCTCACATACCTGCAGCAGAAATGTTTTGGCGTTTGCACTTCACTTTAGGGACTATTGTGTTCACTATGGCTTCTGCAGATGCATTAAATGAAATTGCCACAGCAGATTATGGTGAACATAACAATATTGAAGCCATTATCCGTAAAGTAATCCCCTACATGGCAGCAGGCGTTGCTGTCCCTGTGTTAACAAACTAAGAAGGTATAAAATGAGTATCGTCATATTGCTAGTTATAGCGATCATTGTCCTCTTTGGCGTGCGTAATATCAGGATGCAATTTATTACGCGTCCAGTATTTTCGTTTTTCAAAAAAGTATTGCCTCCTTTGTCGAGTACCGAGAAAGAAGCAATGGAAGCGGGTGATGTTTGGTGGGAAGGTGAGTTATTCCGCGGAAAGCCAAACTGGAATACCTTACACAGCTACGGTAAACCAACGTTAAGCGCTGAAGAACAAGACTTTATTGATAATCAAGTTCAAACCGCATTAACCATGATCGACGATTTTGATATCGTCCACAATCGCAAAGATCTTCCGCCAGAGTTATGGCAATACTTTAAAGAACAAGGTTTCTTTGCGTTAATCATTCCTAAAAAGTACGGTGGACGCGAGTTTTCTGCTTATGCAAACTCAACGATTGTAGCCAAGATAGCCACGCGTAGTGTCAGTGCTGCCGTGACCGTAATGGTACCTAACTCTTTAGGCCCTGGAGAGTTGTTGACCCATTATGGTACTCAAGAGCAAAAGGAGCGTTGGTTACCTTCACTTGCTGTTGGTAAAGACATTCCCTGTTTCGCGCTCACGGGCCCAGAAGCGGGCAGTGATGCTGGTGCGATACCCGATATCGGTGTTGTTTGCCTGCGCGAATTTGAAGGCGAAGAGACATTAGGTTTAAGCCTAACGTGGAACAAACGCTATATTACCTTAGCACCAGTTGCTACCGTGCTCGGTTTAGCGTTCCAAATGCGCGATCCGGACGGTTTACTCGGTGACGTTAAAAACATAGGCATTACGTGTGCGTTGATCCCAACTGACCATAAAGGTGTTGAGATTGGTCGTCGTCATAACCCATTAATGATGGCGTTTATGAACGGTACAACAAGTGGTGAAGATGTATTTATTCCATTAGATTGGATTATTGGTGGACCACAGTTTGCCGGTAAAGGCTGGCGTATGCTGGTTGAATGCTTATCTGCAGGACGTGGTATCTCATTACCTGCTCTGGCAACCGCATCTGGCCATGTCTGTACCAAAACGACCACAGCCTACAGTTACGTTCGTCAGCAGTTTGGTATGCCTATTGGTCTTTTTGAAGGCGTACAAGAAGCGATGGCGCGTATCATCGCCAATACTTACCAGCTGGAAGCTGCACGACGTTTAACCACACAAGGTATCGACTTAAAAGTTAAACCTTCAGTGGTGACCGCAATTGCAAAATACCACATGACAGAGCTAGGCCGTGATGTGTTAGAAGATGCGATGGACATCCAGTCAGGTAAAGGTATTCAATTAGGGCCTAAAAATTATTTAGGTCATGCTTATATGGCAACACCTATTTCAATTACTGTAGAAGGTGCAAACATTCTTACTCGTTCATTGATGATTTTTGGTCAAGGTGCAACCCGTTGTCATCCATATGTTTTGGCTGAAATGGAAGCCGCAGCAATGGAAGATGAAACTTCTGCATTAGATCGTTTTGATTCTTTGTTGCTAGGTCACATTGGTTATGCGATGGGTAATGCATTACGTTCATTTGGTAGTGCATTAACAGGCAGCCGTTTTGCCAGTGCACCAGTGAGTGGCCCAACGCAGCAGTATTATCGTGACATGACGCGTATCTCTTCGTCACTGGCCATTATGACTGATTTATCGATGTTAATTATGGGCGGGGACCTTAAGCGTAAAGAAATGCTTTCTGCGCGTATGGGGGATGTACTAAGTCAGTTATATCTTGCATCTGCAACGTTAAAACTGTTTGAAGACAATGGTCGTCAGCAAGATGATTTACCAGCCGTACATTATGTGATGACTGAGCGTTTACATTTAGCGGCTAAAGCGCTTAATGACGCGATTCGTAATTTCCCGAGTAAAATTGCTGCGGTATTACTACGAGTGTTGATTTTCCCATTAGGTAACCACTTTAATGCACCAAGTGATAAATATGCAGTTGATTTAGTCAAAGGTATGCTTAAGCCTGGACCTGCTCGTGATCGCATTACTTTCCTTTGTGGAGAGTTTGAAGGTGACACTAGTGGTATTGCTGAAGTTGAAAATGCGTTCTTAGCTAAATATGCAGCGAAAGATTTGTACAAGAAGCTTAAGAAGGCACAACGTAGTGGCCATATAAAATCTAAGCTTCCTATGCTTGAGTTATTTGACGTGGCGTTAGAGAAAGACATTATCACTGAAGCTGAGCATAAACAGCTTGTTGAGGCGGACGTATTACGTTTAGCTGCTATCAACGTGAATGACTTCGAGAAATTATAATCTCAGTTGATTAATTTGATATAGATCTTTGAAACAAATTGGCCCTGACTTTGTCGGGGCTTTTTTTATCCATCACGTTCTGGGGGGGAAGCTGTTAAGCGAATAAGCGAACAAGCGAATAAGCGAATAAGCGAATAAGCGAATAAGCGAATAAGCGAATAAGCGAATAAGCGAATAAGCGAATAAGCGGATAAGCGAATAAGCGAATAAGCGAACAAGCGAATAAGCGGTTGCGAGGTTTAACGTCACTTTATTGCGCTATGTCGCAAGAGCTCAAAAATAACGGATAAAAAAGCCAATCCGAAGATTGGCTTTATTATTAACGAGTGTATATCACTGCATGTACGTTAGTGAATGTTACTCGTTATGCTCGGCTTGATTAAGCAACGATCAACACTTTGCAAGTGTTAGTGCCACCGATGGTTTCCATCGCGTCACCTTTAGTCATCAAGACCATATCACCACTGACTAAATAACCTCTGTTCACCATGCAATTTAATGCTTCTTTAGCTAGCTCATCGGCAGGGTACGCAGTTGAGTCAAACTCAATTGGTTGTACACCACGGTACATTGCCATGCTGGCTAATGTCTTTTGATGACGAGATAATGCAAAAATAGGTAAACCAGAGCTAATACGTGACATTAATTTAGCTGTCGCGCCAGATTCTGTTAACGAAATAATCGCTTTAACGCCAGGTAAATGGTTAGCCGCATACATGGTTGAAAGGGCAATTGTTTCTTCAACAGAAGAGAAGCGTTGATCCATGCGGTGCTTAGACACATTGACACTTGGGTGTAATTCAGCGCCTAAACAAACGTTAGCCATTGCCATAACGGTTTCTTCAGGGAAGTCACCAGCGGCAGTTTCTGCTGAAAGCATTACCGCATCAGTACCGTCTAACACTGCGTTAGCCACGTCCATTACTTCTGCACGTGTTGGCATTGGGCTGGTAATCATCGACTCCATCATCTGGGTCGCAGTGATCACAGCTTTGTTGAGTTGACGCGAGCGTTCAATTAGGCGTTTTTGTACGGCAACAAGTGCAGCATCACCAATTTCGACACCCAAATCACCACGAGCAACCATGACTACATCTGATGCGCGGATAACATCATCCATTGCTTCATCGCTTTCAACGGCTTCAGCACGTTCAACTTTAGCGACAATTAGCGCTTTACTGCCGGCTTCAAGTGCTAACGCACGTGCTAGATCAAGATCAGCACCAGTACGTGGGAATGATACAGCTAAAAAATCAACATCAATTAAGGCTGCAGTTTTAATATCTGCCATGTCTTTTTCAGTTAGGGCCGGAGCGGTTAAGCCGCCACCTTTCTTATTGATGCCTTTGTTATTAGATAACGGGCCAGCTACAGTAACCGTTGTGAAGACTTTGTGGCCTTCAACACGGTCAACTCTTAACTGCACTCGACCATCATCAAGCATTAGTATATCGCCAATGACTACATCATTAGGCAATTGCTTGTAATCAATACCAACTTGTTTATCATCGCCTTCGCCTTTTGCTAAGTCAGCATCAAGAATAAAGCTATCACCTAAGTTAAGTTTGATTTTTTGGTTATCTTTGAAGGTAGAAATACGTATTTTAGGACCTTGTAAGTCACCTAAAATAGCGACATGCTTGCCCAATTCTTTAGCGATTCTACGTGTATCTGTAGCACGTTTTAAATGATCTTCTGGTGAACCATGTGAGAAGTTAAGTCTAACAACGTTAGCTCCTGCGGCGATAATTTTACGCAAATTGTCATCGCGGTCAGTTGCTGGTCCAAGTGTCGTAACGATTTTAGTTCTGCGGAACATAAGATACTCCGTTAATGATAAGAAAGATTTTTTGTTAAATTGAATTTGGTTATTTAAAGTACTTAAACAATCTTAGCACTTAAATGATGCAACTATATTAACAGACATTCTGGGAAAATGTAGTAAAGTTACCAACAAAATGATCGTTTTTAATATGTAATTTATGTGACAGATTAGCGATTTTTATAATAAAAAAGGCCAAACAGACTAAACCGTTTGGCCTTAAGAACAATATTTGATTGCTGTCGATGAGATTTTACGCGATCAAACATAACTGAATTGTGTAATTATTTACCAGTTATCTTGAAAGCTTCATGCAAAATTATCACTTTATAGAGTATAGACTCTATCTTTATGCAGCCTAAAACAAACAATTTACGCAGTTAAATAATCCAAAAGATATGTTTATTTAACCGTCCATCAATTTAGATGGTTAAATCCTTGTTCACGCGAGATTCTTTCAACACTTCTTTTACACGTTTTAAATTATCACGGAAACGAGGGCCGCGGCGTAAGGTAAAGCCTGTTGCCAACACATCTATAGTAACCAATTGCGCTAAGCGCGATGCCATCGGTAAATACATGTCGGTGTCTTCGGGCACTTCCATCGTTACAGGCAATGTACACTCATAAGACAATGGTGAGTTACGGGCGGTAATACCAATCACAGCAGCGCCGTTTTCACGTGCAATACGAGCTATTTCAATCAGTGATTTAGTCCGGCCAGTATGCGAAATCAATACGACCACATCGCCTTCATTACAGTTAATACAGCTCATTCGCTGCATTAACACGTCATCGAAGCATATTACTGGTACATTAAAACGAAAGAACTTGTTTTGTGCATCGTGGGCTACAGACGCTGATGCACCAAGGCCAAAAAACGAAATAGTCTTGGCTTGAGTGAGAATATCGACCGCTTTATTTATCGCTGATGTATCTAAACTTTGACGGGCAGTATCGAGCGATGCCATTGAAGATTCGAAGATTTTTGTTGTGTACGATTCAGGCGTATCATCTTCTTCAACATGTCGACTAACATAAGGTGTACCGTTAGCAAGACTTTGAGCCAAATGTAACTTAAAATCAGGGAACCCTTTTGTGTCTAATCGACGACAAAATCGGTTAACAGTTGGTTCACTAACATCAGCCATTTTGGCTAATGTGGCAATACTTGAATGTATAGCTGTTTGCGGTGAGGCTAATATGACTTCGGCAACTTTACGTTCCGATTTACTAAATTGGGTAAGGCTTTTTTGAACCTTTTCAAGGGTATTCATAAGCAAGCATCCGCTAAAAAGTAGCTAAAAGTAGGTAATGTAATTTTATATCATAACTTACAGGAATTACGTGATTTAAGTTATTTATTTACCTTTGACAGTAATCTGTAGTTATTTTTCAAGACATAGATCACGATTGAATGGTTCTCAAGCCTTGTAATTGGTAGAAAATCATAGCAGATAATAGATACACATGACTAGATTAACAACAATAGAATAAATGCAAATTAAAGATGCAATATTTAAATTCTGTTGTTATATTACAACAAAAGTGTGCTTTTATTCATCGACCGAATTCGAACATGACACACACATATTATTAGGAGAGCTTTCAGCAATGGGCAAATCAATTGGAGCCAAGGCTTGCGACTTCGTACTTTTCGGTACAAAAGGCGATTTAGCTAGGCGTAAATTATTACCTTCTCTATATCAGCTAGATAAAGCAGAATTACTTGATAAAGAAACCAAGGTAATCGGTGTAGCAAAAGACGCATTCACTCAAGAAGAGTTTATCGCCCTCGTTACTAAAGCACTAAATACATTTGTTAAAGACGAACTTTGCCCAACAACGTTAGCGCGCTTCCTCAGTCGTTGTCATTATATCGGTACTAATTTTACAGATCCTGAAGGCTACAGTGCCTTCCACGATTTACTTGAACCAAGTAAACGCGTCATGGTGAACTACTTCGCGACACCTCCTTCGATTTTCGGTGCCATCTGCCGTTGTTTACATGCACAAGACCTTATTCAATCTGATACCCGTGTTGTGCTGGAAAAGCCAATTGGTACCGATTTAGAATCATCGCATGTGATTAATGACCAAGTTGCCGAGTTCTTTAATGAGAACCAGGTTTACCGCATAGACCATTACTTAGGTAAAGAAACAGTACAAAACTTGATTGCTTTGCGTTTTGCTAACTCATTGTTTGCCTCTAAGTGGGATAATCGCACGATTGATCATGTCCAGATTACTGTAGCTGAAGAAGTAGGTATTGAAGGGCGCTGGGGCTACTTTGATGGCGCAGGCCAAATGCGTGACATGATCCAAAACCATTTACTACAAGTGTTAACTTTGGTTGCGATGGATCCTCCAGTCAATTTAGACGCTGACAGTATTCGTGATGAAAAAGTAAAAGTACTCAAGTCACTGCGTCCAATTAACCAAGACAATGTGTATGAAAATACCGTTCGTGGTCAATACAGTGCGGGTTTCTTAAAAGGCTCGCCTGTTCCTGGTTATCTCGAAGAAGAAGATGCCAATACACAATCAAACACCGAAACCTTTGTGGCACTTCGTGTTGATATTGATAATTGGCGTTGGGCTGGTGTGCCATTCTATTTACGTAGTGGCAAGCGTATGCCGTTCAAGAGCAGTGAAATTGTGGTGTATTTTAAAAACCCACCGCATAACTTGTACCGAGCAAGCTTGCGTAATCTGCCACCAAACAAATTGACCATCCGCTTACAACCTCATGAAGGGGTTGAAATTCAGATGATGAACAAAGTTCCTGGTCTTGAGCAAAAGCAACGTCTACAAACGACCAAGCTTGATTTAAGTTTCAGTGACACTTTCAAAAACGAACGTATTGCAGATGCATATGAACGTTTGTTATTAGAAGCGATGCTTGGTAATCAAGCGCTGTTTGTGCGTCGTGATGAAGTTGAGCAAGCGTGGAAATGGGTCGATGGCATCATTCAATCTTGGGAACAAAGTGGCGAAAGGCCTAAGCCTTATCCTTGTGGAACATGGGGACCTGTGGCATCGGTTGCATTGATAACCAAAGATGGTCGTTCTTGGGACGAGTAGGGAGCTTACATGATTAAAGATACTGTATTTAAATCGTTCGACACTCCAGCTGATTTAGAAGCTAAATTAGCCGACAAAATTGCGAAGCAATTACAAGATGCTGTCGACACTCGTGGCAAAGCCAGCTTAGTAGTATCGGGTGGTTCAACACCGTTGAAATTATTTGAGCTATTAAGCCATAAGCTCGTCGACTGGAGTGATGTTTATATTACCTTGGCTGATGAACGTTGGGTTGGCTCTGATGAAAAAGATTCAAATGAAAGATTGGTTCGCGAGCATTTATTGCAAAACCGCGCTGCCAGTGGAAAGTTTCGTGGTTTAAAAAATATGTTCGCAACCCCTGAAGCCGGTTGTGATATGACCAGCGAATCATTGGCTAATTTCCCGCGTCCTTTTGATGTGGTGATATTGGGGATGGGTACTGATGGGCATACTTGTTCGTGGTTCCCTTGCAGCGCAGAACTTGATAATGCATTAACCACTAAAGCTTTGTGTGTTGCGGTCAATCCGACTACGGCTCCACATGCACGTATCACTTTGTCTAAAGATGCCATTTTAAATAGTCGTCAGATTTATTTGCATCTTGTCGGAGAACCAAAATTATCTGTTTATCATCAGGCTCTTGAGAATGATGATGTTACCCAAATGCCCATTAGAGCCGTATTAGCGCAGCGTAAAACGCCCGTTGATGTGTTCTATAGCGCGTAAGGAGTTTTACCATGCACTCAGTAGTACAAGCCGTCACCGATAGAATTATCGCACGCAGTAAACAGTCTCGTTCAACGTATTTAACGGCCTTAAACGATGCCAAAGCTAAAGGTGTTCATCGTAGCGCCCTAAGTTGTGGCAATTTGGCTCATGGATTCGCGGCCTGTCAGCCAGCGGACAAAGACTCTTTACGTCAACTGACGAAAGCCAATATTGGTATCGTAACCGCATTTAACGACATGTTGTCAGCGCATCAACCCTACGAAACCTATCCAAATATGCTTAAGCAAGCATGTGTGGACGTAGGCAGTGTGGCGCAGGTTGCTGCCGGTGTTCCTGCTATGTGTGACGGCGTGACTCAAGGTCAGCCGGGCATGGAGTTAAGTCTACTGAGTCGTGAAGTCATTGCGATGTCTACTGCGATAGGTTTATCGCACAACATGTTTGATGGCGCGTTACTGCTGGGTATTTGCGACAAAATCGTCCCGGGTTTATTAATTGGCGCGTTAAGTTTTGGTCATTTGCCGATGCTATTTGTGCCTGCTGGGCCAATGAAGTCGGGTATTCCAAACAAAGAAAAAGCGCGTATTCGTCAACAATTTGCTCAAGGGCAAGTTGATCGTGCTGTACTGCTTGAAGCTGAAGCTAAGTCATATCATAGCGCTGGCACTTGTACTTTCTATGGTACGGCTAACTCTAACCAGTTAATGCTTGAAATTATGGGCTTACAATTACCTGGTTCATCGTTTGTTAATCCTGACGATCCATTACGTGATGAATTGAGCAAAATGGCTGCTAAACAAGTTTGTCGTTTAACGTCAATGGGCACTCAGTACACACCAATTGGTGAAGTGGTATCTGAAAAGTCAGTAGTGAACGGCATTGTGGGTATTCTTGCGACAGGTGGTTCAACTAACTTAACCATGCACATTGTCGCAGCAGCTCGCGCCGCTGGCATTATCGTTAATTGGGATGATTTTTCTGATTTATCTGACGCAGTACCATTATTAGCCCGCGTATATCCAAATGGTCATGCCGACATTAATCACTTCCACGCTGCTGGCGGCATGGCATTGTTGATTAAAGAGTTACTTGATGGCGGTTTATTGCATGAAGATGTCAATACCGTTGCTGGTTACGGCTTGCGTCGTTATACCCAAGAACCTCGTTTGCTTGATGGCGAACTTAAGTGGGTTGATGGTGTGACAGAAAGCTTAGACAAAGAAGTATTAACCCACCTTGCTACACCGTTTCAAAGCAATGGCGGCTTGAAATTATTGAAAGGTAATTTAGGTCGTGCGGTGATTAAAGTGTCTGCAGTACCTGATAATAATCGTGTGATTGAAGGTCCTGCGATTGTGATTGATGATCAAAACAAACTCGACGCACTATTTCAGGCAGGCGAGCTTGACAGAGATTGTGTTGTGGTTGTTCGAGGTCAAGGCCCTAAAGCTAATGGTATGCCTGAGCTTCACAAGCTCACACCTTATTTAGGCACCTTACAGGACAAAGGTTTTAAAGTGGCGTTGGTCACCGATGGCCGTATGTCTGGAGCTTCTGGTAAGGTTCCTGCTGCCATTCATTTAACCCCAGAAGCACTTGATGGTGGTCTGATTGCCAAAGTTGAAAACGGCGATGTGATTCGTGTTGATGCGACAACGGGTGAATTAACCCTGTTTGTAGACGAGAAAACACTTGCAAGTCGAACTGCAGGTAAAGTGGATTTGCATCATTCAAGTTATGGCATGGGCCGTGAATTGTTTGGCGCGCTTCGACGTAGTTTAAGCAGCCCTGAAACAGGTGCTCGCAGTACTAACGCTATTGATGAATTATATTAAAAATAAAAGGAAGTCGGTAATATGATTGAGCCTAATAACTGGTTGCTTCAACCACATGACGTGTTTAAACGCAGCCCGGTAGTTCCGGTCATGGTCATTAATAAAATTGAACATGCTGTACCTTTAGCAAAAGCCTTAGTGGCTGGCGGAATTAGTGTTTTAGAAGTTACTTTACGTACTCCTTGTGCGTTAGAAGCGATTGCTAAAATTGCTAAAGAAGTGCCTGAAGCATTGGTAGGCGCAGGGACTATTTTAAATGAAGCTCAGCTAAACCAAGCGGTTGCTGCTGGTTCACAGTTTATTATCACTCCTGGTGCAACGGTTGATTTACTAAAAGCCGCCAAGAAAGGTACTGTGCCATTGATCCCCGGTGTGGCTAGTATTTCTGAGATCATGGTGGGTATGGAGTTGGGTTACACTCACTTCAAGTTTTTCCCAGCAGAAGCTTCTGGTGGCGTCAATGCACTGAAATCATTCTCTGGCCCATTGTCTGATATTCGTTTCTGTCCAACAGGCGGTATTAGCCCTGCGACTTATAAAGATTACTTAGCACTATCAAATGTTGATTGTATTGGCGGTAGCTGGATAGCACCGACTGATGCAGTAGACAACGAAGAGTGGGATCGCATTACCCAACTGTGTAAAGAAGCACTTGCTGCACTGTAATCTCTTTATTGTGTGATGATTCAAAAACCAGCATCTGCTGGTTTTTTTATATGTATTTACTGGTGTTTTATTAGAAACCGTATAATGTTTAGCACATTGATGCAGCTTACTAAAATACTCACTAATCACTATGATATGTGAGATAAACTTTTCATAGCAGCACCATTCATCGCGATTCCATAAAATGATGATGAATGATTTAACACAAATTTATTGATGGTTTAAGTCGATAACAAAGCAAGTTCATTCATATTAAGAGGTATTCTCCATGCTTTATGATTTAACGGTTGTACAATTTAGTAAAATGCTTAATAACCTAAGTGCAATCCTTGTCAAAGGTGAAGGCTTTGCAGAAGCTAAAAAAATTGAAATGTCGGTGTTACTTAATTCACGTTTAGCGCCTGATCAATTTAACTTAACTCGCCAAGTGCAAATTGCGTGCGATACAGCCAAATTAGCCGTCGCGCGTTTAACTGGCCAAGAAGATAGTGCGCCAAAACATGAAGATAATGAGACGACATTAGCGGAGTTACAAGCTCGTATCGCTTCTGTTGTCGATTATTTGGCCACGTTTACAGCCGAAGACTTTGCTGGTGCAGAAACGCGTAAAATTACTCATCGTCGTTGGGAAGATAAATATCTTACTGGGCGTGATTTCGCTTTTGAACATGCCATTCCTAATATTTATTTCCATGTGACAACTACCTATGCAATTTTGCGTCATAATGGTGTTGAAGTGGGCAAAAAAGACTACTTAGGTGCAATGCCATTTAAGTCGTAACCAACAAAACACTTATCCATTGATAGCACCATTTTATATGGCTAGAATAAAACCAGCATTAGCTGGTTTTTTGTTATCTACCTAAAAATGAATCTACCACAGTCAGGTATTTATCGTCAGTCAAGACACCTTGGAGCCACAAAGCGGTTAATCGACCTAAACCTGAAATAGACAATATCGATCCGCCATTAAGCTTGTTATCCCACATTATGTTTCTATCATGATAATAATGTCTTTATAGACCTACAGCATTCAGTGACCGGAGTGAGTATGAAAACAATCGGTATGATAGGTGGTATGAGTTGGGAGTCGACACTCAATTACTACAAAGCCATTAATCAAGGCGTGAAGTCTGCTCTAGGCGGACTGCATTCAGCCAAGATTTGTTTATACAGTGTTGATTTTGCTGAAATAGAAACCCTACAACATAAGGGGATGTGGAATGACACTGCTATTCACTTATCGACTGCAGCGAAAGCGGTTGAAGCTGGCGGGGCAGATTTTTTGTTGATTTGTACCAATACCATGCACAAAGTGGCTGATGAGATCCAAGCACAAATCTCTATACCCATTTTGCATATTGCTGATGCCACTGCTGAGGTGTTGTTAGCCGATGGGATCAGTAAAGTCGGCCTACTCGGCACGCGCTTTACCATGGAACAGGACTTTTATAAGCAGCGGATAAGCGATAACTATCCCATTGAAGTACTAGTACCTTCATCAGACGAGCAAACATTAATCCATGACGTGATATATCAAGAGTTATGTCTGGGCACGATTAATCCGCAATCACGGCAATGCTATCTTGGTATTATTGATAAATTATATGCACAAGGAGCTGAGGCGGTAATTTTAGGTTGTACTGAAATAGCCTTGCTAGTGCAGCAGCAACATACCCATGTTCCTTTGTATGATACGACTCAAATACATGCCAATAAGGCCGTTATGCTGGCATTAGCTCAGTAGACAGTTTTCGAGATAATCAACAGATTGTAAACGACACTTTGCTCCGCTAGCCGTGTTGATTTGAAACAGACTCGTTTTCGGATGCATGTTTAAGACATAAAAAACGCCTTACAATATGGTAAGGCGTAATGTTAAAAGCTTACTGCTTATTATCGAATCGACTAGTCTTTATAAGCTCGGCCATAGAAGCTGTCTAATAACACTTGTTTTAGCTCTTTAATCAACGGGTAACGTGGATTGGCGCCAGTACACTGATCATCAAATGCATCTTCAGCCAGTTCATCCAGTTTGGCGATAAAATCTGCTTCATTAACGCCAGCATCTTGAATTGATGCAGGAATACCAATAGTTGTTTTTAGCTGTTCGATTTTCTCAATCAGTTTTTCAACTTTTTGAGCATCCGTTTTACCGCCTAGCTTTAAATAATCTGCAATGGCCGCATAACGACATAAGGCTTTAGGGCGGTCGTATTGACTAAATGCTGCTTGCTTGGTGGGCATATCTGTCGCGTTAAAGCGGATCACGTTAGAGATTAATAATGCATTAGCCAAACCATGAGCTAAGTGAAACTCAGCACCTAATTTGTGCGCCATTGAGTGACAAACGCCTAAGAATGCATTGGCAAAAGCAATACCGGCTATGGTGGCACCATTATGGACTTTTTCACGAGCAACGGGTGCTTTAGCACCAAATTCATAAGAGTCCGGTAGGTACTTAAACAATAGGTCTAATGCCTGCAGTGCTTGGCCATCACTGTATTCGTTTGCCATCACGCTCACATAAGCTTCTAACGCATGTGTGACAGCATCAATACCACCAAAAGCGGTCAGTGATTTTGGCATGTCCATGACTAAGTTAGGATCGACAATCGCCATATTTGGGGTTAATTGATAGTCCGCAATAGGGTATTTCTTTCCGGTTACTTCATCGGTTACCACGGCAAAAGGAGTCACTTCTGATCCAGTACCTGAGGTTGTCGGAATGGCAACCATTTGAGCTTTAACGCCCATCTTAGGAAATTTATAAATACGTTTACGAATGTCCATGAAACGCAGCGCTAGATCGGCAAAATCAACTTCAGGATGTTCGTACATAACCCAAATGATTTTAGCAGCATCCATTGGCGAACCACCGCCTAATGCAATAATCACATCAGGTTGGAAGCTTTGCGCAACTTTAGCGCCTTGGCGCACAATGGCTAAGGTTGGGTCAGCTTCTACTTCATAAAAAATTTCGGTTTCAAGCCCCTGTGCTTTCAGAATTTTTAAGGTTTCATTACAGTAACCGTTATTAAATAAAAACTTGTCAGTAATGATCAGCGCACGTTTTTTATCACTTAACTCTTCAAGTGCTATTGGTAAGCTACCGCGACGGAAATAAATAGATGATGGAAGCTTATGCCACAACATGTTTTCAGCCCTCTTAGCGACCATTTTTTTATTGATTAAGTGACTTGGTCCGACGTTCTCAGAAATTGAATTACCGCCCCATGAACCACAACCTAGTGTTAATGATGGGGCTAACTTGAAGTTATATAAGTCACCAATACCACCTTGAGAAGCAGGAGTGTTAATCAAAATACGGGCTGTTTTCATTCTAAAACCAAAGGCTTTAACGCGCTCATCCTGGGTGTCTTGATTGGTATATAAACCAGATGTATGACCAATACCGCCCAAGGTCACTAAGGCTTCCGCTTTGTCCATTGCCTCATTAAAGTCTTTTGCTTTATACATCCCTAATAACGGAGATAATTTCTCGTGAGCAAAGGCTTCAGCATCATCAATATCAGTCACTTCACCAATAAGCACTTTAGTGGTACTAGGCACTTCAAAACCTGCCATTGCGGCTATCGCAACAGCACTCTGGCCAACGATATCGGCATTAAGGCCACCGTTTTTAAGGATGACACTTTGCATTGCCGCAGTTTCCGCTTTAGACAGAATATGACCACCGTGACTAATAAAACGCTCTTTAACTTGCTTATAAATGCTGTCGACTACAATCACCGCTTGTTCAGAAGCACATACCACACCATTGTCAAAGGTCTTTGACATTAATATAGAGCTTACCGCGCGTTTGATGTCTGCTGTTTCATCGATAACAATAGGTGTATTGCCTGCGCCAACACCAATGGCTGGTTTACCTGATGAATATGCTGCTTTAACCATGCCTGGTCCACCGGTGGCTAAAATGAGGTTAACTTTTGCATGAGTCATTAACTGATTAGACAATGCAACACTAGGTTGGTCAATCCAGCCAATAATATCTTTAGGTGCACCTGCTGCAACTGCGGCATCTAATACAATTTTAGCCGCTGTAGTCGTTGAGTTTTTAGCTCTTGGGTGTGGTGAGAAAATAATGCCATTACGGGTTTTTAAGCTAATAAGCGCTTTAAAAATAGCAGTAGAAGTAGGGTTAGTTGTGGGGACAATACCGCAAATAATTCCGACCGGCTCTGCAATAGTAATGGTACCGAAGGTTAAGTCCTCAGATAAAATACCGCAGGTTTTTTCATCTTTGTATTTGTTATAAATGTATTCAGATGCGAAGTGGTTTTTAATCACTTTATCTTCTAATACACCCATGCCGGTTTCGGTTACGGCCATTTTTGCCAGAGATATGCGTGCATCTGCTGCAGCTAAAGCAGCCGCTCTAAAGATAGTATCGACTTTTTCTTGGCTAAAGTTTGCAAACTCGGCTTGAGCTTTGGCAACGCGCTCAACTAATAAATCAAGCTCTTGTGTATTGGTAACTGTCATAGTGGTTTCCTTTAAAAATATTCAACAAATCAGTTTTGCAAAATATTCTTTGTAAATAAAATTACAACTTTAATGCTCTATTTGCTGTGATGATAACCACAAATGCATAACGGAATGTAATTTTATTACAGTAATAGCTTGTTTTATGAACGCTATATTTTGTTGAATATTTAACTTCCGTATGTCTAGGCATGTAAACATCACCCAAATTGGCATTAATTCATAACTAAGACCTGTTTTTAGCACCAAAGTAATGCATATATTGCGTGTTCATTCTTTATCTTGTTGCTTACCTTTAGTACGATTTTCAACTAAAAAAGCGATAATTTACAATTGTTTTACAATAGAAATAGTCTGTTTTTTGAACTTTTACATTGATGAAATAACAAATTGAATCAACTATGTTGAAAATATTCTATTGAATTTAAATAATATTTTATAATTGGGTTGCATGTATAAGCAATCGCTAAAGCTTGTTTTGCTTATTTAATTAGAGAATTGTGATTGACATCAATATTTATAAAAGGGAATATGCTCACTGCTAGGGCATATGCTCACTCGTGGTGCGAATGTTTACTCTAGTTAGTGTAATGTGGTCACTTATCCACGTTATTTGAGTTTTGTAGAACTCTACAGAATGTGATGTTGGATTTATTATTGTGGTTTCAGGTTCAGCACGCTGTAAAATATGGTTAGTTATCTGACTTGATCTGGTAAGGCGAGCATATGAACATAAATACACAATTAATAATATTCGACTGCGATGGGGTTGTGATCGACAGTGAGGTGATTAGCGCTAATGTGTTAATCGAAAAACTTGCTCAATTAGGCGCCTGCATTGATATGGCTTTTGTACAACAGCATTTTCTAGGTTGTCAATTTGCTACCGTCGCCGACAAAGTAAAGCGTTTGCTGGCACTGACATTACCTGAACAGTTTGAAGCAGAATATCGTCAGCAACTATTGTCTGAGTTTGAGCGTAATTTAACCGTAACAGACGGTATTAGATCGATATTGGCAGATTTGAAAGTACCGTATTGCATAGCAACCAGCAGCAGTTTACCGCGTACAACTAGCGCATTAGAAGTAGTAGGGTTAACGGATGTGTTTGGTTTGAATATTTTTACGGCCAGCGAAGTCAAACGAGGTAAGCCGGCACCTGATTTGTTTTTGTATGCGGCTAAACGCATGGGGGTCGAGCCACAGCATTGTTTGGTGATTGAAGATAGCTTTTTTGGCGTTAGTGCAGCTGTCGCGGCCAAAATGAAAGTGATTCATTATATTGGCGGTGGTCATATAGTCGATAACGTTAGCGATGAGTTACACCCAGTGTCACAGGCTTACCCTGAGATTGCTGTACTAAGTCATTGGCAACATTTTAAACGTCTAATGCCAGCGTTAATGCGTTGATACTGAATATAAGGGACAACATGGATAACAAGTCGAATTCAGAACTCGCGCGATTAGAGCAAGCGGCAAGAGCTGCGTGGTTATATTACGTCGCGAAGAATACTCAAGATGAAATTGCCCAAAAATTAGAAGTATCAAGACAGTCAGCGCAACGTTTAGTCGCATTAGCGGTTAGTGAAGGGTTAATTAAAGTCCGTTTAGATCACCCCATTGGTAAATGTATGGAGTTGGGCCAACAGTTAACCCAAGCTTTTAATTTATTGGAATGCGAAATTGTCCCCAGCGATCCTGCTGATGACAGTTCCGTGCACGGTTTAGCGCAATGTGGTGCAGGCGTGTTAGAGCGGTACTTAAAGTCTGAACAACCTAAAACTTTAGCCTTTGGTACCGGACGAGCACTCAAAGCTTGTATCGATGAGTTACCTTCGATGCAATGTCCACAGCATAAAATAGTGTCGTTATTAGGCAACATGATGTTAGACGGTTCTGCATCAGCATTTGATATCGTAGTCAGCATGGCTAATCGAGTGCAGGCCAAGCATTACCCTATGCCATTACCCGTTATTGCGACTTCAGTAGCGGAAAAGCAGTTATTGCATGACTTAGCGCCGGTAAAAAGTATTTTTGAATTAGTTAAACAAGCAGATGCCACTTTTGTTGGTATTGGGCATATGGGCGCAGAGTCACCATTATTGCTCGATGGTTTCATTAATCAGTCACAGTTAACCGAGCTAATTAATGACAATGCCACTGGTGAAATTATCAGTTGGGTGTATAACCAGCAAGGGCAGTTACTCGAGCATTCAATGAATCAATTGGTGATGAGCTCACCGTTGAGAATTGATTCAAATAAACCTGTTTATGGCATTGCTGCTGGTCAACATAAAGTTGATGCAATATTTTCAGCATTGCAAGGTCGCTTAATTAATTCATTAATAACCAATGAATATACAGCTGAAAGAATATTAGCAAAGCTAAAGTAAATGATTAAATAAAATGATGTTTAACATTGAAATTAGATCAATAACGCGTGAATAATTTATAAAAATAATGTGAATATGAATGGGGTTATTATTTCAACTCAATAGAAATAATAAATAGTCAGTAAAGGAGATGTAGTATCACTTTATCATCGATTTTTGGTGAGGGTTTTACTTATTCCCTAAATAGGAATATAAAAATAATGACAATAAGTCAACATGAGGCTTCATTCAAACAAATGAATGAAGAGCAGCTGCCTGTAGCTAAAAATAAATTACATGGTTGGAAACACTTTGCAGGTTTATATGCTGGGGAGCATGTTGCCGCGACGGAGTTTGTTATTGGTGCCACTTTTGTTGCTCTAGGTGCCTCAACTATTGATATATTACTTGGACTATTAATTGGTAATCTATTGGCGATGTGTTCGTGGTGGTTATTAACGGCACCTATTGCTGTTGAAACTCGACTCAGTTTATATAATTATTTAAATAAGATTGCCGGCGACTCAATGACCAAGCTCTATAACTGGGCAAATGTCGTTATCTTCTCGGTGATATCCGCAGCGATGATCACAGTATCGTCGACAGCCGTTCGTTTCTTATTCGACATTCCGGCACAATTAAATTGGTACCCTAGCAGTCTATGGTTTGTGATGATTGTGTTAGCGGTAGGATCTATCGTCGTTGTCGTCGCCATGTATGGTTTCTCTACCGTGGCTGACTTTTCTAAAATTTGTGCGCCGTGGTTATTTGTTATTTTTATTGCCGGTTCATTTACCTTATTTCCAGTGTTATCAAATCATGTGATTGGCAGTACCACATTAACGGGCTGGCAAGACTTCATGACCATAGGTGACAGCTCAATTTGGACTGGATTAAATGACAAAGGTGAACCCGGTATTGGTTTACTTGAAGTGATAGGCTTTGCGTGGGCAGCTAACTCAATTACTCACTTCGGTTTGATAGACATGGCTATTTTCCGCTTCGCAAAGCGTAAAAGTTATGGTTTGATTTCAGGTGTTGGCATGTTCTTCGGCCACTACTTAGCATGGATCTCTGCTGGTATTATGGGGGCAGGTACTGCTGTACTATTAAAAACTACTATTACTCAACTCGATCCAGGTGATGTTGCTTACCATGCTTTAGGTTTTTCAGGCTTTGTGATTATCATTATCGCTGGTTGGACAACGGCTAACGCGAATTTATACCGTGCAGGCCTTGCCGCGCAGTCAATCTTTGTAAACCAATCTCGTGAACGTACTACCGCCATTGTAGGTTTAGTCACTGTAGTGATAGCGTGTTTCCCATTTGTGTTTTCGCAGATGTTACCGTTATTGACGTATGCAGGTCTATTAGTTGTACCAGTGGGGGGGATTGTATTTGCTGAGCACGTGTTGTTCCCTAAAATTGGCTTAACCCGCTATTGGGCTAAGTATCAAAACCTGTCTAAAAGTACACCGGCAATTGCATCTTGGGCATTAGCGTTAGTATTTGGGTTTGGTTTAAATAGTCTTGATATTATTTCATTCTATTACTTATTTATTCCAACATGGATATTCACCATTATTATTTATACTGTATTAGCTAAAAAATATGGTGCCGATTTAGATTATACAGACGCTATATTATTAGATGAGAAAGAACAGCAACAAATTGCCGAATACCAAGATGAAATGGCTAAAGATGATAAGCCTCATGTTGAAGACTGCAGTCAGTTCACCAAGGTATTAAATAGCTTTGCGGTTGTTTCTTTAGTGGTTATTAGCATACTGGCTGCGAAAGTGATGTTTTATAGCCCAACAATGACAATCTATGCAGAGAATAAATCTTTATTTGAAACAGTTTGTTTTGTCTGTACGATAATTTATTTTAGTTGTTCATATGTTGCTCTTAAACGACATAAAAAAATAAACTCGTAATCGCAGTATTAATAACTCAAGGCTAACGGCTGATCTTAATAGCTTAAGGCTAATGATGTTAATAAAACATTAGTCTTGAGTTAGCCGTGTTATTTCATTAGATAACACAACCATCCATATTGTTTAATTATTTTATGAGGCACAATCCACATGGATCATTCTCAAGATTCAAATGTTCAACTGAACACGTTAAACCTACAAAGTTTGTCAACATTACCTGCTAATGTTGATGTGCCGAAATACGATCGTAGCCAGTTAACCGCTGGGATTGTGCATATTGGTGTCGGTGGCTTTCATCGTGCTCATCAAGCAATGTATATCAATGAGTTATTGAAGCAACCTGGTTCTGAGTCTTGGGCGATTTGTGGTGTCGGTTTGTTAGAAGCTAACCGCAGTCTACGTGATGTGTTGGTGAAACAAGACTATCTGTACAGTTTAACGGTACGTCACCCGAATGGTCAGATTGATCATCAAGTGATGGGCTCGATGATTGACTTTTTATTTGCACCAGAAAACAAACAACAGGTCATTGATAAACTGATTCACTCAGACACTAAAATTGTGTCATTGACCATCACAGAAGGCGGTTATAACTTTAATCCTGCAACCGGTGAGTTTGATTTCAACAATCCAGACATAATCCATGATATGGCGAATCCTAATGACCCAATCACCGCGTTTGGTTATTTAACTGCAGCACTTAAACAGCGTAAAGCCAAGGGCATGAAGCCTTTTACCATTCAGTCTTGTGACAACATTCAGCATAACGGCGACATGACCCGTAAAATGCTACTGGCGTTTGTGAATAAAAATGACGCTGATTTAGGCCAATGGATTGAAACGAATGTAGCGTTTCCAAACGCAATGGTTGACCGTATTACCCCAGTGACAACCAAAGCAGACATCGAATATGTGGCTAACACATTACACATTAACGATGAATGGCCAATCACGTGCGAAGCCTTCACTCAATGGGTCATAGAAGACAACTTTAGTGATGGCCGTCCGGCGTTAGATACCGTTGGTGCACAATTTGTCAGTGACGTGACTCCATTTGAAAAAATGAAGATCCGTTTGTTAAACGCAGGCCATTCAGTATTAGGTTTATTAGGTTCTATACATGGTTTTGCGACGATTGATGAATCGGTATCTGATCCTTTATTTGCAACATATTTGCGTAAATTTATGGACGATGAAGTCACGCCGTTAATTGAGCAACTTGAAGGCATTGATTTAACTCAATACAAAGATACGCTAATTGAACGTTTTTCCAATCCGAACATTAAAGACAGCTTGGCGCGAATTTGTCTCGAAAGCTCAGCCAAGTTACCAAAATTTCTCATTGCTTCTATTAATGAAAATATCGAATTAGGCCGTGATACATCACTGGCCACATTGGTCATTGCTACCTGGTGTTTATACAGTGATAAACGTGTTGATCAGCAAGGGCAAGCGTTAGACATTAACGACCAAATGTCAGCACAGTTACATGAGTTTGCTAGCAGAACAGCACAAGATCCGTTAGCATTTTTACAGCTAACTGACTTATTTGGTGATCTAAATAATCAAGCAAGCTTTTGTAAAGATTATCGTCAAGCGATTACGGCCTTATATGCACCGGGCAGTGACATTAAATCGATTATGCAAGCAAGATTACAAGCGAAAGGTTAAGCCGTATGAATAGCATATTAATTAATCATAAAGCTAAGGCCGACATTAACATCAGTTGTTTTGGCGAAGTATTGTGGGATTGTTTCCCTGATGGCAAGCGTGTTGGCGGGGCACCTTTAAATGTGTGCGTCAGACTTAATGCCTTGGGCATTAAAGGTTCGATGATCAGTGCCGTTGGCGATGATTTATTAGGTCGCGAGTTACTGAGTTTTATTGACGATCGCGGTGTTAATCGTGACTGTATCGCCATAGACCCCGTTAAAAGCACCAGCACAGTACAAGTCACTTTAGACAACAATGGGTCAGCGTCTTATGACATTGTCGCCGATACTGCGTGGGATAATATCGCATTAACGGAAGATATAATTGAGCAAGTTAATCGTGCTGACGTGTTGGTTTTTGGCAGTTTAATTGGTCGCAATGATGTGTCTCTCAATACCTTAACCGCCGTAGTTGAATTGGCTTCGTTTTCGGTATTTGACGTTAACTTACGTGCACCGCATTACCAGATTGATAGTGTGGTTAGTTTGATGAAAAAAGCAGATTTTATCAAATTAAATGATGATGAACTGTATGAAATTGCTAAAGCCATGGGCTCGCCATTTAATTCATTAGAACAAAACTTGGATTATATTGCTGAGCAAACCCAAACCAATTATCTGTGTGTTACCAAAGGCAGTCATGGAGCATTACTGAGTGTTGCAGGGCAGAAGTATTATAATTCAGGTTATTTAGTCAATGTAGTTGATACCGTCGGCGCCGGAGATTCATTTTTAGGCTCGTTACTGTACCAATTATGCAGTGATAGTAATCCGCAGTATGCGATTGATTTTGCTTGCGCTGTGGGTGCTATGGTTGCTCAGTCTCATGGCGCTACGCCAATGCTCACGTTAAATGAAATACAAGCGTTTATGCACCCGGTATAAATTGATTGGTGTTTTTGTTAGTGAAGTGTGAAGTGTGAAATTTGGGTTATTTCCCCTTTATATAACCCGTTAGCGCTTGGTTGTTATAACCAAGCGCTTTTTTTATCGAAAATCAACAGAGGCAATAAATGTTATTGCTCGCGACTTAACTCCATAATGCCTGCGGTTTTTGAACCAAATAATTGCTGATGTAAGCGACCGGCAAATTCATCGGTCATCCCAGAAATATAATCAGCAATCACCCGCATTGGATTATTATTGTCATTACGCTCTGCTAACCATCGGTCTCGAGTATTAAGTGGTAACAGACGTTCAGGATCCGAGGCAAACGCTTCAAACAATTCCATCACAACCTGTTGGCCCTTATATTCCAGCATCTGGATTTCAGGTTTACGAATAACATACTTGAAAACTAATTGTTTCAGTACATGTAATGCTGCTGCAAAGTCTGGCTCTAATTCGGCATTATATTTTAATAAGTCTTCGTCAAATTGTGGGTTGGTACTAATGCCAATCGCGGTGACGAAACCGTTGACTAAGGTACCGATAGCATCTTTGCGTAAATGATGTTCATGAGAGAATAGCTTGTCACCAATGTTAGCGATTTCCGATATCAGCCATTGATCTTTGATTTCAGTTAACTGCCCAACCACATCGCGCTGCCACTGATGTTGGTTGACAATTCCCATTACAATAGCATCCTCGAGATCGTGTACCGCATAAGCAATGTCATCTGCCAATTCCATAATCGAGCAATCAAATGACTTATAGCGCGTTTTTAAATGGGGATAATCTACATGTGTATGGCTTTGTTCACTGCTAATAAACAACTGCCTATCCGATTCTGATAATGCCGCTAATACCCAATCAATAATGGGTATATCATCATCAAATAATCCTTTTACCGGTGGCCATTCTGAGGGTTTTAGTTGGCGATGATTGGCTATGTCTGGCCTATTTTGATTGATATACAATTGCGAATACGTTGCTGGGTATTTCATTACCCCAAGTAAAGTACGCCGAGTAAGGTTCATCCCCCATGAAGGGGTATAGGGTTCTAAACGAGTTAAAATTCGAAAGGTTTGGCCGTTGCCTTCAAAACCACCGTGATGGCGCATCATGTAATTTAATGCGACTTCACCGCCGTGGCCAAAAGGTGGATGACCGATGTCGTGAGCCAAACAAATCGATTCAATGAGGCTCATTGAATTGAGTAAATACCTAAGGTCCGGATATTTTCGACGTAGTTGAGCAGTAATGCCAGTACCAATTTGTGACACTTCTAATGAATGTGTTAGCCGAGTACGGTAAAAGTCATTCATGCCAACGCCAAGCACTTGCGTTTTGGCTTGAAGCCGACGAAATGCTGCTGAATGCAGAATACGTGCGCGGTCTCGTTGATATGGGCTGCGATGATCATTACGGCGCTGTTTATCTTCACCGAGTAAACGTTGCTGCCAACGACTGTTCTGTTCTGTATTACTGGACTCGATGGTGTTATCAGGCATAAAATTCCTTTACAACATTTGATTAATTTCGTCTAAATTCAATGTAAAACTTGGAATAAAACAATCACGGAAATAACCTACGGCAGGGTTAGGGTTGTCGTCTAACATTTGTTCTAAACGTTTACGGGCACTATTAAATTCACTGTTACCGGCTTTTTGTTCTTCTAAGCACTTTAAATATGCGCAGAGAGTATCAGCTGCTTTCACAATGGCTTTGTATTGTGGATCCGCTGCTTCACTGATAAACAGGCTGCGGTAATCGTCTTTAAATTCATCTGGTACCATTTCTAACATTCTCTGTTCAGCTATGGCTTCAATCTTTTTATATTCGGCTTCGATTTCTTTATTAAAGTATTTTACTGGTGTGGGTAAATCGCCAGTTAAAATTTCGCTAGCATCATGATAGATGGCAATGGTTGCCGCTTTATTGGCGTCTAAGTCGGTAGCGAATTTTTTATTGCTGATAATCACTAAAGCGTGAGCGACCATCGCCACTTGTAGTGAATGCTCTTGAACGTTTTCGCGGCGCACGTTATGCATTAACGGCCAACGTTGGATCAGTTTCATCCGAGATAAATGGGCAAATAAATGACTCATGAGACTCCTTACTGCGCTCAATAGTTTGTCTCAGCTTACAGGAGCTTATCAATAAAAAAAAGCGACTGTTCAGTCGCTTAGTGTTTTATTGAACAGATATCTCGTTAAGGTGCTATTGGCGATAGTCTTCCAAGAAATCACCAAACTCGGTGAGCGCTTTAGCCAAGTCTTCTTTATAGGGTAAAAAAACCACTCTAAGGTGATCTGGCTCAGGCCAGTTAAAGGCAGTTCCTTGTACTAACAGAATTTTTTTGGTTTTTAACAAATCAAGCACCAAACGTTCATCATCACGTAAATTAAACTTCTTCATGTCTAATTTCGGGAATGCGTACAAGGCACCTTTAGGTTTTTTACAGCTGACCCCAGGAATTTGATTAAGCAATTCGTACACCGCATCGCGTTGTATGGTTAAGCGGCCGTTAGGTAATATCAGCTCATTAATTGACTGATAACCACCTAATGCGGTTTGAATAGCATGTTGATTGGGTACATTGGCACACAGACGCATAGACGCCAGCATTTCTAGGCCTTCAATGTAACTTTTGGCCGCTTTTAAATTACCCGATAACATCATCCAACCCACACGGAAACCTGCGGCGCGATAGGCTTTAGATAAGCCATTAAAGGTGATAGTCAGAATGTCATCAGATAAACCAGCGGCAGGGATGTGCTTGGCCTCGTCGTATAAAATTTTATCGTAAATTTCATCGGCGAATAATATCAAATCGTGTTGACGACATAGCTCAACAACCTCTAGCAGCAATTCTTTACTGTAAACCGCACCGGTAGGGTTGTTTGGGTTGATCATCACAATCGCACGTGTGCGGCTGCTGATTTTACTCTTTATGTCATCTAAATCAGGAAACCAATCGGCTTCTTCATCGCAGCTATAATGTACTGCTTTACCACCAGCGAGGTTTGCCGCTGCAGTCCATAATGGATAATCAGGTGATGGGATCAGTACTTCATCATCGGTGTTAAGCAGCCCTTGCATGGCCATTACGATCAATTCAGAGACACCATTGCCTATGTAGATATCTTCAATATCGACGCCAAAAATACCTTGAGCTTGGTAATGCTGCACAATGGCTTTACGCGCAGAGAATAAGCCTTTTGACTCGCAGTAACCTTGGGCACTGGGTAAGTTTAAAATAACGTCTCGAACGATTTCTTCTGGGGCTTCAAATCCAAAGGGGGCAGGGTTGCCGATATTAAGCTTTAAAATACGATGACCTTCGTCTTCTAACCGACGGGCCTCTTTATGTACTGGTCCGCGGATGTCATAACAAACGGAATCAAGCTTATTGGATTTGATAATGGGTCGCATACTACTACTCTCGATAACTAAATACGGCTTAAGTTAGCGAACCATAACGAATTTATTGGCATTGTGAAAGAGGCAAACAAGCAAAATGAATAATAATATTAGTGTTAAATGCTGATTCTGTCAGTAAATTAGCTATCGCTTCAGTGTTAAATGCTGTTTTTAGGTTGTGAATCAGTATGTGTATAGTGTTTGACAACAAAAAAGCCAGCACTTAGTGCTGGCTTTTGCTGAGTTGACTTGTGTTATTACTATTTTACTAATAACTCAAATTAACTGACGCTTAAACGCGCTTCTTGAACTCGCCTGTACGAGTATCAATTTCAATCTTGTCACCGACTTTAACAAAATCAGCAACGGTAACAGTACCACCACCAGTAATGGTAGCTGGCTTCATTACTTTGCCTGAAGTGTCACCACGAGCAGAAGGCTCGGTGTAGATAACTTCACGGACAATGTGAACTGGTAATTCAACAGAAATAGCCTTGCCTTCATAGAAGGTGACTTGGCAAACGTCTTCCATACCATCAATGATATAGTCAGCAGCATCACCTAAGTTGTCAGCTTCTACATCATACTGGTTGTATTCTTCATCCATGAATACATACATAGGGTCAGCGAAGTATGAGTAAGTACAATCAAGACGTTCTAGAATGATATCGTCTAATTTGTCTTCACCTTTGAAGGTTTGTTCAGTGCCAGAATCTAGCAATACGTTCTTTAATTTTAACTTAACGATTGCAGCGTTACGGCCAGAACGAGTTGTTTCAGTCTTCTGAACAACCCATGGGCTGCCATCTAACATGATCACGTTACCAGGACGGATTTCATGAGCAGTTTTCATTTCACTATTTCCTATATATTTAGATTTTTTTTATTTATAGAGCAGTATCTTAGCTATTTTTAACGAATTGAACTAGTCGACTCGCAAGATCTGCTTCATTTAACGCGTTAATTGGCCATTCAATAGCATGTTGCATTAAAGACAAATTAACAGAATGTAATTGTTGCCAGTGCATTACTACCGCGTTTGTATTCCCCTGGTTGAAGGCCAAATTCACCTCAGACCAAGAGGCAGCAATTTCTGGAGCAAGATTATCGCAGTAAATTTGCATAAAAGCTTGTAATTTTACCAAGTGATAATCATCTTCTTGAGGATAAATGTGCCATATGAAGGGTTTTGCAGCCCATTGAGCACGTAAAAACGAATCTTCACCCCGCACAATATTAAAATCACAGCTCCATAGCAAGCGATCAAAAGCATTTTGATCAGTCATGGGTAATATATGTAGGGTTAAGTTACCTATTGTAAATTGTTGACCGGGCATCAAATCTTTAATGTCACAGGGCAATATGCTCGTTAAGCTATGTAAACTGCGTCCTTTAGGGATTAGTGCATGAATTGGGCTTGGCGATGTTTGCCATAATTCACACAAAGCAGCTAAGGCTGGCGTTTCATAACTAAAGACACTGATAACCGTGTCTTTAGCATCTATTCCCTGTAACCCCAGTTTGTTGAACAATGCTAATTTATGTTTTGAGTCAGCTTGCCATTCGTCACGTTGTTTAAATAATTCCCGCTCACAGATAAGCCCGCCTGTCTTAGGGGTAAAACCTGGAAAATAGAACCACTTTTTAACCCCACCAGGCTGTGAAGAGGGCAACCCGTGACAACCCTCTACCCAATCTTCAGCACTGAGATATTCAAGGTTTAACCATGTAGGGGCTCGAGAAAGAGGGTGTTGATGTAATTGATTTATTATGGATTTTATTTGTGATGGTAATTCACAGGCAAATGCTTCAATAACGACATTACCAGCAATAAACTCTATATCTAGTGGGTTATTCCATTGAAATATATTCACACCACTGAATGTTTGCTTCGATTTATGTGGATCTAGCATGGGTAATATATGCGAAAAACTCAGTAAGTCATCGACCCATAAATTGATGGGAATATCATATTCAGCCACCAGTTGCTTAGCCAAACGCCAGGTGACACCTATGTCACCATAGTTATCGACCACGACACAAAAGATATCCCAATGAGGGTGTAATGGGTTGAAATTATTGACTGACATATTGGTGGTTACTTAACCGTTAAACCAAACTATAGACATAAAAAAGCGGCAATAAAGCCGCTTTCAATCACAAAACTAATCTGATGATGTGGGTTAGTCTTCTAACTCAGCTAGACACATTTCTTCATAAACTAGCTTCACCCAGCCGTCAACACGTTCTTCAGTTAGCTCAGGTTGACGATCTTCATCAATCCCTAAACCGACAAAGTGCTTGTCGTCTGCCATGCCCTTAGAGGCTTCAAAATTGTAGCTTTCAGATGGCCAATTACCAATGATAATACCGCCTCGAGCTTCAACGATGTCACGTATCATGCCCATCGCATCAAGGAAATATTCAGCATAATCTTCTTGGTCACCACAACCAAAAATAGCGACTAGCTTATCGGTAAAGTCAATTTGCTCAAGCTCTGGGAAAAAGTCATCCCAATCACACTGTGCTTCGCCGTAATACCATGTTGGAATACCAAACATAAGCAAATCGTATTCAGCAATTTGCTCCTTGGTACTCTTTGCGATGTCTTTAACATCGAGCATGCTTTTACCCAGTTTTTTCTGGATCATTTTGGCTACAGCTTCGGTGTTGCCAGTGTCGCTACCGAAAAAAAGACCTACAGTTGCCATTGTCTATCCTTTAAATATCTAGTTCGCGTTGTGCGATGTTCTAAAAACGTCTCAGTTGTCGAGTTGCTGTTGCAGAATAAATTCGATTAACTGGCTACGGCTGATGTTACTGTTCAAAGCTTGTTGGTTCAAGGCGTCATACAAATCTTGTGACACCTTTAACTCTATTCGCTTTAAACCGTTAGCGCGATCGCGCTGAATTTGGTTACGTTTATTGATCTTTAATTGCTGCTCCCGAGAAAGAGGGTTACTTCTCGGACGCCCACGGCGAGTTTCAGCGGCAAAAAGGTCAATAGTCGTTCTATCTGTTGTTTCTTTTGCCATTGTACTCTTTAACCGATCCCAGAGCCTTCCCAGGTCATCTGAATGATACCTTTTGCAATAAACCCGGCGCAGCCGAGGAATAACACTGCCCAAACAATATATCGACCAAATTTAGGGACTTCACCTTGTTTAAGCACATCATGGATAGCCATGCCGATAAAAAAGAATATCGATGCAAAAAACAAGTTCAAGCCTACTGCTTCAATTTGTTCCATGTATTGGTTTAACATACTTCTACCTTCGCTATTGAGTGTCTGGCGAAAAGAGGGCGCGAATATATCACATCACGATACAATCGGCTATGTTCAAAAAGGTAAATATTAAAAATTTACCCTTGGTTTTGTTCAATAAACTCAGACACGATGCGATTAAAGATCTCAGGCTTTTGTGCATGTAACCAATGGCCTGTACCGTTCAATGTTTTTGCACTGGCATGTGGAAATTGACGCATGATTTCATCACGATGCTCAGCAGTGACATAATTTGACTCACCGCCACGGATAAATAGTGCTGGTTTATCAAAATGATCGTTATCGGTTAAAGGCAAATTCCAACCTATAATACGGTCGTAAGATTCGATTAGCCCAGTTAAATTCATTTTCCACTCAAAGCCGCTGTCTGTGCGGTGTAGATTCTTGAGTAAGAATTGAGATGTCGGCTCATCAATACCGGCGTTGATTAAGTGTGCTATGGCCGACTTTCGAGTGGTATCGCTGTTTAATACTAAACTGGTTAAGCCTGCAAATACGGTTTGATGTCTTGGGCTGTATGCTACCGGCGCGATATCTGCAATCACTAAGCTTTTGACACGCTCTGGGTGTAAAAGAGCCATTGCCATCGCAATTTTTCCGCCCATAGAATGGCCGACCACATGGGCTTGTTCAATCTGCAAATCATCGAGTACATCAATCATGGCATCAGCCAGTTGAGAGTAATCCATGTTGTCCCAATGCTCGCTTAAGCCATGATTGGGTACATCAACCCTTATGACTTGATGTTGTTGCTCAAGCACACTGGCGAGGTTTTTTAGATTATCAAGATTACCAAACAGCCCATGAATAAGCAGGACGGCTTCACCTTGACCAGAAGATACATAATGCATAATTCAATAAGCTCATTGGACATTTAATGCGGAAGATTCTGCTGCAATGAGCCGGTCAAATCAAGTTTTGCTGACACATGTTGCCATAGTTGCTGATATTTTAAACTGCTTTCAAAAAAATATGAGTAATATAGGCCATTAAATGATTTTGTCACTTTATTAGTAGGTTAAGCATGGCTTACACTGAAGCAATATTTTTTTGATCGCATTATTATTAATTCGATCTGCGATCCCGACTTAATCTGATGCCAATGTAATCTTGGCAACAGTAATAGACTGATAGAAAAAGGATGACTCTGATGAAATACATTGAAATTGACGAAGAACTTTATCGCTTTATTGCCAGTAAAACTGAACGCATCGGCGAAAGCGCTTCCGATATTTTGCGTCGTTTATTGAACTTGTCAGTCGAAAATGTCGATATAAGCTTACCTACAGACATTAGTCACCCAAGTTTAGAGTCGCAATCGCCAGTAAATCGTCATCCAGTTTTTGATCAAGCCAAAGTAGCTGTTGAAAAAGTGATCGCTGAGCAAAAGAGTGCCATTCAGCACGTTCCATTAGAAGACATTGCAACGTCAACAACTATTGATTTTGATGCCATTGTAAGCCAACACTTATTAAGTCAGCAGAAAGGTGCCGTTGGGCGTTTTATGCATTTATTATCCAGCCTTGAATCTACTGCTCGTAGTGACTTTGACAAAGTGCTTAATGTGCAAGGCAAAGGACGTTTGTATTTTGCCCGCTCTAAACAGGCGTTATTAACGTCAAGTAAATCTTCTAATCCAAAAGAAATCGCATCAAGTGGATTTTGGGTCACCACCAATAACAATACCGCCAAAAAACAAACTATTCTAACAGAGGTATTGGAACATTTAGGTTGTGACAGTGAAAGAGCGAAGAGCATCGCCGAACACATTTAACCTTTGAGTTTTGTCGAAGATTCATTTTTTATTTACTAACTAGGAGACCACTCGTGGCCATTCATCAACGCGCAGGACAGCAAGCTTTACAAACGGATTTAGTGAATATTCCTAAATTGATGAGTCATTATTATCGCATTATTCCTAATGTGGAAGACGTGCAACAAAAAGTGACATTTGGTACATCGGGTCATCGAGGCAGTGCGTTTTCATCGAGTTTCAATCAAAACCACATTTGGGCTATCACCCAAGCAGTTGTCGATTATCGTCATTCCGCCAATATAAGCGGGCCAATGATTGTGGGTTTTGACACCCATGCATTGTCTTATGCAGCATTTATGTCGGTGGTCGAAGTATTAACTGCAAACCAAGTTAAAATGCTAATTCAACAGCATGATGGTTTTACCCCAACACCAGTGGTGTCTCAAGCGATTGTTCGTGCAAATTCGTCAGCACCTGCTGCGTTAATCGATGGGTTAATTATTACTCCTTCGCACAATCCTCCACAAGATGGTGGCATTAAGTACAATCCACCTCATGGCGGTCCTGCTGAAGGTGAAATTACTAAAATCATCGAAACAAAAGCCAATGAATATCTTGCCAATCAACTCTCAGGCGTTAAAAAAGTTAATTACGGTGTCGCGGTTAAATCGGGTTGGATTGATGAAGTCGATTTTATTGCACCTTATGTTGAATCTCTTGCTGAAGTCATTGATATGGAAGCGATTAAAAAAGCCAACATTCGTATAGGTGTTGATCCTTTAGGTGGGTCGGGTATTTACTACTGGGAGCAAATTGCCGCTCACTATGGTGTAGATATTACCTTAGTCAATGATAAAGTTGATCCCACATTTGGCTTTATGCCATTAGATAAAGACGGCAAAATCCGGATGGATTGCTCGTCTCCTTATGCCATGGCAGGTTTGTTAGCGTACAGCGAAGATTATGATTTGTGCGTCGGTAATGACCCGGATTATGACCGTCACGGTATTGTGTGCCCTGGCTTTGGACTGATGAACCCTAACCATTATTTGGCGGTGGCGATAGACTATTTAATGACTCATCGTCCACAATGGGCTGAGTCACTCGCAGTGGGTAAAACCTTAGTATCAAGTGCAATGATTGATCGTGTTTGTAATGCGTTAGGTCGACAATGCTTAGAAGTGCCTGTGGGCTTTAAATGGTTTGTTGATGGCTTAGCAAATAGCACCATTGCATTTGGTGGCGAAGAAAGTGCTGGTGCAGCGTTTTTAAAACGTGATGGCAGTACCTGGTGTACTGATAAAGACGGCTTTATTTTAGCATTACTAGCGGCTGAGATTTTAGCCGTAACAGGCAAAACACCTGCACAACGCTATAAAGAGTTAACCGATCAATTTGGTGAAAGTTTTTACACTCGTATCGATAGCCCAATTAGTCTTAAGAAAAAAGCTAAGTTTGAACAGTTAAATCGTGACAGCTTTACCGACACAGAATTAGCGGGTGAGGCGATTACAGCAATATTAAGTCATGCGCCTGGTAATAATGCGGCGATTGGCGGGATTAAAGTCACTACCGAAAATGGCTGGTTTGCTGCGCGTCCATCAGGTACTGAAGCCTTGTTTAAAATCTACGCCGAAAGCTTTATTAGTCAGCAGCATTTGGATGACATTATTACTCAAGCACAGACTATGATTGATCAAGCTTTGAAAGGTTAAGTTAACTGTTACTTGTTTAATAAAAAAAAGCACTGATTTTCAGTGCTTTTTTTGCTTCTATTGATGCGATTTTTTTGTCAGTATGGCTTAACTGTTCGTTGTTAATAATTAATGTTAAGTCATTTCAAGGAAGATATTAATGAATAAATATATGTCACTACTTTCTTTACCTGTGATTATTTTATCGGGTTGCCAAACTCAAACTCAAACTCAAACTCAAACTCAAACTCAAACTCAAACTCAAACTCAAACTCAAACTCAAACTCAAACCGTTCAAGTACCTCAAGCCGTGTTTAATACAAAGGTAATCACTATTGAAAATTCTCAACTCAATCAATATTGGTCATTGGAGCAGATTAAACCTGTAATGTTAAACAAACGTCCTGATTGGTTACCAAGAGGTGCAGGTAAGGGCGAATATTATATTACGATTGACTCAAACGGTAACGAAGTCAGCAAAGAGCTTATTAGCTCGCAGCCAGAGGGCT
Organism: Shewanella sp. TB7-MNA-CIBAN-0143; assembly: GCF_040310065.1. Taxonomy (NCBI): domain Bacteria; kingdom Pseudomonadati; phylum Pseudomonadota; class Gammaproteobacteria; order Alteromonadales; family Shewanellaceae; genus Shewanella; species Shewanella sp. TB7-MNA-CIBAN-0143. Next base: position 41,096 of record NZ_JBEOPL010000025.1, read on the forward strand.
GGATGACGCAAGCATTAGTCAATAAGATGCCAAAACAGCAGTATGTGCCAGCGGCATCGAATATTAAGCGAGTACCAGTGAAAGTGAAAATGGATTTTGAAGTAAAGCGTATGAATTGATCTTGAGGTTACTTAACCTGCATTGAGCGATTTAACCAAATATAATTCGAGGGCAGAATAATACATTCCGCCCTCGATATTATTTTACAAACTATACATTATTACTAACCGTCGTCACTAGGCTAGGTCAAACCTGTCTGCATTCATTACTTTAGTCCACGTTTTAACAAAGTCTTTAACAAACTTCTCTTTTGCGTCGTCTTGTGCATAAATCTCTGCATACGAACGTAAAATAGAGTTTGAGCCAAAGACTAAATCAACTCGAGTTGCAGTCCATTTCACTTTATCAGTGCTGCGCTCCACAATGTGATACAGATTTTTACCTGCAGGCTTCCAGTTGTACGACATATCAGTTAAGTTGACAAAAAAGTCATTTGATAACACGCCAACATTGTCGGTAAATACACCGTGTTGACTGTTGTCGTAGTTGGTTCCTAATACTCGCATACCACCAACCAATACTGTCATTTCATGCGCGGTTAGCCCCATTAATTGAGTACGGTCGAGCATCATTTCTTCTGGCTGAACGATATAGTCTTTCTTTTGCCAGTTTCTAAATGCATCGTGTAGAGGCTCTAACACATCAAAAGACTCAACATCAGTTTGAGCTTGCGTTGCATCGCCACGTCCGGCAACAAAAGGCACCGATATCTTAACGCCAGCAGCATGAGCAGCTTGCTCTACTGCGGCTGATCCTCCGAGCACAATTAAATCTGCAATACTAACCGGCTTAGTTAGGCCTGCTTGAATAGTGGTTAACACCGCTAATACTTTTTGTAACCTTGTCGGCTCGTTACCTTGCCAGTCTTTTTGTGGCGCTAAACGAATACGTGCACCGTTGGCTCCGCCACGAAAATCTGAACCACGGAAAGTGCGGGCACTGTCCCAAGCCGTAGCCACAAGTTCAGCAATACTTAATCCACTGGCCAGAATCTTAGCTTTAGTGTCGGTAACTTCTTGTTCGGTTAAGCTGTAATCAACTTGTGGAACAGGATCTTGCCATATTAACTCTTCAGCAGGTACATCCGTGCCTAAATAACGACTTTTAGGACCCAAATCTCTGTGGGTAAGCTTAAACCAAGCACGAGCAAACACATCCGAGAAATAAGCTGGATCTTGATAAAAACGCTCTGAAATTTTTCTATACTCTGGGTCCATCTTCATCGCCATATCAGCGTCGGTCATGATAGGACTTAGGCGAATCGATGGATCTTCAACATCAACAGGCTTATGCTCTTCTTTGATGTCGATTGGCTGCCATTGCCATGCACCAGCAGGGCTCTTTTTAAGTTCCCACTCGTAGTTAAGCAATAACTCAAAGTAGCCATTGTCCCACTGAGTTGGGTTGGTTGTCCAAGCGCCTTCAATACCGCTTGTTACCGTGTCACGGCCAATACCGCGGCTTGTTTTGTTTAACCAGCCTAAACCTTGGTCTTCGAGTTCAGCCCCTTCAGGAGCGGCTTCGAGCTTTTCTGCACGACCATTGCCGTGACATTTACCGACAGTGTGACCACCAGCAGTAAGCGCGACGGTTTCTTCGTCATTCATTGCCATGCGTTCAAAGGTGACACGAATGTCTTGTGCGGTTCTCAGTGGGTCTGGCTTGCCATCAGGACCTTCAGGATTGACATAAATTAATCCCATCATTACGGCGGCTAATGGATTTTCGAGATCTCGTTCGCCTGAATAGCGGCTATTGGGTGTATCGCTTGTTGCCAGCCATTCTTTTTCTGAACCCCAGTATATGTCTTTCTCTGGATGCCAGATGTCAGCTCGGCCGCCAGCAAACCCAAAGGTTTTTAGGCCCATAGATTCATAAGCAATGGTGCCAGCGAGAATGATCAAATCAGCCCAAGACAACTTATTGCCATATTTCTTTTTAATTGGCCACAGTAATCTACGTGCTTTGTCTAAATTGGCGTTATCTGGCCAGCTGTTGAGTGGCGCAAAACGTTGGTTACCAGTTCCTGCACCGCCGCGACCGTCTGCTATACGATAAGTACCAGCAGAGTGCCAAGCCATACGGATCATCAGTCCACCATAATGGCCCCAGTCGGCTGGCCACCAATCTTTGCTATCAGTCATGAGTGCGTGGAGATCTTGTTTTACCGCAGACAAGTCGAGGCTTTTAAACGCCTCGCGGTAATCGAAGTTAGGATCCATTGGATCGGTTTTATTGTCATGCTGATGAAGAATATCGAGATTAAGTGCATTAGGCCACCACTCCATAACGTCGCTCGCGACTGTGGTATTGCCGCCGTGGTTTACTGGGCATTTGCCTTGGGTTTGTTGTGCTTTGTCCATGATAGGTTCCTTTATCACTAAAAATAGCATAAATTTTATGCATCACTGGATTTCTATAATAGGCTAACTGACTGTGACTACGAATGAAAGCGACTTTTTTCGGTCCGGCTAATCGATTTTATTGATGAATAAGATTAGTCATGCTGACTGTTAAAAATCGTTCGATAATAGAACAGTATGTTGATAGAGATTAGGCCAATAATTTGGTGTAAGTCATGGTCCAAGTCATTAAAGACTATGATGCTAGACTGCGGTGCTCATTGATTGTTGTACTTGAATATAATGGGCAAAAGATGACATGGGCATAGGTTTACTATAGTAGTAACCTTGGGCGAGATCGCAACCCAGTGATGCTAGTAATGTCGCCGTTTCACTGTTCTCTACGCCTTCTGCTACAACATTACAATTTAAGTGTTGGGACAGAAAAATGACTGATTTTACTATTGCCAAGTCTGCATCGCTATGATGGATACTGTTGATAAATGAACCATCAATTTTAATTTGGGTAACAGGAAGGTCACGCAGTAGTTCTAGCGAAGAAAACCCCGTTCCAAAATCATCAATACTGAATGCTCCCCCCGCAGCGGTAATCTGTGTCATCGCATCTTTAGCTTGTGCAACATTGGTCATCATTGCACTTTCGGTTATTTCAAACATTATCTTCTGCGATGAGTGATTGCCGTTAACAAGTGACACACTTTTATTGATTAGGGTTGGATCTTGTAAATCTTTAGCGGACAAATTGAGATGGATACACAAAGACAACCCCAAGGATTCAAAATGCTCAACGTCCTTTGCAACTTGTTGCATTACCCAATCGGTTATTTGGTTTATAAGGGTAGTTTGTTCGGCAATATTAATAAACACACTTGGGGGCGTGTAACTGCCATCTGGACGAGGCCAGCGAATAAGCGCTTCGACGCCGTAAAGGCTGTTGTCGCGAAGATTTATGATAGGTTGATACCAGAGTTCAAACTCCTGTTGTTCAATCGCGCGTTTTAATAAAGCACTGATATTCACTTTTTCGGCGGCATTGGTTTCAAGGCTATGATCATAGGTGGTATATAAGGTGGCTAGTTTTTTACTTGAGTACATAGCAATATCGGCTTGCTGTAACAATTGACCTATTTCACTTGCGTAGCTGGGATAGTGAGATAATCCTACGCTAGCGCCCACTAATAAATCATAACTCTCAATGCAAAATGTCTTTTCAAGCGCCTGGTGTATAGCGTTAATGGTGTGTTGAACCTGAGCTAATTCTACTTGAGTGACAATGACAGCAAATTCGTCTCCGCCAAGTCTAAATAACGTTGCATCATCGGGTAAATGTTCAGAAACACTCTTACCGACTTCAATTAAGAGTAAGTCACCATAATAATGGCCTAAAGCATCATTGACTTGTTTAAAACGGTTTAAATCAATCAGCAACAGGCTGAATGGCAGTCCAACATCGACATGATGACTTAACGAGTTCATTAAATATTGTCGATTAGGTAGACCTGTTAAGCTATCGTGCAGCGCATTACTGCGCTCATTGATGACTAATTTTTCGACTTTAAGCAAACTCATTAAACTCAGTCGAGTGACCAACACAACAAATCCGCCACCAAAAAACATGATGATGCAAAAAATGACATCTGATATTGCCAAGTCAGATTGTTTACACAGGTAATAAAAAACCCCTGTATAGCCCAGCACGAAAAAGATGATCAATCCTCTAAGCACTCGCCAGCCAGTATTATTGTCCTTAACACAAATTTTGTTTACTGCTCTTAAACTAAAGACCAGCATACAGAGTCCTAAAATAAGCATTGATAAAGCCAATATCTGCAACAATCGCTATTTCCTGTGGTAAGAAGGGAAGGATAATCGATAAAACGAGCGAGCTGTTATTAAAGATTGCTGTAAAATGTAGTTGTGAAGGTGTGTTGTTCGTGTAGATTTATTAAGGACAGTGTATTTAAAATAGCGTAAAAAAGGTGCCTGTTAAGTAAATGGCTAACCCAAGATAGGTTAACCATTTAAATACTAGTGTACTAATGCTGTTTTTGCGTACTCAAAGTAGAAAATGAAATCAATTATTTAACGACGATTCTCATCATATTTAGTCATTGCACGTTGAGGTATCAAACATCTAACCGCGCAATGACATCTTGCCTTATACAGAATCAATATGTATTCATTAGCCGCGGTAACCAAATAATTTTTGTTCCATGATGGCTTTACTGACGGCCTCGGGTACGGCGTTAACCCATTCCCCTTGACCGCGACAAATTTGTTGTAAAATTTCTCGAGAAAAAATATTAAACAAATCAAGATTGCTTGATTCAATACTGGTGATAAAGCCGTTATCAAGCACGTGGCGGAATAAATAACGCAAGTTACTAGGCACACTGACATTGGTTAAGTCATTTAGCTCGCCTTTTTCATCCCGCTCTGGGTAGACAAACAAACGCGTATTATCAGGAAATAACTTACCAAAAGCTTCAAGAATGCCGCCTTCCATGCCACGATAATATTCTTCATCAAAAATTTGTTTAATGTTAACAATACCCACCACAATGCCAATTTGTAATTGGGTGTACTGACGAAAATAAGCACGTAATGAAAAATAGCGGGTGTAATCAGAAATCATTACGTTATAGCCTAATAAGTTAAGCAATTTAACCCGTTCCATAATGTCCTTCTCGGTCATATTGGCATCTTTACCGTGTAAGTCATTCAGTGATATTTCTGCGATTAACACGGTATTTTTATCGGTTACCCCTTCTAATGTCGAAAAGGCTTTGTAGCCTTGCTCAATCATATCGACATTAAGGTTGGTAATGGGTTTAAATGAACCACGAATGGTTAACACGTTCTTTTTGTACAGCATATCGGCAGGTACCGCGACACTGCCATCGGCTTTGAACATAATCGCGCGAGTTTTCCAGCTGCGAATAAGATGAATATTCTTGGCTTGATTGTCGACATCTTCAAAGTAGGGACCTTGAAAGTCGATACAATCAATTTCAATCCGATTGGCTTTTAGGCTGTCGGTTAACGAATCGATAATCATTTTTGGATCTTCAAAATAATAATAGCTGGCGTAAATAAGGTTTACACCTAAAATACCCAGCGCTTGTTGTTGTGCTTCAGCGCTGTCATCGAACATGCGTACATGGACAATAATATTAGACGGCTCAGCACCAGGGTACATTTGAATACGCACCCCGCACCATGCATGGCATTCGTTTTTACGATTAAAGCTCTTGGCTGAGACAGTAGCTGCATAGGTAAAATATCGTGAAGACTTAGAGCGAATGGCTCCAACACGATCGACCACTAAATCAAACTCTTGCTCCATCATCGCTAGCACACGAGCTTTACTGACATAACGGCCATCTTCTTGGACACCATAGATGGCATCTGAAAATTTCATATCGTAGGCCGACATGGTTTTCGCTATCGTACCCGCAGCAGCGCCAGCCACAAAAAAGTTACGTGCGACTTCTTGTCCTGCACCAATTTCAACAATGGTGCCGTACTTTTTTTCGTCTAGATTTAAACGAAGGGCTTTTTCTTTTGTGCCACGCGAACTGACTTGCTTATCCATATTATCTCCACACGATAAAATATTCATATCTTAAGGTTACGGCTAACAATGTTATAGCAAGTTGAAATATGCGCTAGTGCTGAAAGGAAAAATGTGTCGATATAATGATGATTTTACGTTAATTGTTACTTTATTGATGTTTATAGTGGCATTTTTACTCAGGTCGTCGATGCAGATGGCCAGAATCATTATTTTTAGATTAAACAGAAGATAGCCGCCACAGTTTTAACAAAATGTGGCGGCTATGGTGATGTTATCTCGAGTCCAGGCTATCTCTCGTACTGGTTATCTTGGGACATCCATCATGGTTTGCAAAAACACCGCCGAAAAAGGCGCTTTTTGTTGTTTTTTAATCTGTGGACTTAACCCATTTTCAAATAAAACAAATAAATAATCATGACCATTACTGACATTCACTCTGCCAGCTAGGTTTGCAATGCCCAACATACTGCCTGTTTTAGCAAACACATGGTTTTTCAACGGTGATTTATTGAAATAGCGTTTATAGCGTAAAGTGCCACTAACACCAGATTCTGGTAACAACTCGAGTAAAAAGTGGTACTCAGGTTGTTGGTATAAGGTGGTGAGTACACTTAATACGTGTTCAGGCGTGAGTAAGTTATAACGCGACAAACCAGAGCCATCGGCGATGTTTGCATTTGATAAATCGATGCCAATAGAATACAGAATGGTTTTTAATGCTTGGCCACTTCGGGCAAAATCACTGGGTGCTCGATAATAAACCTCACCCAATTTTTTTAATAAACTGTCGGCAATTAAATTATCTGATTTAAGCAACATGGTTTCGAGCAATTTAGGCAAGGCTGCAGATTGGTGGCTGGCGATCACTTGTCTTTGAGCCATAAACTGCGGTTCTGTATTCATTTTTTGTGCTGTAATGGGTTGCTGATGCACAATGCCTAAAGAAGCCAATTGTTTGGCTACGATCTGTTGCGCGTACAGTTGTGGTTCGGTAATGGCTATTGCCAAAGGCAATGATTTAGCGCCGACATGGCAGCCACTAAGATGATAGCGATTATTATCGAAACGGCTTAACGTTAACTGACACTGTGGTACTGATTCTGTTAGATATGCAGGAAGAACAACCGCATCGGTTAATGTCTTCACTGTGGGCTTAGCAACAGGTCGGTTGATGATTGGGGTGACAAAATAAGCATCATTGGTGATTTCAATGGGTCGGTTTCCCATCATGGTGATGTTGGCCACTTTATTGTAGCCAGTTGTTGCTAATCGACCATAGACACAATTTTTATCAATGATGAAAGGCGATATTGGCGCTGCGTAGCAAATCCCTAAATCATCCCATACCCAGCCGGGTGCCTGCAGTTGGCTATCTTGCTCACTGGTTAATACAATATTGCCCGTCAGTTCAGTGATACCTAGCAGACTTAAAGAGGCGAGTAACTGTCGCAAATCTTGATATTTTAAGGTTGGGTCGCCACTAAATTCTATGTAAATGTCGCCAGAATATATGCCATTATCAATTTGGCTTTTATCTAAAGGTTGCTCTGCTAACGTAGTTAAACGGGTTTGATAGGTATAGTCTTTACCGAGTTGTTTAGTTGCAGCCAATGCGGTTAACAGTTTTTGAACGCTGGCAGGTTGCATTAACGATTGGTTGTTGTACTCAAAGACTGTTTGTTGAGTCGTCATGTCCCACACTGTGATGCCGAGCTGTGAATGTGTTGGTTTTAGTAACTGGAGCATATTATCAAGATACAATGCTGCAGGTTGCTGGTTAGTACTATCACTATGAATTGTTTGTGGCTGACTGAGTGCTACTTGGTCGGGTGTTTCTGCTGCGATTGCAACATTCAACAGGCTTGTGATAATCAATGCTCCTAGCAGACATAAGCCTTGAGTGAACCGCAAAGAGGGTTGTTCATAAAAGAAACGAGGCTGGGGGAGACAAAAAAGAAGGGAATTCATAAAAGCCTATTGTGAGAGTTCAGTAACGATAGGTTATGTTAGCTGATGATATCCTTAGCTGATATGCATTTGATGTTTTTTGGTTATATTTCCTCATTTATGATAATTAGAATTAATGTTTAACTCATTATCATTGACGCTTTAGTTGACTAGTTAGCAAGCAATCTCGCTTTATTACGCAAATTATCAACAAAAAAGCGTACTAAAACCGCAGCTAAGTAAGAAAAATCTTGCTCATCACCTTGTTAGTCGGTAATTTCTATCAGCTTAACAGAACGCCAAGCTCACTAATCTTCAGAATTAGATGCCTCAGAGCTGCAATAGTTCTATTTTGCAGCATATTGTGGTGTGATATAAGTTGATTAGAGCGGATAGACAGACCACGATAGACCATTCAGCAATGATATTTATAATTGTAAAGGTTATCTCGTTAGCACTATCGATATTGCGTTAAAAGAAACATCATCAATTGAGGTTGACGTTACTTATTCTGAAGTCACTTATTCCCTCAATTTATCTGTAAGCATGGCATGTATTACTTGCTAAACAGTTGAACAGCGTACTTACAATTACAATATATCGCTGTGATGTTTTTTAAATTTGATCCCATTACTGATTATGGTAATGGTCACCTATTTTAAGGAGGATGCCTTGCTGGATAAGCTAGGTGGTATTGCCCTAAATGCAGATGCTGTGTCTTGGTTGCTTAAGCCAAAAGATTTTAAGCAAGCCTTACTAACTAAAATTGCATCGGCAACATCTTCAATTTACATCGCAGCATTATATGTTGAAGATGATGAAGCTGGCCGTGAGGTATTGCAGGCGTTATTAGACGCAAAGAACCAAAACCCACAATTAGATATCAAAGTGTTAGTGGATTATCATCGTGCACGCCGAGGCCTAATAGGTCAAAAGGGCGACAGTGGTAATTATATTTTATATCGCCAATTAATGGACCAAGCAACGCATCCGTTTGATATTGTCGGTGTGCCGGTGAAGTCTCGCGAATTTATGGGTGTACTGCATCTTAAAGGCTTTATCATCGACGACACTGTTATTTACAGTGGCGCGAGCATTAACAACATTTATTTACAACAGCAAGAAAAATACCGTTTCGATAGATACCATGTTATCGATTGTCCTGAGCTGGCTCGCAGTATGCGTGACATGATAAAGCAGAATATCGTTAGCGATCCTGCCGTAAGTGTATTAAGTCAAGCTGCAGACAATGAAGATAACCCTGAAAAGAACGATGTAAAAAGTTTTAAACATCGTCTATCTCAGGCCCGTTATCAGTATACCTCTACCACAGTGGGTAACCGTGTTACGCCATTGATCGGTTTAGGCAGAAAAAACAACGGATTAAATGACACTATTGTTAAGTTAGTCGATGAATCAACTAAAGAGTTGTTTATTTGTACGCCTTATTTCAACCCGCCAACGATTTTAACTCGTGCATTGGCAAGACATCTGCGTGATGGCAAAAAAATAGATATTGTCGTTGGTGACAAAACGGCGAATGACTTCTACATTCCGCCGGATCAAGATTTTTCAACGATTGGTGCGTTGCCGTACATGTACGAGCAATCACTGCGTAAATTTGCCAAAAACCAGCAATGGGCTATTGAGAACGGACAACTGAATATTCATTTATGGAAAGATGGTATTAACAGTTTTCATTTGAAGGGCATCAGTGCCGATAATCGAAAGCATCTGATAACGGGTTCGAACCTAAACCCACGAGCGTGGGCATTGGATTTAGAAAATGGCTTATTATTGCATGATGAGTCAGGATCTTGGAAAGAGTCGTTTATTCAAGAGCAGCAATATATCTTGCTACACACTGAGCGATTATTCCATTACAGCCAAATTGATACTTTGCAGAAATACCCTAAACCGGTAAAGAAAATAATGAATCGAATTCGCCGTTTAAAAGCAGACTTTTTATTACGCCGTATTCTATAATTTCCTCATAATGCGTTTATCAGTTCATCACCAGCATTGGTGATGAACTTTTTTCATCTTAGAGTTGCAGAATGTCAGAATTACCGACTAAACCCACTAAAGCGCCAATTCATGCGGTTCACCGTTTGCATGAGTATCGAAAATCCTTGTCGACAAAGCCCTTTGGCGCGCGAGGAAAGAAACTTATTAGATGTAATTTGTGCCTCTTGGGTGAATTATTTTGCACCTGTAAACATCGTCAATACTTGAATACCAACACCAGCTTTATGTTGATTATGTATAACGATGAAGTATTAAAACCAACCAATAGTGGTAGGCTGATTGCCGACTTAATTCCTGATACCCATGCGTTTTTGTGGACTCGAACCGAGACCGATACTGCAATGTTGGCTTTATTGTCTAATCCAACTTATCAACCATTTTTAGTCTTCCCACAACAATATATTGAGAACGATCAAGCCGTCGTTGAGCAAATAACGGCCACTTCGTTGACGACTGAGCAGGGCATAACCAAAATACCTTTGTTAGTTATGCTTGATGGCAGTTGGCGTGAAGCCATTAAAATGTATCGTAAAAGCCCGTATTTACAACAAATGCCAGTGCTTTCATTTGCACCTGAAACCTTAGCAACCTACGCTCTGCGTAAAGGCAGCCATGATTTTCAACTGGGCACAGCAGAAGTCGCGGCAATGGCATTAACCGCAGCTCAAGAGCCTCAAAATGGGTTAGCATTATCGACTTGGTTTGATTTATTCGTAGAATCTTCCTTGCTTGGGCGTAACCGTCGGGCAAAAGAAACCTTAACGCCAATTTCTGAGTTTATTGATGCTTTTAAACATGCATTACAGGCTAGTCATGAGGGCGGTAAAAAATAGCTTAATCGGCGCCAAACGGTTGCATATTGTGTTAAATTACGTGATGCTAACTGAACGTTAATGGTGTTAGTTATCGCTATTAGGTTATCAATTTTACCTAAGCAACATTCTAATCTGCAGGATTTTATTAAGGATCGTTTCGTACACATTATGGAAGAGTTGATAAACAGTGCTAGAGAGATAAATACTAAAAAATTAGTTGTTTTGTGTCGTCTTGAACCCGGTTGTTTGGGACCAGATGGTGCTGAGCATATCAACACTTTTTGCCAGGTGGCCGAGCGAGCATTAGTAAACTTAAATGCTGATGTGTGTCATTGGTTTCTTGCGCCTCGCTTAGACAAAAGCTTAATAGAAATTCAATACAGCCTTGCAGGTAAGGTGTTGTCTCGTGATAAAGCGGTTAAGTTTATTAGCTCGTTTGATCAAGACCTTGATGACATAGAAGAACGTTTTGAAGATAAATTGACCCAATTAATTAATCAATATATTGCCCGTAAACGGTAAATGTAGCTCATGTGTTTTAGATTCCTTTCATAGCACTTTAGCCTGTACTTTAACTCTCCCCATAGTGCTAAGGCTTACCGTTTTATCAATTATCGTATAATCCTATGTTGTTTGGGGTTAATAACAGGATTTTATATGACTCCCTTAGCATATAGTGACGCAGCAACTTCTGACGCCGCTCCAATATTTTTCGATCAACAGACGCTACACCAATTGTTGCAGCAACAATTTGGTTTTACTGAGTTCAGAGAAGGCCAACAAGCCGTTATTGAAACCATTTTGGCCGGTCATTCTGCGTTAGCTATATTTCCTACGGGTTCAGGTAAGTCCTTGTGTTATCAGTTTTGTGCCCAACAGTTACCCAACCTAACCTTAGTTATTTCGCCTTTGCTGGCTTTAATGAAAGATCAGCTGGCATTTTTAGCCAGTAAAGGCATCGCCGCCGCCAGTATTGATTCAAGTTTAACTTATGAACAAACGCAACAAGTGATGCGCGATGTACGAGATCAACGTACACGAATTTTAATGGTGTCAGTTGAGCGTTTTAAAAATGAGCGTTTTAGGCAATTTCTTAAGTCAGTCCCTATTTCGTTGTTGGTGGTTGATGAAGCGCATTGTATTTCAGAATGGGGACACAATTTCAGGCCTGATTACTTAAAAATCCCTCAATATGGCCAAGAATTTTCAATCCCTCAAAGTTTGTTATTAACAGCGACGGCAACTGAGCAAGTTAAATTGGATATGGCTAAACGTTTTGGTTTGATACCAGAGCAGGTGGTGCAAACCGGTTTTTATCGGCCGAATTTAGATTTGTCTGTTGTCGCGGTTAATCAGCAACAAAAGCTCACTCAGCTCGCGTATACCGTTAAAAACTATCAAGGTGCTGGCATAGTATATGTAACCCTACAGAAAACCGCTGAGGACGTTGCTGCGCATTTAATCAGTCAAGGGATCAATGCTGCTGCGTACCATGCAGGTATGGATCAAACTGTTCGACAACATATTCAACAACAATTTATGCAGAACCACATTCAAGTGATAGTGGCGACTATCGCTTTTGGCATGGGCATTGATAAATCCGATATTCGATTTGTTATCCATTTTGATTTACCTAAGTCGATTGAAAATTACAGCCAAGAAATCGGTCGAGCAGGGCGTGATGGTTTGCTAGCCCATTGTGTGACGTTAGCAAATTTAGACGGATTAAATACTGTTGAAAATTTTGTTTACGGTGATACACCTGAAGCAGATAATATAGGTCAATTATTAGGCATTATTGCAGCTGAAACCGAAAGTGGTCGCTGGGAAGTACAAGAAACGCCATTGTCCACAGCATGTAATATTCGTTCATTGCCGTTGAAAACATTATTTGTGCAGTTAGAACTTTTAGGCGTGATCCGCCCAAGCTATGCTTATTTTGCTGAATTTAAATATCGGTTTGTGGAAGACCAGCAAGCCATCCTCAGTCGGTTTAACGATCAGCGCCAGCAATTCTTGAGTCAGGTATTTGCCCATACGCAGTTTAAAAAGGTGTGGGGACAACTGGATTTTGACAGTTTATATCAACAACATGGTTGTGAACGACAACGAGTTGTTGCGGCATTAGACTATTTAGCTGAACAGAATTTGATAATTCTTGAGACAAAAAAAATCACTCAAGTGTATGATGTACAACAGCAGGCATTAGCGACACCGCAGCAATTACAACAATTGACCCAGCAACTCAGTCAATATTTTAGTGAGAATGAACATAAAGAGATTGTGCGGATTGGTAAGCTAGTCGATTTTTTTGAACTTGATCGTTGTTTAAGTGCAAATTTAGCTCACTATTTTGATGACCACTCGGTGCCACAAGTATGTGGTCACTGCAGCGTTTGTCGTGGGCAAATTGCCGTCTTATCCAAACAGGCTGTGGCTCCGTTACCAGACTCGGCCACAGTGACAACATTGCTTGAACCGTTAATTTTAGTGGCTCGAGCAAAATCGTTACCCACTCCAACCATTGCCACGCAGGCTAAATTTCTTGCTGGTATGATAATGCCAATGTTTAGTCGTTTGAAAGTTAAACAACTAGATGGCTTTGGACGTTTTAGTGCTTATCGATATCAAGATATTCTGGATACTGTTAAGAAGGTAAATTCATGAAACCGGTTCCTAAAATACTGTTAGAGCGACACGGTGAGTTAATACAAAGTGAAGGCGTGACGGTGGTGTCCCATATTCAACGGCAAGTTGGAGAATGGGTGGTTCAAACGTTAATGATTAAAGATTGCGATGTGCCATTTAAATACAAGCGACCTCAGCGTTTCAAGAGTTTGTTAGATCATAAAGTCAATTTAATTTACTACCCGGCAAAAGAAGTCGTGGGTGGATTTGAAATTGAAATAATGCAAGTGGTTAGGGTTCGCCGTTACTAATTCTAATCGATTAAGCTCAGCACACGATTGTCTCGGTGTGCTGAGTATTAAGAGTGGATCATTTGAGCTTTTCTCAATGTGATTCAACAATTGATGTGCCATTTTCATATCACGTTTCCAAGCATGGCAATATCGTCGCTTAGCCATTGTACAAGTGTAGTATCATCTCCCGCATCAATCTGCTCGACTAATGTCATTGCGCTTGCCACCGCCAACCACATTGGCCGTTAGGCAGGGTTCAACTAACCCAAATCAAATATCCATAAATCGTCAACAGATTAACAAGGTAGCCCGAGAATAAAGATAAACTCTTTGCGTCTAATCATTATTGGCCACTAAACACAAACTCGCTCGCAGTTTTCCACACTCTATATCGTAAGTCGGTGCCTTCGGGTAAATAAAACACTTTAGGTTGACGGCTGTCATAGCGTAATGTCAGTGCTTCATTAAGCACGATAAACTCAGCTGATTTAGCGTTAGTGCACATCATTTTGGTTGTCGGACCTTGCATCACTTTTTCGACTAGGTAATAGACATATCCCCAGCCGGCTAATGATACTTTGTCAATGTCACCGATGAGCTTGGTCTTATTACAATCGACGATTTGATTTTGACCTATTTGCACTTCAAACATGTAATCTTGCTCATTTTTCAGTTCAGGCAAGGTCAGTACATGTTGTACCATGCCCTCAGTGGGGGCAGGATACATTTTACTGGCTCGTTGCGGCTGATATTGACTGACATCCATAACCGTAGTGTTAATTTTCAGGGTGTTCAGATAATGATTGTCAACGGGACTGGTAGCTCGCGATCCAAACGAGATGACACCGGTACAGATGACCGTAACCGTCATCACGAATTTTATGGTATCAGTAACACTGATTCGTTTCATATTCTGTCCTTTTAAAATGCATGTAATACCATCTCGCATAAAACGGCATTGTATTGTCCGTATGCACACACAAACTCTACGGTATAGTGTGTACTTCTCACAATTAATCCCAGAAAAAGAGGCCAAATCGTCTTTTACTTACCAATTGCCATGTGCATATAATTCATAGCAGGTTTGGCATCAAACAATCCAGCTTAACCTTATTTACTCGCTCTTTCGTCAGAGTTGTATGAGTTAGTTAGTGTAAACGCTGCTTGGCATGAAAAGGGTTAAAATGATTATTTTTTATTTACGCTTGTTTATTGGACTACATCAATAATTGAGTTTAGTTCATAAGTATGACATAACATACTGATAACCTTTGACACATTGTATTTATTAATAAGGTATCGCCTTCGATGCATAATACCCAAAATCTTGAACAAACCTCGCATATACTGCATTTAGCGTTACCTAAAATGGCAGACTTAGCTATTCCTGTCACGCCAGAAAACTATGCTATTTGGTTTGATTATTTTGCTGAGAGTAACCTTAATCTAAAACGCGCAATTGACGGTTTAATTGCTAATGGTGTTCAATTTACTCCCGAAGTTAATTTAGGTTTATACAATCGATTTATTGAAGAACAATCACCAGAAATTATTGAAAACGTCCAAATCGAAACTCAAATTCTGATTAACAGCTTACTTAATAAGATTGAGCAGTTAAATGTTGGCACGGAATCTTTTTCATCTAACCTCAATCAATTTGGCGAAAAGCTGCAAACAAATCCTAATGCTGATGAGCTCAATCTTATCGTTGGTTCCATTGCCGCCGAAGTTGATCAAGTCATTGCTAATAATCGCCAAATGTCTGCGAGTCTCGAGTCATTATCTGAAGAAGTTGCTAACCTTAAAGACGAAATGGAAAATTTGAGTAAAGTGGCTATGACGGATGAACTTACATCGTTAAAAAACCGCCGCTCTTATGAGTTGTTTGCCGCAGAGCAGATGACCAAGTTTGTCGACACTCAAACGGTATGCAGTTTGTTGATGATTGATATTGATAATTTTAAGATGTTTAATGATACTTTTGGCCACTTAATTGGCGATAAAGTGTTGGCTTATGTGGCTTTAGCCATGAAAAATACCGTTAAAGGCGATGATTTGGTTGCTCGCTATGGTGGTGAAGAGTTTGTGGTAATGTTACCCAATGCCAAGCTTATTGATGCCGTTAACGTGGCGGAAAAAATACGTGAAAGAATTACATTAAAACAGCTTTCTATCGGTAAAGAAAAGAAACAAAACCTGGGGCATATTACCGTTTCTATTGGAGTGGCCACTATTCAAACGGGTGATGATGTAGATACCTTATTATCGCGGGCTGACGAACAACTTTATATTGCAAAAGCTGCCGGCAAAAACTGCGTCAAATTTGGTTAACATTAATCGGTGGTTTTACGGTGCGATGCTCTTTTAATTAGCTTGTTTGCAGTAACCAATATTTGTGGTAACAAATGTTTGCGGTAACCAATATTTGATTTAAAAAACGTTAAGCCCACAACGAATCAACTTTTTAGCGGTTGATCCATGTGGGCTTATGTTTATCTGCTGTTGATTACATTTAACACAACCAAAATGTTATTGCGCTTTTGGTTGTAAATCCATGTGCATCTTTATTAAATGTTCTTCCATATCAAATGATACGGTAAACCCAAGTGACTTGGCGAGGTTGGCCATACTGCGGTTTTCAAACATGGTAAAGCCCGTTAAATAAAGTGTATTGTTGGTTTTATAGTAAGCAATCAGTTTTTCCAGTAGTAACTTGCCTAAGCCAATCCCTTGATAATTACTGCGAACCGCCATAGCAAACTCGGCTTCGGTATTATCTGGGTCGATAGACGCCCTTACAGCCCCTAATGTTAGCTCTTCACCATCCTCTGTCATTGTCGTCGCAATAAAAGCCATCTCACGCGAATAATCAATTTGCGTTAATACTGCCATTTCTTCATGGGTCATGCGTGATCGCACTCCAAAATAGCGCTTGTATCTGTCTTCATCACTTAACGAATTATCAAAATCTAAGTGTTTAGGCTCATCTTCTGGCAAAATAGGCCGTAACATTATCTCAAGACCATTTTTTAACGTGGTAGTTTGTTCTAATTCTTTTGGATAGGGCAAAATCGCTAAACGGTTAATGTTGTCTTGCGGGGTGGCATGAAGCCGCATATTGACATCTAACAAGGTGATTTTCTCACCCGCGGCCAAAACAGGATTAATGTCTACTTCGGCAATTTCAGGACAATCAATAATTAAGTGAGATATTTGAGTCAGCATCACGCATAAAGCATTCATGTCTAGGCCGAGTGGCAAATGACGGTCTCGCAGCTTATGGGTTTTAAGTGCTTGAATCACCATATAACGAGCCAGTGCCATGTTTAACGGTGGCAGTGCAACCGCAGCGTCGCGTGTTGGGTCCCATTCGGATCCACCTTCACCTAAACAGATTGCCGGACCAAATACTGGGTCATTAATTACCGACACCCTAATTTCTTGTGCACCTGCGGTTAATGCCATTTTTTGAATAATTAATCCGTCAATTTTGGCTGAAGGATTAGTTTGATGCACCCGGTCAATAATAGAGTGGGCGGCGTGACTGACATCTTCATCAGAGGCTAAATTTAGCACTACACCGTGCACATCAGATTTATACAACAAGTCTGGTGATTGCACTTTTAACGCCACAGGATAACCGACCTGGTTGGCGACATTAACCGCTTCATCAACATCTTTTACAAATCGAGTTTCAATAGTGTTGAGTCCGTAAGCCCGCAAAATATCCACGGCTTGATGGGTTTCAACCACTGTTTGACCATTATCCAAAGCGCGTTGTAATAATAGTCGTGCCGCTTTGCTGTCAGTCGGAATATTATCAGGTATCGACTGCGGTACTTCTTGGAGTAGCTTTTGGTTACGACGGTATTCGACCATGTGCATAAATGCTCTTACGGCACCTTCAGGGGTTCGATAGGTCGGAATGCCAGCTTTGGTAAACCGTTTACGGGCCAAATAAGCTGAGTCTTCACCGCTCCAATTGGTGAGCATATTGATTCTATTGCGGTTAGGGTGTTGATTGATTGTGTCGATAATACTGTTAGCAATATCAACACTTTCACCTAATACCGATGGTGAATGTAGCACCAAGATAGTGTCAGTATCGTTACTGCTCATAAGTACTTTTAATGTATCTGCATAGCGTTGGCTGTCTGAATCACCAATCATGTCGATAGGATTTTGTTGTGACCAAGTATTGGGTAAAATAGCATTCAGTTCAGCGACGGTTTTTTCTGACAATTGTGCCAGTTTGCCACCTTTAATAATCAACTCATCCGCGGCCAATACAGCAGGGCCGCCGCCATTACTCATAATGACTAATCGTTCACCTTTTAATGGGGTCGAATGAGCAAGGCTTTCTACCGCAGCAAATAATTCAATTAAATCATTTACTCTTAACATACCGGCACGTCTAAAAGCGGCTTCATAAACGGCATCGTTGCCACCAATACCACCAGTATGGAGCATTGCGGCTTGCACACCTTCACGGCTGCGACCTGATTTAATCACAAAGATGGGTTTATTGCGTGAGGCAGCGCGAGCGGCAGATAAAAAGTGACGTTTTTCGTTAATGGAATCGATATACAGCATGATAGCGCTGGTTTTACTGTCGCGGCCTAAATAATCGAGTAATTCATCAAAGTCGATATCGGTGGCATCACCGAGTGAAATAAACGACGAAAAGCCAATACCTTTGTTGTTGGCCCAATCGAGTACCGTGGTGCAAATGGCTGCTGATTGCGACACAAATGCAATTTTGCCTACGTTGGCTCCTGCGTGCGCTAAACTGGCATTGAGTCCAATAGGCGGTAAAATCATTCCCAAACTATTGGGGCCTAATAAGCGCATTCCGTATCGTTTAGCATATTGTTTGGTGAGTTCAAGTAAATTATTACCTTGCTCGTCAGTTTGCGATGCCATGCCAGAGGCCATAATAATCGCAACTTTACAGCCAAATTGAGCCAAACGTTCAACAATACTGGGCACTCTTAAGGCGTTGGTGCAAATAATGGCTAAATCAGGTTTGATCGGTAATGCTTCAATATTGGGGTACGCCAATACACCCATTACTGCGGTGTATTTGGGTGTGACAGGCATTATTGGCCCAGAAAAACCGCCTGATAGCAGGTTTTTCATGATTGCTTTACCTGCACGCTTATTGCCGTTAGATGCGCCAATGACTGCCACCGAAGTGGGTTTAAAGAGTGCATTAATGCTGCGTTGACTCATAAAATGTGACCTTAGCTGGCTGGCAATAAACACGGTTGTTAACACTAGATTAGCATAATATTTTATCGAATAACGATAAAGAGATTATTTTAACAGACGGGCCATTTTATGAATAAAACCAATTACTCACTTAATCATT
This sequence comes from Shewanella sp. TB7-MNA-CIBAN-0143, assembly GCF_040310065.1. Lineage (NCBI taxonomy): Bacteria > Pseudomonadati > Pseudomonadota > Gammaproteobacteria > Alteromonadales > Shewanellaceae > Shewanella > Shewanella sp. TB7-MNA-CIBAN-0143. The sequence goes on from NZ_JBEOPL010000025.1 coordinate 60,178, forward strand.
GGTAATCAATTATCTCATCAAAAAAAACATCGATAGACTCGATTTCAGAGCATTGTCTCGGCCATAAAAATGCAATAAAAAAGGGCCATTTAGGCCCTTTGTCATTGTCGGTGTTATTGCTGCTTTAATGCTGTTCGGATACAGATATCGTAGACGAAGGAGCAGGGACGTAAATATTGATGACCTTGCGGATCAATGCTTTACCGTCTTCAATAGCAATATACAAACATGGAATGAGACATAAAGTTACCACAGTCGCAAACAACACCCCAAACGCTAATGAAACAGCCATTGGGATTACCATTTGAGCTTGCATACTGGTCTCAGCCATAATCGGCACTAGACCAATGAATGTTGTCAATGAGGTAAGCATGATAGCTCTAAAGCGTCGGCAACCTGCATTGAGCACGGCTTGTTTCATCGGCACACCCGCTTTGCGGGAGTTATTGACATAATCCACCATCACTAGTGAGTCATTCACCACAACACCAGCAGCGGCAATAATACCAAACATCGATAGCACACTTAAATCGATGCCTAAAATGATGTGTCCCATTACGGAACCGATAACCCCAAACGGAATCACCGACATAATCATAATAGGTTGAATATATGAGCGCAGTGGAATAGCCAACAAGCTATAAATCAGCAACAGCGATAAAATAAAGTCACGCATTTGTGTATCGGCGCTGTCTAATTGCTCTTGAATACTACCAGACACTTCACTGTGGACGCGTGGATACTTAATCAGCAACTCTGGCATAAAGTTATCACGGATATCTTTAGCCAATTTAAACGGTTCAGTTTGATCTGCATCTACATTGGCCCACACGTTAATGGTTCGGTTACCATTTTCGCGGCGGATACTGTTTACGCCTTGCACGACCTTGATTTCCGCAACTTCAGATAAGGGTAACTCTGCACCTTGTGGGGTGTTAATCATCACATCTTGTACCAATGCAATTGAGTTACGCTGCTCTTCAGGGTAGCGCAGCATCACTTTGATTTCTTCGCCATTACGAATGATACGTTGTGCTTCAAGACCGTAAAAACTATTACCCACCTGTGAGGCGATATTGGCTAAGGTTAAGCCCAATGCATTGGCCAATGGCTTTAATTGGAACTGCACTTCTTTGGCACTTGACTGGCGGCTGTCGTTTACGTCGCTGACGCCTTTAAGTGAATTTAGTTTGGCTTTTAGAGCTAATGACGCTGCAACCAACTGACTTTCATCTTTACCTTCAAGCCTAAAGCTAATGTCACCGTCTTCACGACCGCCACCCATTAAACTGTCTTGAACGCTAAACGATTTAACCCCAGGAATTTGTGGCATTGCTTTGCGCCATAAGTCTGCTAAAGCAAAGGTATCCATTGGTCTGAGTGATGGATCGACCAATTTAGTCATCACTTCAGCCGTTGTTTGCCCTTTAAGATCGACCTGCATGTCAGAAATCATTTTCTGGCCATATTGCTGCTCAATCTTTTTATCAACATCATATAATGTCTGCTCTATGGCCAGTGCGGCCGCGAGCGTCGATTTTTCTGATGCATCAACGTTCATTTCAACGGTGACTCGAGGAAAGTCGTGTGGAATTTTTGGTTGACCGATAAAACGAACCAAACCGCCCATATAGAGCCCAACACATACTAAGATCAAGCTAATAAACAACATGATGACTGCGTAACGATACTCAACCGCTAATTCAAGGGAAGGGCGATAGATAGACTTAATAAATTTCGTTAAACCGCGATCAATTTTACCTTGAACAAAATTAACCCCATTACGTAACCAATCTAATGGATTTTTTGAACCAGGTTTAACAATGGTTGGTTTTTTCATGTGCGCCAAATGCGCAGGCAAAATCAACTTTGATTCTATTAATGAAAACAATAAACATAAAATAACGATAAAACCGATTGCTTGCCCAAATGCTGATGATGGGCCATCGTCCATGGTTATCGGTAGGAAAGCGGCAATCGTGGTCAGTACCCCGAATGTAGCTGGCATAGCGACTTTTTTAACGCCACGGATAACGCTGTCAATACTTTGGCCGTGTTCTTCTGACTCACTGTGGGCACTTTCGCCCATCACAATGGCATCGTCGACCACGATCCCCAGCACTAAGATAAAGGCGAACAAGCTGATAACGTTAATGGTCACATCAATAAATGCCATTGGCATAAACAATAGGGTACCGAGGAAACATACAGGCAGCCCCATCATCACCCAAAAAGCCAATCGAACTCGCAAGAACAAAGCCAGCATGATAAACACTAATATCGCACCACTTTTCATGCTGTCGAGCATCAGTTGTAAACGGCCATCCAAGTAGTAAGTCATGTCTACCCAAGGTTCAAGTTTTACACCTTGTGGTAATATTTTTTGCTGTTTATCGACAAAGCTATTAATGGTATCTGCCACATCAGTAATACTTTGATTTTTACCCGCGCCAATGAAAAAGGTAACTGAATTTTTACCATTAAATTTAGAGTATTGAATACCTTCTTCAAAGCCATCATTTACGGTGGCAATATCACCTAATAATATTTTGGTACCATCATCTAGTGTCAATAAAGGCAGCTGTTCAAACTCGTAACCCACATAGGCTTGATTCTGAACGCGTAAATTGATGTAACCATTTTCTGCTTTGATTTGGCCTGCAGACATATTGCGTGAATAGCCGCGAACAGCCTCAGCCACATCATTAAACGTTATCCCAAACTCACGTAAACGGTCTTTACTGACTTCAATACCAATTTCATAACTTAAGCCGCTATAATATTCGCTAATGTTGACCCCAGGCAATTGCATGATTTCATCATTAATGCGCTCGCCTAAATCTTTGAGTTGTTTTTGATTTAAGTCACCATAAAGGCTTAAATACATTACTTCTTGGCGAAACTTAATCCGTTCAACTTTTGGAGGCTCCATGCCGCCTGGAAAGGTTGAGATGGAGTCAATTTCAGACTTAACCTCTTCAAGTACGACTTGTGGATCGTATGAGTCTTCAACCTGAAAATATCCCTGCGCTATATTACGATTCGAATAGGTAATAACCCTTTTTAAGCCTTGAACGCTTTCTAAAGCTTGTTCAATTTTAATGGTAATGCCTTCTTCCACTTCTTGTGGTGCAGTACCTGGGTAAACGGCGCTAAATTGAATCCAGTTAACTTCAACGGCAGGGAAGAACTGTTTACGGATTGTATTGGCGGTCAACAGACCACCGAGTATGATAATGATCATCAACAAGTTTGCCGCAACGCTATTGCGGGCAAACCAGGCGATAATTCCTTTATTAGTATCGTCCATGATGTTTATTTACCTTCCATCGCAAGTTCAGTTTGTTCTGTTTCTACTGACTCATCTTGTAAGATTTTATCTTCAGGCAGAGCAAGTTGCATACCTTCTAACGGGTAATCAAGCGCTGATGTTATTACTTGCATTCCTGATTCAAGACCTTCGGAAATCACGACATTCGCGCCTTCTTGGCGAATAATGTTAACAGGTTTATAGCGTAAGGTTTTGTCGCTATCCATCACAGCAACTAAACCATTTACAATCAAATGACGCGGAATAATGGCCACATTACCGGCATTACTGCCTTCAACATAGGCGGTAACATAGGTGCCAAATCGTAATTCATTTTTATCGCTATTGAGTCCGTATGGATCGTCTATTTCGGCAACCAGGTATGTCATCCGGCTTTTGCTGTCTACCACGCCTTCACTGCGAACAATTTTTCCTATCCACTCTTGTTTGCTTCCGGCAAAGTTGCCCGCTAATCGTACTTCAGCATGAGTGCCTTTTTTATCCAAATATTGCATTTCTTTATCGGCTAGCGGTAAGCGAATTTCTGCTGTATCAGTATTGTAAACATGACCAATTTTGCTGCCAGTGGTGACGTATGCGCCTAAACCGATTTCACGGCTGGATATGAGTGCATCATACGGCGCGCGGATAACCGTACGCTCTAAATCGCGTTGTGCACGTAATAAACCCGCTTCAGCACTTTTTAGTTTGGCTAATTCTTGTGCTAATTGCGGCTTGCGCAAACTAAGATCAGTTGGCTTACTGCTGGTTATTTCGGCCCATTCACGTAAGGCAACTTCAGCATTGGCTCGTTCTTGTACCATGTTGGCTTTAGACGAGGCGATGTTTGCTTGAGCATCTAATAATCCAGCTTCATAGTCACTGGGATCAATTTTAGCTAAAACATCACCTTTTTTAACAAAGCCACCTTTGACGAATTTATCGGCTAAATAAATAATTTCACCACTGACTTGTGCGACGAGTTCGGTGTCGTATTTTGCCGCGACAACACCGTATGAACTGACAGAAAAAGTCATCGGTTTATATTCAAGTGCTTCAACCGACACTAAAGGGGTGGTATCAACTGCAGGCTTTTCTTCAGGCGGTTTTTTTAGTGCAGCAATGCCAACTAAACCGGCTATTCCAATACCTAATACTATGATGGGTAATATTATTTGTTTTTTAGTAGCCACAATGCTTCCTTTTTATAATCCGATATTTTTGCAGTAAGTTCATTTCATACCGCCAATAGTCTTTTTTCTACTGTATATGTTAATCGATATGTTTAGTGTTTGTTGTTTCATTGTGTAAACTTGTGTGTCAACTACTTGCATGTGATCTCATGACATAAAACCTTTAGGGAACAGATATTGTGCAGATTGAAAACACCTCTAGATTACAACTGTCATTAATGACTCTTAATGACAGCGCACTATTATTTGAACTAGACCAAGATGAACGAGTCATGCACTTTCTTAATGGCGGCAATAAAACCACTCAGCATCAGATAGATACGATCATGTTACCTAGATTGGCTCAATATTTAAATCCGCCAAAAGGTTGGGGATTATGGAAAGTCCATGCGCTCGATTGTGACGCCAATGACCAACACGGGTTAAGCGGCGAGTATTTAGGCTGGGTATTAGTCAGACCGATGCACTTTTTTACCCAAGCACAACCGCATAACTTAGAGTTAGGTTGGCGGTTTAAGCATATTTGTTGGGGTAAAGGGTATGCTACAGAAGCTGCCAAAGCGGTCATGGATGCTGTCAGTGAGCCTGATGACGTGACTCATGTGAGTGCGATAGCAGTAGAGGAAAATATTGCCTCAATTGCGATTATGAAAAAACTCGGTATGACGTTTCAACATAAAAGTATTCACCGCGATCCTTTAGGCGATACTGAAGCAGTGTTTTATCAAAAAGCGGTGTAATGTTTTTTAAGGCAATAAAAAAAGCAGCCTGAGCTGCTCTTTTGTTGTATTACATACTGTCGATTACTTTTTAGCGTCTAAATAACGCTCAGCATCAAGTGCAGCCATACAACCCGTACCGGCAGAAGTGATGGCTTGACGGTAATGTTGATCCATCACGTCGCCACAAGCATAAACACCTTCAATACTGGTTTGAGTCGCATTGCCTTGTAAACCACTGTTTACTTGTAAGTAACCGTGATTCATTTCTAATTGACCAGCAAAAATACCAGTATTAGGGCTGTGACCAATCGCAATAAACACACCAGCGACTTCTAAATCGGTCACTGAACCATCTTTAGTGCTTTTCTTCTTAAGCCCAGTCACACCCATCTCGTTACCAGTGACTTCTTCAAGTGTTTGGTCTAGGTGTAAAATGATATTACCGTTCGCAACTTTATCCATTAAACGATTGATCAGAATTTTTTCTGAACGGAAGCTGTCACGACGGTGAATTAAGTGAACTTCAGAAGCTATATTACTTAAGTAAAGTGCTTCTTCAACTGCAGTGTTACCACCACCAACCACCGCAACTTTTTGGTTACGATAGAAGAAACCATCACATGTTGCGCAGGCAGAAACACCACGGCCCATGAATGCTTCTTCAGACGGGAGGCCTAAATATTTAGCCGATGCGCCAGTAGCAATAATGAGTGCATCACACGTAAACTCGCCGTTGTCACCTTTTAAGCGGAAAGGTCGCTCAGTTAGGGTCACTTCGTTGATGTGATCAAAAATAATTTCAGTATCAAACTTCTCAGCGTGCTTTTGCATGCGTTCCATTAATGCTGGACCAGTTAAGTCTTCAGCATCGCCTGGCCAGTTTTCTACTTCAGTCGTAGTGGTTAATTGACCACCTTGCTGCATGCCTGTGATCATCACAGGATTTAAATTTGCACGCGCAGCATAAACAGCAGCGGTATAGCCAGCAGGGCCAGAACCTAAAATTAGTAGGTTAACGTGACGAGCTTCACTCATGATTTTGTTCTCCGATAACATGCCTTAAGCAATTTGCATGGGATTGTATGGAATTTACTACTGCGGGTAAAGTGAAGTTGAGTGCAGGAAATCGATTGAGCTAATCTATTGTGTAAATATTCCGTTTCAGGTGAGGTAATGATACACATTAACTCGCTTGAAACGGTTACTTGTCGTTCAACGAACGATTGATTTTTTGTTAGGTTTAGTAAACCAAGTGACAGGTTGGTAAATTATTTTTTTCTAAATAATTCTGGTGGTATTCCTCGGCAATGTGGAATGTTTGTATCGGTACAATTTCAGTCACAATATGACGCTGTCCCCATTTACCGCTTCGTGCTAATGCCAGCTTTGAGCTTTCAGCTTGGGCTTTTTGCTCTTTATCGTGAAAAAAAATCGTGCTGCGATATTGAGTACCAATGTCACCGCCCTGCATATTCAGCATGGTTGGGTTGTGATTTTTCCAAAAAGTGTCCAACAAGTCGTCGTAACTGACGATTTCTGGATCAAACTCAACTTGAACCACTTCTGCGTGACCAGTTGAACCCGTTTTCACTTCTTTATATGTGGTCGCACTGTCTTTGCCACCCATGTAGCCACACGTTGCGTTACTGACGCCGTTAATTTCACGGAAAAAATATTCAACACCCCAAAAACAGCCTGCACCAAATGTTGCTAACGCCATGACATACCCTTAAAACAAATTATAGAAGTCTAGATGGCTACAATTGTGTTGAATATTGTGTAGTTTTGCAAGCAAACTTTTATTAATAAATAAATCTAACATATGCCACCAATAAAATAGCGTTTGGCTATGATAGAATCCGCGACAATAGGCAGTAATAGTTAACATCGTTTTACGTCAAAGTTAACTACGCCATATAATAATGAGACAAGGAGTTGATAGTGTTATCTGACCTGATGATAAACCATGATTTTTTAGCCTATACCTTAGCCAATCCAAATCAATTACCTGAAGCATCTGATTTTATGTTGGCAGATCATACCCGTGTAGATGTATGGGATACGGGAGTGATTGTATTTACTCCGGCTAATGCAACCAAAGATATCGTGCTGTCTTGTGCTGTGCACGGTAATGAAACTGCGCCGATTGAAATCTGTAATCAACTCATTAAAGATTTGCTCAGCCAACGCATTATTGCCAAGCAGCGTGTGATGTTTTTAATTGGTAATCCGGCCGCGATTATCAATAAAACCCGTTTTATTGATGAAAACATGAATCGTCTATTTAGTGGCGCGCATTCTAAAGGCGAGGGCTTAAGCCATCCAGAGCGTCATCGTGCAAAAGCGTTAGAGCAATACGTGGCAGACTTTTTCAATGCCAATAATGACAATCAACGTATTCATTACGACTTACATACTGCTATTCGTGCTTCTAAGCATGAAAAGTTTGCCATATACCCATACCGTCCTGGCCGTGCTTTTAGCGGTGAACAAATTATGTTTTTGGCGGCATGTGGCGTTGATACTATGTTGTTTCACCACGAACCAACAACAACGTTTAGTTACTATTCGTCAGAGCAATTCCAAGCAGATGCTTTTACAGTGGAATTAGGTAAAGTGATGCCATTTGGCCAAAACGACATGAGTCGTTTTGCACAAACTCAAACTATGCTTGAAATGTTGATTACTGAAACTGAGTTAGCACCTGTTGAGTTCGACCCTAGCAAGGTCAACTTGTATAAAGTATCGCGCTCTATTAACAAGCACTTTGATGATTTTGAATTTAGCTTTGCTGGTGATGCAGAAAACTTCAGTGCCTTTAGTCAGGGCGAGGTGTTAGCGACAGAAGGCGGTAATTCAATCACTGTTGAATACCCACAAGAAGCCATTGTATTTCCCAATGCAAATGTGCCCATTGGGCAACGCACAGTGTTATGTTTAGTACCCGCGTTGAACGAAACTATTATCTAGTCGTAAAGCAATATATACATGTCAATCGCGAGTAAAATGCGTTTACAGTGAGAGTAAGTATTGATAGGTAGTTTACGTTAACGTAATGTCTACTCGCATAGTATAAATAGAGCCATGTTTATGTTGAACATGGCTCAACAATAACAAGAGCATAATATGAGCAACGCACCACTGACCAATGAAACAGTGCACCGTGTCAGCTTCTTAGACAAAGCGTCATTGCACATCCCCATTTTGCGTATTTTGCAAGCTGATGGCACCACTTATGAAAGTGCGGTTCTACCAGTAATCGACAAGGCTCTGGCCGAAAAAATCTTTGATACCTGTGTTTTTACACGCGTATTAGACGAGCGTATGTTGGGTGCCCAGCGTCAAGGACGGATTAGTTTTTACATGACCTGTACCGGTGAAGAAGCCTCAATTATTGGCAGCACAGCCGCGCTTGATAAAGACGACGTCATTTTGGCTCAATATCGTGAGCACGCCTCATTGCGTTATCGCGGCTTTACGACTGAACAATTTATGAATCAAATGTTCAGTAACGAGAAAGATCTAGGTAAAGGTCGCCAAATGCCGATTCATTACGGCAGCCGTGAACTCAACTACCAAACTATTTCATCACCTTTGGCAACTCAAATTCCACAAGCCACAGGTGTTGCTTATGGCATGAAATTACAAGGCAAGCGTAACGTCGCCATTTGTTATTTTGGTGAAGGCGCAGCATCAGAAGGTGACTTCCATGCTGGTTTGAACATGGCTGCAGTGCTTAAGTCTCCGACCATCTTTTTCTGTCGTAACAATGGTTATGCTATTTCAACCCCTACAGAAGAGCAATTTGCCGGTAACGGTATTGCGAGTCGTGGAGTTGGGTACGGTATGCATACCATTCGTGTAGACGGTAACGACATGCTAGCGGTGTTAGCTGCCACGCAACAAGCTCGTGCCCACGCACTTGAACATAATGCTCCAGTATTGATTGAAGCGATGACGTATCGTTTGGGCGCGCATTCTTCATCAGACGATCCATCTGGTTATCGTTCAAAAGAAGAAGAAGCCAAATGGCAGCAACACGATCCAGTAAAACGTTTTAAGTTATGGATGGTCAATAAAGGCTGGATAACTGAAGCCGATGAAGCCAAGTTATTTGAACGTTATCGCGAAGAAGTGCTAGCAGCAGTTAAAGTGGCTGAAAAGTTACCTATTCCGAAACTAGATGAAATTATTGAAGATGTGCTTGATAAACCGACCCCAGCATTGAGAAAACAGCTTAAAGAGCTGAAAGAACACATTGCTAAGTATCCAAAAGCCTATCCAAAAAGCGCAGGGAGACTCTAAACCGTGGCTCAAATGAATATGTTACACGCCATCAATGAGGCGTTATCAATAGCCATGACTGCCGACGAGCGCATGGTGATTTTTGGTGAAGACGTTGGCCACTTCGGTGGGGTTTTTCGCGCGACTTCTGGTTTACAAGAGCAGTTTGGTCGCGACCGTTGTTTTAACACGCCGCTAACTGAACAAGGTATTGCTGGTTTTGCTAATGGCCTAGCATCTTATGGCATGACTGCTGTTGCAGAAATTCAGTTTGCTGATTATATTTTTCCGGCATTCGATCAAATCGTTAATGAATCGGCAAAATTTAGATACCGCAGTGGTAATCAATTTGATGTGGGTGGGTTAACCTTCCGCACACCATACGGTGGTGGTATTGCCGGTGGACATTACCACTCTCAATCACCTGAAGCCTATTTTACCCAAACGCCTGGTTTAAAAGTGGTCATTCCGCGTAATCCAGAACAAGCTAAAGGGTTGTTGCTGGCGTCTATTCGCGATCCAAACCCGGTGATTTTCTTTGAACCTAAACGTTTGTACCGCGCATCTGTTGGCGAGGTTCCAGCCGGTGACTACGTTATCGAATTAGGCAAAGCACAAGTGGTTAAGCAGGGCAGTGATATTACTGTTCTGGCTTGGGGCGCACAGATGGAAATCGTCGAAAAAGCCTGCGAACGTGCCGAGAAAGAAGGTATTTCATGTGAAATTATCGACTTACGCACTATCGCGCCATGGGATGTTGAAACTATCGCAAAATCAGTGACCAAAACAGGTCGTTTACTGATTAACCATGAAGCGCCATTAACCGGTGGTTTTGCTGGTGAAATTGCGGCAACCATTCAGCAAGAATGTTTCTTATCGCTTGAATCACCGATCAGTCGTGTGTGTGGATTAGATACGCCTTATCCATTGGTGCATGAAAAAGAATACATGCCAGATGAGTTAAAGACCTTCGAAGCCATCAAGGCCACAGTGTCGTTTTAGGAGTAAGGTATGATTAAAGATTTTATTTTACCCGACATCGGCGAAGGTGTGGTGGAATGTGAATTAGTTGATTGGTTAGTTAGCGAAGGTGACATTGTCACTGAAGATCAACCGATTGCAGATGTAATGACAGATAAAGCCTTAGTGCAAATTCCGGCGCCGCATGCTGGAAAAATTACCAAGCTTTACTACGCCAAAGGTGAAATCGCCATTGTGCATCAACCATTGTACGCAGTAGAAATGGATGGAGATGACAACGATAGCGTCATTGAAGCCCCTGTAGCTGCCATGACACCGGTTAACGATTCAGCTGTTAACAACAGTAATGCTGTTACGGCCACAACCAGCAGTCAGTCAAACATTGAAGAGTTCTTATTGCCTGATATCGGTGAAGGGATTGTTGAATGTGAATTGGTTGATTGGTTAGTCGAAGAAGGCGATATCGTCGTTGAAGATCAACCCATCGCTGATGTGATGACCGATAAAGCCTTAGTGCAAATCCCGGCCATGAAAGCCGGTAAAATTGTCAAACTGCATTATCGTAAAGGTCAGCTTGCTAAAGTGCACTCACCTTTATTTGCCATTGAAGTAGAAGCTGAAGTTAATGCTCCGTCAGCTCCTGTTGAAGTGGTTGAACAAGCACAAGCAGCTGCGCCACAAGTTAACCTTGAACCTGTTGCACAAGGTAAAGCTTTAGCTAGCCCAGCCGTTCGCCGCATGGCACGCGTACTGGACATTAATATCGCTATGGTTGTTGGCACAGGCAAAAATGGCCGAGTTTACAAAGAAGATATTGAACGTCATCAGCAAGGTGGTCATGCCACTCAAGCTGCAGCAAGCACAACGCCAGTGTCGTCAACGAGTCAAGATAATGCTCAAGCTGGCAGTTCTGTGAATAGCGGCATAGTGAGTAATGTAACGGCGAACGATCGGGTTGAACCTATCAAAGGCGTCAAAGCTATTATGGCGAAAATGATGGTTGAGTCAGTATCGACTATCCCTCATTTTACTTACTGTGAAGAGTTTGACCTTACCGAACTCGTTGCCTTACGTGAAAGCATGAAGCAACGCTATTCAACTGACGAAGTGAAGCTGACCATGATGCCATTCTTTATGAAGGCCATGTCATTAGCGATCACAGAATTTCCGATATTAAATAGCCAAGTTAATGCAGATTGTACCGAACTCACTTACAAGTCTCGTCATAACATTGGTATGGCCGTTGATTCAAAAATGGGTTTATTGGTACCGAATGTTAAAGACGTACAAAGTAAGTCTATTTTGGATATTGCTGCTGAAATTTCACGCTTAACCACCGCCGCACGCAGTGGCCGTGTGTCGCCAGCAGATTTGAAAGACGGTACCATTTCGATTTCTAATATCGGCGCATTAGGCGGTACCATAGCAACGCCGATTATTAACAAGCCGGAAGTGGCCATTGTGGCGTTAGGTAAATTACAAATACTGCCACGCTTTAATGCTAAAGGTGAAGTTGAAGCGCGTAAAATTATGCAAGTAAGTTGGTCTGGCGATCACCGCGTTATTGATGGTGGCACCATTGCTCGCTTCTGTAATTTGTGGAAACACTACCTAGAGCAACCACAAGAAATGTTATTAGCCATGCGCTAATGATGATTAGTGTTAATTGCACTATCTTATCCAAAAGGACGCTAACACGTCCTTTTGTTTTAAGTGGCTTTTTCGTATAATACTCGAACAATGTAAATCGATTGGAACCTGTATGAGTCTGTCGGCACCTAAAATTGAAATGATTGAATATCCGTTTCCGCCAAAACCTGCCGTGTTGTCTGACACTGAAAAAGCACAGTATAAAGCACGTATTAAACAGTTATTGATTGATCAAAATGCAGTACTTGTTGCCCATTATTATACCGATCCTGAAATTCAAGCATTAGCTGAAGAGACGGGCGGTTGTGTGTCTGATTCATTAGAAATGGCCCGCTTTGGTCGTGATCACCCAGCCAAGACATTAATTGTTGCTGGCGTTAAGTTTATGGGCGAAACCGCTAAAATCTTAAGCCCAGAAAAAACCATTTTAATGCCAACTCTTGAAGCAACCTGTTCATTAGATTTAGGTTGCCCGATTGAGCAATTCAGTGAGTTTTGCGATGCCCATCCCGACCATACGGTTGTGGTATATGCTAATACCTCTGCCGCAGTAAAAGCACGTGCGGATTGGGTCGTAACCTCAAGCATCGCACTTGAAATTGTCGAGCATTTAGACAGCCAAGATAAAAAAATTATCTGGGCACCCGATCGTCACCTAGGCGCTTACATCAACAAACAAACTGGCGCCGACATGCTGTTATGGCAAGGCGATTGTATTGTGCATGATGAGTTTCAAGCCAAAGCACTTCGTGAGCTTAAAAAACAGCATCCTACGGCGGCGATTCTAGTACACCCAGAATCACCTGCCAGTGTAGTAGAACTTGCTGATGCTGTAGGCTCTACTAGCCAGCTGATTAAAGCTGCACAAACCATGCCAAACGACAAGTTTATCGTCGCTACCGATCGCGGCATTTTTTATAAAATGCAGCAAGCGGCTCCTGGTAAAATATTACTTGAAGCACCAACCGGCGGCAATGGAGCAACCTGTAAAAGCTGCGCCCACTGTCCATGGATGGCCATGAACGGTTTACCCGCTATCGAAGCTTCATTAGTCGATGCCGATAAAACCAATCATGAAATATTTGTGGGTGAAGAACTTCGCATTAAAGCACTCATCCCACTCACCCGCATGCTCGATTTTGCCAAAGAATTGAACATGAAAGTGAAGGGCAACGCTTAAACGTTTAGGTTTAGGTTTAATGTCCATGAAAACAGAAAGCCGACATTTAGTCGGCTTTTTTGTTTTTATAAAAAGTCATTTATTTCTGCAAATACACTTATATAGAGTCCATTGAAACAACGCCGTGAGCATGGCATGGATGTCATATTAGCTTTCGCTGGTCAGAGTCACTCCTTGATATTCCATTACCATGGCATTCGTAAATCCATTGACATCAGATTGCTATCGGAAGCGCTAGGGATTTTTGACAATGGGCGAGGGCGTGACTAGCGAAGTTAAACGCTGAATTAGTCTCGATCTAAATATTCTGCTTATCAAAAGATTTAGTTGGAGCGATGAGGAGATCAATCGCTTTACCCTTTGACTTAGGTGTGAGCGAAACGCCACTAGTTTCTCGACCGAAGGCCGCATAGATCAAAAGAAAGTTAATAAACCGAAATCAACACTGCATCGAAACAATAAGAGAAGGGGATGTTGCTTACCCAGCAGCCAAAACAAAAAGCCCCGCATATATGCGAGGCTCTTAAGCTAACTAGATTTCTATCAAGTATTAAATAATATTTGTAGATTACTTAGCGTTCATTAGTGCAACAGCGTTGTCTAACATGCGGTTACTGAAACCCCATTCGTTATCATACCAAGACATCACTTTCACTAAACGACCATTAACACGAGTTTGTGTTGCGTCGAAATTCGAAGAGAAAGGATTATGGTTAAAGTCGATAGACACCAATGGTTCTACATTAATCGCTAAAACTTCAGACATTGGAGACTGTAGTGAAGCACGAGTAATGATGGCATTAACTTCTTCAACAGTAGTGTCGCGAGACGCTAAGAAGGTTAAGTCAACTAAAGATACGTTAATTGTTGGTACACGTACCGCTAAACCGTCAAATTTGCCTTGAAGCTCAGGAACCACTAAACCTACTGCAGCAGCTGCACCGGTTTGGGTAGGGATCATAGACATTGCCGCAGCACGAGCACGACGTAAATCTGTGTGATACACATCAGATAAACGCTGATCGTTAGTGTAAGAGTGGATAGTGGTCATTAAACCAGACTCAATCCCAAGCTCATCATTTAACGGCTTAGCAATAGGCGCTAAACAGTTAGTAGTACAAGAAGCATTTGAAACTACTGTCATATCAGCAGTTAATACTTCGTTGTTTACGCCGTAAACAACAGTGGCATCAACATTCTTACCTGGTGCAGAAATAAGTACTTTCTTAGCGCCAGCAATAAGGTGCGGTTGCACAGATTCTTTAGAAGTGAAAATACCAGTACATTCGAAAACGATGTCAATTTTCAACTCAGCCCAAGGTAACTTTGATGGGTCACGTTCTTGGAAAGTTAAGATCTTGTCGCCATTAACATAGATAGCTTCATCGTCGTGATCAACTTTTGCGTTGAAACGACCATGTACAGTATCGTACTTAGTTAAGTGAGCATTAATTGATGCATCACCTAAATCGTTTAATGCAACGATTTCGATTTGGTAATTTTTTTCGCTTTCGTATAGAGCACGTAAAACATTTCTACCGATACGGCCATAGCCGTTAATTGCTACACGGATAGTCATCTCATATCCCTCAAGTTAAAATAATTTGGTGGCATGTAAATCGCCTGGTTGTAAAATTACCAAATTGGCTGTAATAATCAAGCTAAATCACCTAAATATGCCGAATTAAGCCAATAATTTTGTATTTTTTTTACATTAAGCTCATTTTGAATATAAATTAAGCACAGTTTTGTAAGTTGTACACTAACGTAAGCGAGATAATATTGGCCGATTAGTGAGGTGATTTATGCTTACTTTAGTAACATCTCGCTGCGACTCTGTGCAAATTGTTTACTCATTACCGCAGAGATTAATTCAAGTGCTTGTTTATCGAGTTCTGTCGCTAATATTTTATTGCCTTTAATAATGGCCAATAACTTTTCTTCATCGGCATGGTTGTCACTCATTAACAAATTTGCTCGAGTTAACAGGTATTCTTTTTCAGCATTTTGTTGTTGCCGATATATTGATGCTAACGCTAAAAACCAATCAGCATCGATTTTGGCTGGTTCTGTTGTGGCTAACAAATGCAAATAAAGCGTTTTAGCGTCGTTAGGTAAGACTCGCACATAATAAGCTGCTAGTTGGGTAATAATGTCATTGTCGGTGAGTTGACCTTGCTTATAGGTGCGTTCAACAATGGCGAATGCGTCTTGATCGTTGAAACGCGTCCAACGATAAAATGCCAAATGCACCTCATTATTAGTGCGGGTAAATTCTTGAAGTTCAGATAATGTTTGAGTACTTACCGCTAATGCTCGCTCGCGATCTCGTGTACGGTCGGTATTCAACTTATGTTGAACCCCTGCGGCTAATTCGATGCACTTACTGTAATTTTCTAGATAAACCAACTGCTGATAAAGTTGTTTTCCCGTGGGTGTCGAACTCTGTTTTAACGCGTATCGATGACGGATCAAGTCGCCTTTTTCAAATCGGCACCAACTATCTTTGTGTAAATCGCTACAAAGTTCGGGATTATTTTTACAAATGAGGTCGCTATTACGGTCATTATCGCAGCCAAAAAGGCCAAATAATGCCCCAATGACTGTAAATGATGTAATTAATACAAAATTTTTGCTCAAAATCGTCTCCGAGAGGTAAATTGTCTAATAAAATTACACATTTACCGAAAATTTGTTACTAGCGAAATAACCTGTATTTCATTACAATGTCGGCGACCAACAGGGGCCACCCCCATACAATATACTAAATTATTGGTCTTTTCTTTTTGTTACTCAAACCTTTCTGAAAAAACGAGAAAAGTGAGATAAAGGATCCCTACATGAGCGCAGATAAACATTTACAGAGCTGGCAAGAACGTTTCGAAATGGCAGAAGCAATGCAACCGTTGCTTGGCAAGTTGTATCGTAACCAAGGCATTGAAGTAATGGTATATGGTAAACCATTGCTTAATGCATCAACCATCGAAATCATTAAGTCACACCGTTTAGTACGTCGTCATGTCGGTGAAAAATTACGTCTTCGTGAAAGTTTCCCATTTGTTGTAGCACTTAGCAAATTAGCGATTAAACATTGCAGAGTGGATATTGGTAAATTAGCGATTAATTACTGGCGTAATAACAAGGATGCGAGCGGTATTGAAGCTTATATGACACAAGAATTGTCAGAAGCGGTTAATCACGGTGATGATACCCCGGCTCGTGATGTTGTACTTTATGGTTTTGGTCGTATCGGCCGTTTGCTGGCACGTTTATTAATTGAACGTACCGGTAAAAGCAACAAATTGCGTCTGCGTGCCATTGTGTTGCGCGGTGGTAAAAAGGGTGATTTAGAGAAACGTGCTAGCTTATTGCGTCGTGACTCGGTACACGGACCATTTAATGGCTCTGTCGAAGTTGATGAAGAAAACAACGCAATCATCGCTAACGGCACTTATATTCAGATTATTTACGCAAATTCTCCTGATCAAGTTGATTACACTCAGTATGATATTAAAGATGCATTAATTGTCGATAATACTGGTATTTGGAAAGATGAAGAGGGTTTAGGTTTACACCTTAAAAGCCCAGGAGCTTCAAAAGTATTGTTAACGGCACCTGCTAAAGGCGCTATTAAAAATATCGTCTATGGTGTGAATGAAAACGATATTCTTGATGAAGACACAATTGTTTCAGCGGCAAGCTGCACTACAAACGCTATTACGCCAGTGTTGAAAGCGGTTAATGACAAATACGTTATTGAGAATGGCCACGTAGAAACGATTCACTCGTATACGAATGATCAAAATCTAATCGATAATTACCATAGTGCCGACCGTCGTGGTCGCAGTGCACCGTTAAACATGGTGATTACTGAAACGGGTGCCGCTAAAGCTGTTGCTAAAGCATTGCCTGTATTAGCGGGTAAGCTAACCGGTAACGCAATCCGAGTTCCAACACCTAACGTATCAATGGCGATTATTAGTGTTAATTTACAACATGAAACTAATCGTGATGAACTGAATGAATATTTAAAAGATGTCGCATTACAGTCTGGATTACAAAATCAAATTGATTTTACTGAATCGACTGAAATAGTATCTAGCGATTTAGTCGGTTCACGTTATGCCGGAGTTGTTGATTCGCAAGCGACGATAGCAGAGGGTAAACGTGCCATTTTATACGTATGGTATGACAACGAATTTGGCTATAGCTGCCAGGTTGTTGGCGTTATGCAAAAAATGCTTGGTTTAACCACATTATCATTACCAAAAAGCTAATGTGTTATAAAAACTAACCATTCATGGTGGTGAATACTCGAAAGGCGTACAAGCTTAATATCGCTGTTTATTGAGTACTTACCGTCATATTTATGATAAAGCATCTCTTTGGAGGTGCTTTTTTATGCGCGTTGTAATTTATTTAATCATAATGATGATTTATGCATCAAACAGTCATTATGTTGCAATAAATGTGTTTTTATTGATTGACTATCGGGGCTAAAACGGTAGAATGCCATTCCGCAGTCAGGGGAAACTTCTTCAGCTGTTAAGTTTGAAAGGCATTATTGTTCTTACAAATTTAGTAAAGGTTATAGGCGATACAAATGCGACATTAGCTCAGTTGGTAGAGCGATACCTTGCCAAGGTATAGGTCATCGGTTCGAACCCGATATGTCGCTCCAATTTCTTATCTTATCCGATGGATTTGAATTTGGTTAAAGCATGGCGCGATGGCAGAATGGCTATGCTACGGATTGCAAATCCGTCGATCTCGGTTCGACTCCGGGTCGCGCCTCCACGAAATTGCGTTTGATGGTTACTTTTAGTAACGGTTAAAACAACACTTTGCCCGAGTGGTGGAATCGGTAGACACAAGGGATTTAAAATCCCTCGCTGAATAAGCGTGCCGGTTCAAGTCCGGCCTCGGGTACCATTATAATCTCTAGTAATAGAGAGTGGTGTAAAAAAGCCTCAACATTAGTTGGGGCTTTTTTACGTCTGAAATTTGTGAATTAGATCGAAAGAATAAAATCCCTCGCGCTCTGGTTGAACATCAGGCGTACAGGCACAAGTCCGGCCTCGGGTACCATTATAATCTCTAGTAATAGAGAGTGGTGTAAAAAAGCCTCAACATTAGTTGGGGCTTTTTTA
>NZ_JBEOPL010000026.1:0-68273 GCF_040310065.1 Shewanella sp. TB7-MNA-CIBAN-0143
GAAGAACAGAAGACAATTTCGAATAACTCAATACCTGTGAATGTCCACACAGATTACTTGATAAATTGTTAAAGAGCGGACCTGGTAACTAGCGTTAGACGCTGCGTTCCGTGTCAGTGGGGTGTATTATAGGGAAAACTTTTTATAGCGCAAGAGCTTTCTACGGTTTTTATGACTATTACGACCCAACTGCATACTATTTGAACTTAAAGCCATATTTATTGAAGTTTTTGCTGACTTTATAACCATAAATGGCTCGCTACAACGAACAGCAAATTTATTTTATCTACCTATATAAGGCTTATTATGCGGCTCAGCGTGGTTTAAGTGGCTAATTTAGCTTGTTGAGACCAAAACATAACTGAAACGGCGTTAATTTCATGTTAACTTCGTAGCAACTTTTAGTAGCACGAACGATTTGGCGTTAATGGATGACATATCTTTATTTGGATTAGGGGTTTGTTAGCAACAAAAATATGCTGACTAGTATATAAAGGAAGAGAAAGTCTAAAACTAAGTAATTGTTACACTGAAAATCTCTGTTCATATATAAGTCGGTGAAAGCTTATATATGAACAGTTGAAATGATAGCTTTGCATTGGCGATTCTATTATTTTGCGAGTAATTGACTTAGCAGACTCGGAACGTCAGCGATACTGTCAACCACTGCACTGGCAAGTTCAACTCCGGCTTCGTCTACTACTTTACCTGAACGAACCAAAATGGCAGTGTTAATGCCAGCCGCTTTTGCTGCGCGCATATCATCAGCTTTATCACCCACCATTACAGACTGGCTCATATCGATTTTCAAGAATTCTGCAGCATCGAGCATCATGCCGGGTTTTGGCTTTCTGCAATCGCAATCTTGCTTATATCCACCTAGGCCTTTTTGTGGATGATGCGGGCAATAGTAGATACCATCAAGTTCGACACCTTTATCGGCAAAGTTCCAATCCATCCATTCCGTTAAATGATGAAAATCATCTTCACTGTACATGCCACGAGCAATGCCGGATTGATTGGTCACCACTATTAATAGGTAACCCATTTGCTTTAATGCAAGACACGCTTCAAATACACCGTCGATATATTCAAAGTCGTCCACTGTATGAACGTAACCATTGTCTTTATTGATCACACCATCACGATCGAGAAATACTGCTTTATTCAACCTAACACTCCTTAAACTCTTTCTTGTGTCGATTATCCCATTGAGATGAATTTGGGGCCAGATAATCTGAATATTTTTATTAATTTGTTTATTTACCGCCATTTTATGAGCTTAATCTGCATAATTGTATAGGTTTCACTTTATAAAGCGGCGGCTAAGCGTTACCCTTGCTCGAAGAAATTAGTGATTATTATAGAATACATGAGCAATATACCTCCTATTATTCATAAAACGCGTACGCAACTTGTTGTAGAGGCGCTCAGAGAACGGATCCTTTCTGGTGATATACAAGGAGGAGAACCGCTCAGGCAGTCTGCTATTGCAGAACAGTTAAATGTAAGTCGCATTCCCGTTCGTGAAGCGTTAGTTCAGTTAGAAGCTGAAGGCTTAATTAATTTCGAACCGCATAAAGGCGCGACGGCAACATTGTTATCTGTTGAGCAAGTCACTGAATTATTTGAATTGCGCGCTATGATCGAATCGGATTTGTTGGCTAAGGCCATCCCTAACCTATCTGACAATGATATTGCCGAAGCTGAAGCCGTACTGGTTAAACTTGAATTGGCATTTAAACTGAAAGAATCAGTAGCCAGTTGGAGTGAGCTTAATACTCGATTCCATACTCGTTTATACCAAGCGGCTAATCGACCTCATACAATGGAAGTGGTTAACGGTTTAAACACCAATTGCGATCGCTATATTCGTCTGCAGTTGTTATTTACTGGCGGGATCCCTATCGCCGAAAGAGAACATCGAGTGTTACTCGAATTATGTAAAAAACGTGACATCGCAAAAGCCACTACTTTACTGCGTGAGCATATCTTGCATGCTTCGGCTTCAATCACGAAACTGGTAGAACAAAAGATTAAGTCATAATAACAAATCTTAGTCATGACCATTTAAGCATTTAATATCAACAGATTAATTTTAAGCTGTTGTTTTTGTATATAAATTCAATTAACTATTGAAACGTATTGAGAGAACTTCTTATGCAGTATGCACACATTACCGGTTGGGGGAAGTCAGTTCCGCCCGCAACATTGACCAATGAAGATTTAGCCACATTCATGGAAACGACGGATGAATGGATTAAAACACGTACTGGTATTAGTAAGCGTAACATCAGTCACGTCAATACTTCTGAAATGGCGTCGGTTGCAGCTAAGCATGCACTTGCCGCTGCAGGGATTGATGGCAGTGAATTAGATTTAATTATTCTAGCCACCGCCAGCCCTGATACCTTGATCCCAAATATTGCATCTACGGTACAGGCAAATATTGGCGCTACCTGCGGTGCATTTGATATTAACGCTGCTTGCAGTGGATTCTTGTATGGCGTTGGCTTGGCTAGCTCAATGATAAAAAGCGGCCAAAGTAAGAAAATTCTGATTATTGGCGCTGAACGTTTATCTTTTTACCTTGATTGGTCTCGACGTGAAACCGCTGTGTTATTTGGTGATGGTGCTGGTGCTGTTGTGCTAGAAGCCAGTGACCAACCTGGTGGCGTATTAGGTTATGAATTAAATAACGATCCTGAAGGTCGCGATATTTTAAAGTCTAATTTTGGCACCCAGATGGATAGATTTGACAATGACTCATTGGATTTTTACATTCATATCAATGGTCAAGACGTGTTTAAACGTGCGATTCATGGCATGGGAAGTTTAAGTAATAAGGTATTAGACAAATGTGGGATCAACATCGATGATGTCGACTTTGTTATTCCGCATCAGGCAAACGAACGTATTATTGATACTTTAGTAAGCCGAATGAAAATTCCAAAAGAAAAAGCTTTCGTCAATATCGCTGATTATGGCAATACATCGGCTGCCACTATCCCGATTGCGATTTGTGATGCGTTATCTCAAGGTAGAATTGAAGCCAATCAAACGATTCTATCTTGCGCGTTTGGTGCTGGATTAACCTCGGCAGCCTTACTGCTAAAATGGGGCGAACGCACCACACCAATTAACACCAGTGATGCAGCATTACCGCCTTGCGATAAAACCGCACTTGAATTGATTAAACCTGCGGTTGATTATTTTTTCAATAAAGCTAAAAACGCAGAATAAGCAGTATTGTGCGTTTAATAGAAAAGCCAGTCTCGATGACTGGCTTTTCTTTTCTAGCGAAATACATTAATTAAGTCTTTAACCGACAACTTTTTAATATCGCCCATCGCTGCCACTTGAGCCAACAATAATTCTGCACAAGATAATGCATCAATAAGCGCATTGTGAGCAGAATAAACGGGTAAACGGTAACGTTCACGGCTTGCATTTAAGCGTAACGAGCCTTCTTTCAATACCGATTGTTGCATTAAACAACGTTTTTTTTCTATGGCCAACGTATCGATAAATACCAACGGAATTGATTGACCAAAACAGCGTATCAACTGCTGCTGAATAAACTGTATGTCTAATGGTGCATGGTGCGCCACTAAAATATAGCCCTTTGTTTGTGATAAAAACCAATCAATTGCCTCGGCTAACGTTAAAGCCATATGCAATTGATTATCCACAATACCGTGAACCGTCGCGCTATGACCCACACTGCCACTAATGGATATCATCATATGTTGTGCTTTTTCAAGCGGAATGACACCGTTGATAATTGGTACCAAACCGATACTGATGACTTGATCATGGATTGGATCTAAGCCAGTCATTTCAAGATCTATCGCCATCAATGGAGCATCTAGAAATAGTGTTGTTAATGCCGGCGTGATTGCTTCTAAATATGTATTTAATGGCGAAGGTAAAGTGGTCATCTTTTTACGCCACAACACCGTTTTTACCCACCAAAAATTGACCACTAGAAACTCCTCATGAACTTAAGCTTTATTCCTGCTTGTGCATCGTGCACCACTTTAAATGCATCACGAAGCTGATGACGCATTAATGAAGAAAGATGTTGTGGTTTAAGATAATTGTTCACTGGTAAATTATTGGTGGCTTGGTAACCTTGATTAGCTAGACGCATGTGCGCAATGAACTCATGGGCGTCCGCCAAATTAAGTGCATCTTTACGATTAATAATATTAGCGTCCATTAACGCTCTGATCCGCTTAGCAGTATTAACCTCTTTGATACCTGCACTTAAAGCATACACTCTGGCAATGTCATTAATTAATGCACTGCCCTTATGCTTTAAATCCATACCTTTCACTTCACTTCCATCACGCTCAAGGACAAACTTCCTAAAAAAGCCCAATGGCGGTGATTCAGTTAACGAGTTCCCCGCCATTCCGGCAAGGAAAATATCGTTATTTTGTGTAGCGGCTAAAACATCATCTTGCAGTTCACTGAATAAACTCAATGGCCCAAACACTGGGCGCATGTCGAAAAATATACTGGCATGCATTAAAGCTTTTGGTTCCGGCGTGTTTACCCATCTAGAGAAAAGCCCTTTCCACTTCACCAGTGACAAGCGCCATTTGGGATTTTGCGCCATAATGTCACCAGGGCAATAAATATAACCACATTCATCTAAGCCCTTACATACCGCTTTTGTTAATGCTTCAAAATAAGCACCAGCAAATTCATCGGGTTCATGTGCCAGCAATAAGCCATTATCTTGGTCAGAACAAGCAACCTGATCTTGCCTGCCTTGGGAACCAAAAGCCAACCAACAAAACGCCATTGGTGCCTGACCTAAAATCTGTTGATTCAATTCAATCAGCCGACGCGTTAATGCATCAGTTACCGAGGTTAATACTCTACCTATCTCTTCAGCTCTAGCATCGGCACTGATTAAATTTTGTAATAGTAGCGGGATTTGCTTACTCACTTGAATAAGTTTCTCTATATTTGCTTGCCGGCCTATTTCGCCAATAAGCAGTAGAGGTTGTGAGCTTTGCGAACGCAAAATATCAGTACTAGTGATCATCCCTAACGCACGGCTTCCATCAACCACAGGTAAGTGGTGAATATTATGTTCACTCATCGCCAACATTGCTTCGAATACTAGCGCGTTGGCATGAGTTGTCACGGGATTGATGGTCATGGCTTGACTCACCAGCGTATTGACATCTAAGCCTTCTGCGATAATTCGATTACGTAAATCTCGATCGGTCAAAATACCGGTTAATTTTTGATTATCGATAACGAGCACCGATGATACCCGGTGTTCACGCATTAATTTAGCCGCATCCATAACACTGGCATGAGCGTCGATGATAATGGGCTGAGATGACATAATTGAAGTAATACGGCTAGTCGTGGTCAAGTCTTTAGCGGTAAATTTAGTTTCATTACGTAAACGTTTAGCAAAAGCACGAGCAAAAAATTGATCAAAGCTGCGATGTTCAGAACGTAATTGGGCAAAGACTGATTGTGGTAAATGATAAACCAAACCATCTTCTAAAATGGCCACTTTATTAATGACTTTTTCACCCGATAATAAGGTGGAAAAACCAAAACATTCTCCTTCGCCAACACGGTCAACCAATACACCTTCAGGATCGCGCACTTCAAATGCACCGCTGCGCACAATGTACAATTTAGGATTGTCTTTATCGAACTCAACAAAGGCAGACGCTTTACTGTAATAACCGACGCTAATCTTTCTCGCACAATATTGAATACTATCTTTAGGTAGCGTGTCGAAAGGCGAATGCGCTGCTAAAAACTGCTCTACGGGTTGTAACTCACTGGCATCCATTAATCATTTCCCTATTGTGCATGGGTGAACAATATCACTATAACAAAGCGTTTCGCTTATCTG
The DNA here is from genome assembly GCF_040310065.1 of Shewanella sp. TB7-MNA-CIBAN-0143. NCBI lineage: Bacteria > Pseudomonadati > Pseudomonadota > Gammaproteobacteria > Alteromonadales > Shewanellaceae > Shewanella > Shewanella sp. TB7-MNA-CIBAN-0143. The sequence goes on from NZ_JBEOPL010000026.1 coordinate 5,897, forward strand.
CTATAGGACTAAAGCCCAACAAAAAGAGCGCCTAAGCGCTCTTTTTAAACAGTGTTGATTACAGCAGTTTAATGATCGTGTGCTTCGCCTGACCCTTTAGGGAAACGAATAGACTCAACCATTGCGACTATTTCGTCAGGAATTTTAGCGGTAACTTTACTGACAGCAAAAGCGACACCAAAGTTAACCATCATTCCCACCATACCAATACCTTCTGGTGAAATACCAAATAACCAGTTTTCAGATGTATTCGATGCAGGATTAATAAACTTAAAGTAGGCGATATAACTAGCAGTAAATAATAGCCCGATCACCATACCTGAAATAGCACCTTCTTTATTCATGGTTCTAGAGAAAATCCCCATGATAATAGCAGGGAATAACGAGGCTGCTGCGAGACCAAATGCAATGGCCACCACCGCGGCTACGAATCCAGGAGGATTAATACCAAAGTAACCCGCCATAACAACCCCGAAACCAGCAGCTATCCGTGCATACATTAACTCTTTCTGATCCGAAATATCCGGCATTAGATTTTTCTTGAGTAAATCGTGCGACACAGAGGTTGAAATTACCAGTAATAAACCCGCAGATGTAGACAATGCTGCAGCTAAACCACCCGCGGCAACTAATGCAATAACCCATGCTGGAAGATTGGCAATTTCAGGCGTGGCAAGAACCATAATATCGCGGTCAATGTTCATCTCATTTTTTTCACCATTGGTGTAAAAAATCTTGCCATCGTTGTTCTTATCGTCCCATGTAATTAAACCCGTTTTTTCCCAGTTTTTAATCCAAGTTGGCGCAGTTTCATAAGGCACGCCAGTTGATTCTGGTCCATTGATGGTTTCAATCATATTAACGCGAGAGAAAGCAGACAATGCAGGAATAGTGGTGTACATAATAGCGATAAAGACTAAAGCCCAGCCCGCAGAAATACGCGCGTCTTTTACTTTAGGAACAGTAAAGAAACGTACAATCACATGCGGTAAGCCTGCTGTACCAAACATTAATGCACCGGTAATAAAGAACACATCTATCATCGACTTGGAGCCTTCGGTATATTGGGAGAACCCGAGTTCTGCCGATAATCCATCGAGCTTATCGAGTAAATACACCCCCGTACCATTACCTGCGGCATCAATCATCTCAGCGCCAAAACCAATTTGCGGTAATATGTGACCTGTCATCATTACTGAGATAAAGATAGCAGGAACCATAAAGGCAAAAATAAGAACGCAGTATTGTGCTACCTGTGTGTAAGTAATCCCTTTCATGCCACCTAATACAGCATAAAAGAATACGACTGCCATACCAATGTACACCCCTGTTTCTACGTCAACTTCTAAGAAACGAGAGAACACTACGCCAACACCACGCATTTGGCCTGCAATATAGGTAAAACAAATAAAGATGGCACAAATAACAGCGACAGTACGTGCCGTCTGAGAGTAGTAGCGATCACCAATAAAGTCCGGAACCGTAAATTTACCAAATTTACGTAAATAAGGCGCCATACATAATGCTAATAGCACATAACCGCCGGTCCAACCCATTAGATAAACTGAGCCATCATAACCAGTAAAAGATACAATACCGGCTAATGAAATAAACGATGCTGCTGACATCCAGTCGGCTGCAGTTGCCATACCATTTAGAACAGGGTGAACACCACCACCTGCAACATAAAACTCTTTAGTTGAACCAGCACGAGTCCAAATGGCGATCCCGATGTACAGCGCAAAAGTCGCGCCGACAATTAAATATGTTAGTGTTTGAACATCCATCTTAGTGCCCCTTAGTCTTCCTGAACATTGTATTTTTTGTCTAATGTATTAGCTTTCGCCACATAAACAAAAATCAGCGCCACGAATACATACATTGCACCCTGCTGCGCAAACCAGAAACCCAGTTTGAATCCCATAAAGGTAATTTCGTTTAACACATCTACTAATAGAATACCGCAGCCAAATGACACTGCAGCCCAAATTGCAAGCAAGCTAAGTACTAAACGTAAATTCTCACGCCAGTAACCCGCTGCCTTATCGTTATTTTCGAAACTCATTGCGACTCCCCTAAGTTATTTTTTGTAAAGCCATTGTTAATTTAGCAATTCAGGGGGCCATCACAATCAAGACCTTAGTCGTACTTGATTAACAAACGTTAACGTAAAATATTAAAATTCATACAAATCAGATGATTGAGAAATAATGAATTGAAATGAACTTCTTGTTTTTCAATTTAATTAGACCAAGGTCGAACAAGATTTCGCCATTAAAAGATTGAGATCTGCATCACAAAAGATAAAAAGGAATATTTGTGAGTAAAAAAAACTTCGTTTGCGTTGAAATCTGTTCTATTTCCTGAGATAAATGCTTAGATAGGAATAAATCTTTTTAGAATACAAATAATAAGGATATTTTTTTGACATTGCCTAGCATTAATCAACAACACCTTTTATTCTCAATTATCTTGGGAGTAATAGGATTGTTCATCAATTGTTACCCGATACAATTTTTTGCTAACGTGCAATTTGTATTAGGTAACACGGTGACTGTCATTGCTGCCGTTTTATTGGGGCCTTGGTATGCCTTTTTGACCGCTATGATGGCATCAACAGGATTAATGTTGATATGGGATAGCCCGCATGTTTACTTATTTTTTGGGCTTGAAGCATTATTTTTAGGCTATGCCAGACGCCGTGATATCTATGCCTTATATGCCGATGCCGCTTATTGGTTATTTATAGGTGCACCAATGGTGTATTTATATGTGGTTCTATTGATGGATATACCGCCATCTCACTTAGGCTTTATTATTTCAAAGCAAGGCATCAACGGACTGATATATACCAGTATTGCATCATTACTTATTTTAGCTATTCCAAAGTTATGGTTTTTAAAAGACAAAGTTAAAGACCGCAACCGTAGACAATTAAGCGCGCAACTGACTTATTTCTTCACCTTAATGGTGACGTTAACATTATTGTTTTCAGCGTTAATCTTTAATTTTTATTTTTTAGAACGTCAACAAGTCATGTTAAAACAAAACATGACGGAAGCGGTCGCTCACCTATCGACCTCAGCACAAAATTATATCAAAAACCATCAAACCGTGATCCAAAATACAGCAAGTCAATTAGATTTAGTTGCCGATAAACCAGAGCAATGGCAAGGCATTTTATCAAGTTCACATCAAAACTATCCCGGTTTTATCAGTATGTTGATCGCCAATCCGGCAGCCAATATTGTGGCAGCAAGCCCAGTATCAAGACTATTAACACAGCAATTACCAGAACAAAGTATCAACATTAACGATAGAGATTATTTTATTGAGTCATTCTATAACCAGCGCCTATTCGTATCATCTGCCTTTCTGGGCCGCGGTTTTGGTAATGACGCGATTATTGCCATGAGCGCTCCCTTTTATCTCGATGAGCAACGCACACAAGTAGCAGGAATAGTAGAAGGTTCGCTTGATTTAACTCATTTTTCACATATTGATCAAGTTAATGAATATACCGAAGATGAATCTGTAGTGATGGTTGATGAACAAAATCAAATTATTTATGCTTCCAAAAAACTCGGTTTAAAACCACTTTCACAATTTAATTTTGCAATAAATAAAGGTGTGTATCGTGCCAATCTTGAGTTAATCAATATTCACAATACTACCTCAATTGTGCCTGAATATATGTATGCTCACCGGGAGCTCGATAATGGTTGGACAGTGTATATTTTAAAAGAATTTTCGCCGCTACTAAAACTCGCTGAAGAACAAATGTTCAGTAGTTTTATCATGCTGTTGATTGCATTATTGTGTACCTTCTATATTTCAAAAAAGCTCAGCGCGTTGTTAACGGTGCCATTAGAAGCTGTCGCCAATCAATTCAGTCAGTCATATTCAAGTCCAGAAAAAACCTCGGCAATTGACGATAGTTCACCCAGAGAAGTATTCAACCTGTATCAACGATTAGCAGCCAGTAAGCAACAACTCATCGCGCATCAAGTCGAATTAGAAGAGACTGTGGCTAATCGTACCGCGGAATTAGAAAAGGCCAACAAAAAACTCACCGAGCTGGTTGATAGAGATCCGTTAACTGGCTTATATAATCGCCGTTATGCTGAACGTAAATTTGGTGAGTTAGTGGATTTTTGTTTGCGAAGCGATCAGGCCATTACTGTTGTATTGCTTGATTTAGATTTCTTCAAAAAAGTAAATGACAATTATGGCCATTTAGCTGGTGATGAGTGCTTGCGGAACGTGTCGCATTTATTGCAGAAATACTTTAAACGCGACATTGATATTGTGGCCCGTTACGGCGGAGAAGAATTTTTGCTTATTCTGCCTTTGTCCAATACCTTACATATTGAACACCATCTCAATGGCTTTAGAGAAGCACTGTCGCAATTAGAAATCACCTCACCCGAAGATAAACAGTCATTCAACGTGACGGTCAGTATTGGTGCTATTACGGCCAGTGCTGATTATGAAGCTGAACTCGATAAGTGGATTAAAGTCGCTGATGATAATCTCTACCAAGCAAAACAACAGGGACGTAATAAAACAATTATTAGCATCATTAGCGACTAATGTTTACTGGTTTACTGTCTAATGGTGACTCAAATTGATGCCCTTGAGTAAACTCATCAATGCGAGTCATCATATAAGGATAAAATGGATTCCACTTCTGACGCAACATGTCATCGGCCGTCACACTGAAAATGCCCCGTTCACCTTGATAAATTGCTCTGCCAATTTGGATTTTATCCGAATCAATGCCTGGTAGAGGCCCGTAAAGGGTATCTTCAATCGGAAAACTTAACGCCACATGAGATAAAGAATACACATCATTAGGCCAAGTTAAACTTAACGCTAACACATCATTGGTTATCGATTTATCAGCTAGCTCCCTGACTTGAACATGATTATCCCGTTGCGGATCATTTTCAACCAAACTTAAACGGTAAGGTAATTGCTTTGGTAGCCAAAATGGAGCAAAAGTCGCCAGTGGATCTTGAAACAGTAATTGGTTGTTACTCTTCGTCCTATTGACATCAAAGAGCACCAATTGATGGCCTTTGTTTAGCGGCAATTTTTGATATAGCAAATCAACCACAGCAAGTGAAGAGACCGTATCATCAACAACTGACTGAAACGTTAGTATTGCAGGAATAGCATCAAACTGTTGCGGCGATAATGACGCTAATAAGGTCTGGTTACGCTGAGTTAACTGATATACAACATCGCCAGCATTAACAGCAAAAGACCGATATTTAAAGGGATCATATTCCGTTTGAATGCTGTTCCAATACAGTTTATCTTGGCCGAGTAATTTACCCAGTTTAGCTTGCCAATAAGCGCCTGCTGCAATGGGAGCAAGGCCAATGGCTGGTGATAACATGACCATACCGGCAAAGCTTGTAGGCTTATCTAAACTGATATTCTCAAGTTCATGGTTTAATGCTAAAGCAGCACCTGTCGAAAACCCGACCACATAAATCGGTTTACCGGGTAATTGGGCAGACAAGCGGGCAACAGCAAGTGATACCGCCCCAGCAAGATCAGGCCAAGTAATATCGGTTAATCCTGACGGAATGGTACCGTGTCCTGGCAAGCGCAACCCTAAAACATAAGCCTGGTGCTGATAATGCTGCGCAAAATGCGACATCACATAAGGTGAGTCAGACATGCCGTGTAGTAATAAAAGGCCAAACTCAGCTTGGGGGTTTTTCCATTCGAAAGAACGATTCCAATTTTGTTGCCATAACCCAGGATCAGACAGGCTATTACGCTCATAACGATTAATTGGGGATGCTATTTCAGGTTGATATTGACGGTAAACCTGCTGTTCTACTTCAGCAAAAAGTTTATCTTCTAATTGTAAATATTGGCTAAAATCAGTTAAACCAGACTGTTGATGGTATTCAGAGGTTAGGTGTGTCGTGTGCCATAATGATAAATTAGGCCGCGCATTAAGCATCCAAACAGCAGTAATAATTAACGCTAACCCAATACCTAAAGCACCATAAAATGCGGCAAATAAAAAATGTTTTGTCGATCCAATCACAATTGCACGCATAATTACCTTAAAAAATAGATACCGAATACAAACAAAAATATAGCGTAACATTTACTGCTGAACTGTCAGGCACTTACTATTCATAACAATACTGGAAATAATATGTCATCAGGTTTATATAGCCATATATGGGGACCGATGAATCCCGATATCATTTTTTATTTACCTACGCCTCCAGAGCTACCCGCGCACTGGCAAGCCACGCATCCCGATGCAATCACACAACTGGTCACATTAAATGGTAATCACTGGCGGAAAATTGTCACCATAATGGCGAAGATTTGCTGTTTAGAGCACGATATTAATGCTAATAAAGGGATTAATTGGAAACAGATCCGTGACCAATTATTTAATGACCATCATGACCCACAAACCGGAAAACACATCAACACTCCATCACGCTTGCATTGCCAATTACGTATTGTTAACCCCAATATTGAACATCACGACGAGGTAGTATTTCTTCCTGAATTTTGGCATATTTTATGTGGTAAAGAAGCCCAGCAACGTATGGGAATATCCGATCCTCGGCAGTATACATCACTAGATGAAAAGCAGAAAATACAGCACCAGCACACGGTGTTACTGACGCCATATTTAGATTATCGACAATATGCTAATGCGCTAATAGAACTCACCCGACAACACATCACCTTAAGCAAAGTGTAAGATATTAATCGTAAATCGTCGGAATAGGCTCACGTTTATGCTGGGTACGTTTATAGATACTCACCAATTTATCTTCCACAGACTTAGCAACATCTTTACCTTCTAAGAAGTCATCAATTTGATCATAGGTCAGCCCTAAAGCGACCTCATCTTCAAGTTGAGGTTTATTGTCTTCTAAGTCAGCTGTAGGGGCCTTTTTGACCAATATCTCTGGCGCGCCTAAATGGGCTGCTAATTGACGTACTTGACGTTTATTTAAGCCAAATAACGGCGCTAAATCGCAAGCCCCATCGCCCCATTTGGTATAGAAACCAGTAATATTTTCCGCACTATGATCAGTGCCCACAACAAGGCCGCCCATAGCACCTGCGATATCATATTGGACTATCATGCGCATTCGGGCTTTAACATTACCCTTGAGAAAGTCAGTCTTAGCAGCGTCTGTTGATGCTAAACCCGCGGCGGTGAGACCCACTATAGTGGCATTATGGATGCCAACAACACCATCATGAACATTCACGGTCACCTGTTTTGAAGGCTGAATAAACTGACAGGCTAGCTGAGCTTCAGCTTCATCTTGCTGAACATGGTAAGGTAAGCGCACTGCAATAAACTGATACTCGTCACTGGTTTTTTCTTGATTAAGGCTATTCACTGCCAGTTGGCATAAACGTCCAGCAAGTGATGAATCAACACCGCCACTGATCCCCAAGACTAAAGTTTTGCTGTGAGCATCTGATAATTTTGCCTTAATAAAAGCAATTCTGCGTTGGATCTCAAACTCAGGCTCAATAGCCTTAAGTACATGCATCTCTCTTAAGATTTGTCCTTTCACGTGACGCTCCTGATTGCTTATTAATATTCTGACTTTCGGTGCCTATTCTATAAAAATCTACACAAAAAAAAACGATAATGATGCATCATTATCGTTTTATTTTTATCGATGACCAATCATCGTTCCCAATATGACTCTTCTAGACTGTCTTCTCGTTCAGGTAAACCACGAGACAGACGCGGGCTGTGCTGAGCTAACACTTCGTATGCAACGCGATTAGCGTATTTACACACTTGTGAAAACGACGAATAACATAAACCATCTCGTTTATGTTTACTCGAACCAGGCACATTGGTTTTATGGAACGTATTGGCTGATAAATCATGAAGCAACGCAGACAAAGCTCCATCACCAGCACCATTGGTATTACGAATTAATTCAGGTCCACCCATGTAAGGGGCAATGTGAGCGTACACTTTTATGGGCGTATCGCAATCCACTTGTAATTTAGGGCGAGAAAACTCATAACGGTTAAATTCAGGAATGGCGCCCGGTAATAAGGTATGGCTGGTTTCACGCTTTTCAGCATCTTCAGTATAACCCGCAGTATAAAGCCCTATCGCACCCGCCGTGGTTAGCACCATGTCACACCAATCTAGCGCCATTTCACTGGCAAGCAACGGGTCTTTAAAACCCGTTAACGCTTCACCTTCGTCTTCATTCATGGCTAAAATAGTGACATGCTCATTAATAAAATTTTGCCACCATTGCGGATCTTCTTGAATTAAAAAGCGTGTCCCTAAGGTTAACACCACTGGTACATCGGCTTCTTTAGCGTAATTAATGGCCGTCATTGCCGCATCAGTAATGCCATCACCTTCGCTTGCTCGCATCAGGTATGCCGTTAATACTAACGCCGAACTGCCTTGTATCACCTCTTTATCGATATACTCAGGTGTTAGCTTATCCATCGCGCCTTTACTGATAGCAAACGTGCGTTCACCACAATCGGAAATTAACGTAAAACAGCGACCGATAGGACCATCGACAGGTTGTAAAAAGTTAAGATCAACCTTTGAGGAAGTGTTACATAAATAGCGATATGCATAGCTACCCACCATAATATGCTGGCTCATAACTCCAAAAAGCACTGAGCGGTCATCGGCTAAAATCGAATAATTATGGACGGTGTTACCAATAGTGCCACCGGCAAATTCATCGCTAATCATCTCATTGGATTTAAGTTCATGGTACAAATTATGGGCTTGCTCATCATTAATGAGAGTAGAGTTGCCTTTAGGTAAGCCATATCGCTCAAGTAACTCGTCTTCTACTTTAGCCTCGATATCAACCAAGGTTTGATCTATACCGCAAATGTAAGTAGAAAATGGTTGAGGCTGCTGCGTAAGTTGAGCCAATAACGGATCACGACTGTTTACAGGGAAATAGTGTTTTGACTTACGTTGACCAGGAAACTTCATATTGGGCTCTCATAGCTTGGCGTCCGTGCAAGTGTGAAATTAATTACCACTGACACTCATTCAATTTTATATGAGTCGTCATCCGCGAAAATGGCGGCAGATTTTATCATAGGTAAGCGTCAATCCTATATCACTTTTATCACATTCACGGCCTAAATATATTCCGTTGAGGTCATCAGTCTTATTTTATTAGTTTTTGACCTACACCGATATATTGCCTCTGGCTAAATCAACTGGACAATATTAGTCCGTTCAATCACACATTAGCTTCAATAGTGCTGTATTGAATAACTTAAGTTTGGGCTGATAGATTGGGTAAATCGAGTAAAAGGACTGTTCAACAGTCATGTGAAACTTGCCATTGTATGACTATCAAGGCGCATGAAGACTTCAATAGCGAGCCGATGCAATGGTGGCATTAGAATTTGATAATCGTGTTTACAATCTCGAGCGGAGGTTAAATAAACATTGATTCTATATGAGTGATTCAATATCAGTGATTAAATGTCAGTGAAAAGTATTCCCACTAATATACAGCAACGGTTAGGTTATTCTTTAGGCATAAAAAAAGCCTGCAAAGCAGGCTTTTAATGGCGGAGCTAATCGGCGATTATTTTAATACGCTGGCTAGTTGCTCACTCACTTTAGCGACAGATTGAGTACCGTCATACTTGTTGTACTGAGTCTTACCAGCAGCAGCAACTTTGCCATAATAATCAACTAATGGCTTAGTTTGCTCATGGTAAATGCTTAAACGCTTGCGTACGGTACTTTCTTCGTCATCTGGGCGGATAGATAAATCTTCGCCAGTGACATCGTCTTTACCTTCCACTTTCGGTGGATTGAACACCACGTGGTAAACACGACCAGAACCAGAATGAACACGACGTCCGCTCATACGCTTAACGATTTCTTCATCAGGCACATCGATTTCGATAACATGATCAATCTCAATACCATTTTCAGCCATAGCATCAGCTTGAGGAATTGTGCGAGGGAAACCGTCAAGTAAGAAGCCTTTTACGCAATCTTCTTGAGCAATACGCTCTTTCACTAACCCAATGATAAGATCGTCTGAAACTAATTGACCTGCATCCATCACTTTCTTAGCTTCTAAACCTAATGGCGTACCAGCTTTAACCGCTGCACGTAACATATCACCAGTTGAGATCTGTGGGATACCATACTGTTCCATAATGAACTGAGCTTGGGTACCTTTACCGGCACCTGGGGCACCCAATAAAATAATGCGCATCTCAAAAGTCCTCTTTTAAGTTTGTGTTCTTTTTAGGGCGGCGATTTTCGCACATCTGCCGCACTTTTAATAGCGCTTTTGTTATGACATTAGACCAAGATCTAATAAGGGTTGTAACAAAACAGCTTCAATTTGTTTAATACAACAAGGTATACAATTTACGGCGATATTGATTGGCTAACGTATTGCCCTGACCTATCGCGGTTAGAATTTCCATGAAGACTTGTTTAACTTTGCCATCAGCAGCACTCATATCTTTTTGTAAAATAACAAACAATAATTCAAGGGCTTCTTCGTTACGTTGAGCAACATTTAATGCTTTGGCTAATATAACAACTGCGTCTAGATTATCAGGTTGCTCTGCGACATTTTGTTGCAGCTGACGAATTTCTGGAGTATCTGCCGCATCTTCCGCTAACGCTAATTTAGCCACTAAATTATGATAGTAACTATCTTGATCCGCTAAACCTATACGGGCAAGTAGCCTTTTGGCTTCTGCGAGTAAACCTTGCTGTAACGCCACATCAGTCATCACCAATGCAACTTCAGGTGCTTGTTGTGAATCGATAAAAATTGTTTTTAACTGGTCAGAAATTTTAGCTAAATCTTCTGGCGATAACTCACCTTGGGCTAATTGCTGCTTAACATCATCAAACTCTTGTATCCACATTGGCGGTAAATGTTTGTCGAGCAAATCACTAATTTGTTCTTGGCTTTGCGCCCCAGAAAAACCATCAATGGGTCTACCTTTATCTAAAATCAATGTGGTCGGTACGTTCTGAATTTGGAAGTAATTCGCAATTTCTAACTCAGTTTCACAATCCACTTTAGCGAGAATAAATCGCCCACCTTGGCTATTGGCAAGATGCTCCAGCGTCTGCAACATTTGTACACTTTCGGGCTGTTGTTGCGCCCAAAATGCTAATACCACCATTTTTTGCATTGAGGTATCAACAACTTGTTGAATATTATCTTTAGTAAGATTAATGAGGTAGTCCATATTGCCTCCGCAGAATGACAAAAACAAAAGCGGACTTATTGTCCGCTTTTACTGCTTAAATCGAGTTTACTTTACACTCGCCAATAACATTTGATTGGTCAGTTTAATAAACGCTGAAGGGTCAGCCAAACTGCCTTTCTCGGATAACAATGCCTGTTGTAATAACAAGTTAGCCCAATCAGCAAACAATTGCTCGTCAGTTTCGTTATTCAAATGCTCAACCAAAGGATGCGTTGGGTTAATCTCAAATGTTGGCTTAGACTCTGGCACAGGCTGACCAGCTGCTTGCATTAGCTTAATCATCTGCGTCGACATTTCACCTTCACCCGCTACCACACACGCTGGCGTGTCAGTTAGGCGTGAAGTAACACGAACCTCAGAAACGCTGTCTGCTAACGCAGCTTTAACACGCTCAATTAAACCTTTAGACTCTTCGGCTACTTTATCATGCGCTTCTTTATCAGCGGCATCTTCAAGTTCACCTAACTCTAAATCACCACGTGTCACTGAATGCAACTTCTTGTCTTTGAACTCAGTTAAGTGATTAACTAACCACTCATCGATACGCTCAGACAATAACAATACTTCGATGCCTTTTTTACGCAGCAACTCAAGATGAGGACTATTAGCAGCAGCTTCATGACTGTCAGCAACGATATAATATATTTTGTCTTGACCGGCTTTCATGCGCTCAATATAGGCCTCTAATGACACTGTTGTTGCGGCAGAGTTGTCATGAGTAGAAGCAAAACGCAATAAACCTGCAATGCGTTCTTTATTAGCAAAGTCTTCTGCAGGGCCTTCTTTTAATACTTGCCCAAATTCAGCCCAGAAAGACTGATACTGTTCTGGCTCATCTTTAGCCAGTTTTTCAAGCATGCCTAACACACGTTTGGTGATACCCACGCGCATTGCTGTTGTTACTTGATTATCTTGTAAAATTTCGCGAGATACGTTTAATGGCAAATCATTTGAATCGATTAATCCACGTACAAAGCGTAAGTATGTAGGTAAAAACTGTTCCGCTTCATCCATAATAAATACACGTTGAACAAACAATTTCAAGCCATGCTTATGGTCGCGGTTCCACATATCCCAAGGCGCTTTAGCTGGGATGTACAGTAAACTGGTGTATTCTTGCTTACCTTCAACACGATTGTGAGACCATTTTAATGCGTCGCTGTAATCGTGAGAAATGTGCTTGTAAAATTCTTGGTATTCTTCTTCCGTGATGTCTGACTTATTACGAGTCCAAAGCGCTGTCGCTTTGTTCATCACTTTCCACTCACCTTCCGTTGCCGCGACTTTCTCTCCATCAGGGCCGTCTGACTCAGGTGTACCTTCATTCCACATTTGAACTGGAACAGAGATGTGATCAGAGTACTTAGTGATAATTGAGCGTAAACGGTAATCGTCTGCAAATTCAGTTTCTTCGTCACGTAAATGCAGCACAATTTCAGTACCACGTTCATTTTTAGTGATACTTTCTACATTGAATGAACCTTCGCCTTCAGATTCCCACAAGACACCTTCGTTAGCAGCATGGCCGGCAGCGCGAGTGCGTACAGTAACTTTTTTCGCCACGATAAAGGCCGAATAAAAACCCACACCAAACTGACCAATTAATTGTGAATCTTTTGACGCTTCGCCTGAAAGATTATTAAAAAATTCTTTAGTGCCAGACTTGGCGATAGTCCCTAAATGTTCGATGACGCTATCGCGGGTCATACCAATACCATTATCTGAAATGGTGACTGTGCCCTTTTCTTTATTCGCACTTACACGAACGCGTAAATCACCGTTACCTTCATATAAGGTATCGTCAGTTAATGCTAAATAGCGAAGCTTATCTGCTGCATCGGCCGCGTTTGAGACTAGCTCACGTAAGAAAATCTCTTTATTCGAATACAGAGAGTGGATCATCAATTGCAGAAGTTGTTTTACTTCGGTTTGAAAGCCATGAGTTTCTTGTTGTGACATGAGTATTTCCCTTGGTGTTACGTTTAAACAATCACGAGTCGAAAAATCCACTCGCCTAAAATTCTGTGTTAACCAAGAGATGGGGGACGTTACAATATTTTCAAGGGGCAACACCGCCTTGTTGAATAATAAATCATCAGATAAGACCAAATCGGCTCAATATGACACATTTTTGTAGCCTGTATTCCTCATGACTCATCCAAGATTGAATAAAAAAATGCCAACAAATCTAATTTTTGACTTGCTGGCATCTTGGTTTCTAATCAGCTACGGGGCTATTACAGCGGAATACGACCATTAAAAGATAATGCTAAAGTGGTGCTATCAACGTATTCAAGCTCACCACCCACGGGAACGCCATGTGCGATACGACTAATCACCACATTGTGTCTTCTGGCCATATCAGCAATAAAATGTGCAGTGGCATCACCCTCAACGGTCGGATTGGTAGCAAGAATAAGCTCGCTCACGTCATCTGATGTTAAATGGCGTTCAAGTAACGCTAAACCCAACTCTTCAGGACCAACACCGTCTAACGGCGACAAGTGCCCTAACAGCACAAAATAACGGCCATTAAAATGACCACCAGCTTCAATAGCAAGCACATCAGCAGGCGTTTCAACCACGCAAATGATCCCAGTATTGATGCGACGATGGCTACTGCATATAGGGCATAAATCTTGTTCGGTAAACGTACGACAACTTTGACAATGTCCCACCTCAGACATGGCTTTTTGCAACGAATCTGCGAGCTTAAGGCCCACTTTACGTTCACGCTCAAGTAATTGAAATGCCATACGCTGTGCAGACTTAGGGCCGACGCCAGGCAACGCACGTAAAGATTGAATTAATTCATCGACCAAAGGACTAAATTTCATAAAATTGCCAATACCTTAATAGCTAAACTCATTGTAATGTCATGGTGAAACCGTCTTGTGATCGGCTAAGCCAATATGCGGAAACACCAAAGCAGTGCGATTATTGTCTGTGCAGCGTTTGAATGCAAAGATTAAAACCTCTGTTGCAATAAATGAAGCCACAATCGACGAATTAACAGTGTTCTTATTGAATACTGTAACTCTATGGCCACAGCCATCATAGATAAGGGAATTGCTCAACGACTACTTTTTAGCAAAAAAGTTACGGCGATTACGGGAGCAGATTAATAACGAAACAACGTGTCGCTACACCAATTTAAAACCAAGCAAACCAAGCAAACCAAGCAAACCAAGCAAACCAAGCAAACCAAGCAAACCAAGCAAACCAGCTTAAAGATACTCTATTGACTCATCTTTGTTACTTTAGACACAACCGCAAATAAGGCGTTAATTAACTTTTGAAAGCCATCACTTTTTTTGTTCAATCCATCTGATATTCTACTATTCAGAACTTAATATTGCCTGTGAGGACCTAAGGAGGTCATTCACGATAATATTTAAAACACCACCAAAAATATGAGTTTTCAAATTAAAGTGTCACCTATACAAGGACCCAATATGCAAGATAGTTTACCATTATTAGCTAGTGGGTTGGTTATTTGCGGAGCGCTAATACTTGCAATGGCTATCAAACCGGTATGGACGATATTTAGCCGACTTCCAACCGGCGAATTGCGCCACAGTTGGGGATTTCTTATTCTGCTGATCCTGTTTTTCATCACAGGTTATGTCATTTACGCTAAATTTTGCGTGGTTACATTTTCTCAACCACTCGATTTAGTAGTGCCAGTGATATTTTTTTGCGGAGCTATTTTTGTATTTGTTGTGTGTAGCCTATCCCTCAAAACCACCAGTGACATTATGCAGATACATGCCCTTAAACAAGAAAACATCACCGACTCACTAACAGGGATTTTTAACCGTCGATACTTAGATCGTCGCCTCAAAGAGGAAACACAAAGGGCGCAAAGTTATTCTAAACCACTATCCATCTTCCTTATCGATATTGACCATTTCAAAAACATTAATGATAAGTATGGCCATCAGATTGGTGACTTAGTTTTGAAAAATATCGCCCAGAACATTAAAATGTCGTTAAGAGAATCAGATATAGTGGCTCGTTATGGTGGTGAAGAGTTTATTGTCATCCTCCCGCTAACCCAAGTCTCCACATCTTATACACTTGCTGAACGACTCAGAACGATTATCGAAAACACTCAGTTAGTACTGCCTGGTGAGTCTGAGATAGATATACTTCCCATTGGTGTCACTGTGAGTGTAGGTGTTGCTGGAATGACATCTGAATGTAAAGATTACCAGTGTCTGATTAAAAATGCAGACAGAGCACTCTATCAATCAAAACAAAATGGCCGTAATCAAGTGAGAGTGGCTTAGACAGGACGCAAATAACGTAACAAAAGGCTGTTTGAGGGGATTTTATTATCACGTGTTTAGGTTACTTACCTGAACGATAAGTAAAAACCTTATCCAGCGGTAAATTAAACACCTCTGCAATTTTAAACGCCACTTCAAGTGTTGGAGAGTATTTATTTGACTCTATTGCCATCACCGTTTGACGCGTCACACCAATTTGTTCGGCCAGTTGCTTCTGCGTCATTTCGTTATGTAAAAAGCGTAACGTACGAATAGTATTTGAAATCCCTACTTTTACATCATCCCGATTATCCATAAATATCACCAGTGCGCCCCTTATACAATTGCACACCGTAATGTGCCAGTTCAGCAGTTAGAAAAGCCACAATTAAAATATGCAGTGGTAAATACGGCACAGTCCGTTGTTGCATAAAATCAAAATCTTGGGCGGCGATATTATACTGAAAAATGGCAAATACAACGCCCACTTGCAAAATGATAGCCGAATATTTATAACCGACTAAACTGATTTGTTTTTCTCTCACATCCATCGGTTGTGATAACTCATCGTCGCTAATTAACGCTAATAAAATATAACTGACAACCATCAGTACAATTGAGTAAATGATGATCTCAAGCAGTAAACTTGATAACCATTCAATAGATGCAAGTTGCTCTGGGGTTGCATTAAACAACTGGCTCAAATAAAGATAGAAAATATAACCTGTTACCAAAAAATCTATCGATAGCGTTAGCTCGCGAAAGCTGGTTTCTTGCAACCATTGGTGTACTTTTTGTTTATTACTCATGTTAACCCCAGCGAACTCAAAGTAAAAAATATTTAACTCACCTCATGATAGTTTGATGTCAATCAATGTCAAATATTTTTTACTTTGAGTTAATATTTAAATGCTTTACATAAGGGTAATAGCAAAGTCTATGGCTGCATGAACCGACACAAGGTTGGTTATCTAAATAGATTGCTTAGATTGGTCAAACTCATAACTTAATGAGTAAAATAACTAAGTTACAGAATAGAGAATAAATAACTTATTGATTATATTTAGTTTTTATTTTGGCGTATAAATTGCTATAACTAGATGAGTTACTCATGGATTTATAGAATAATATTAAGGACATTATTGTGAAAAAAATCATCATTGTTATTGTTGCAGTTTTATTAGGTTACTTTATTAACCTCAAATTTGTTGAAATCGCATACTCATTAGGTTTCGCTGAATTAAAAAAAGAAACACTATTGATTAATGATAAAAAAATGAAAGTGAAATGCGACTCTTATGCTTTAGGCTTTTTTGATAAAGTTAAACTTGAAAATAAGTTTCAGCAATGCATTAATGATTACCAAGCACAAGACTGTGTGATTATTGACCAACAAGCTGCGATGAAAGCGGTTTAAAGCTGGAAATAAAAAAGCTCAAGCATTAATGCTTGAGCTTTTTTATTGATTCACGGCACGATTAAAACGGCATTTTCATTCCAGGAGGTAATTGCATACCACCAGTCACTTCGGCCATTTTAGTCTTTTGATTTTCTTCAATACGACGGGCTGCGTCATTACACGCTGCGGCGATAAGATCTTCTAACATCTCTTTATCGTCTTCCATCAAACTTGGATCAATTTCAACTTTACGCACATTGTGGTTACCTGTCATGGTTACTTTAACCAAGCCAGCACCCGCTTCACCCGTCATTTCTGTGCGCGCAATTTCTTCCTGCACTTTAGCCATTTTGTCTTGCATCATTTGGGCTTGTTTCATTAAATTGCCCATACCGCCTTTTCCACCAAACATAGTCGTCTCTCTCTAATTAAGGTTGTTAGCAAGTCGTCATAATGGCGACAATCTTACTGAAATAAAATCGATTGGCAATATTACAGATACATTTTTGAGATGAAGATATATTCATTTTCTGTAAAACCACCCTATTTGTGTACTTATGAAGCGCTGATGAGTGCAATATCCTGCGCTATTTGCCCTAGTTGCTCCGATGGATATTCAATCGTGTCACTGTCTAACTGAGCCGATAAGTGTTGGATCATCCACTGAACGTTGTCATCAAGCAAAATAGATTGTTGCGCTTGCGCAATAAGCTCCCGATGAAAACGTTTACGTAACTCAAGTGGTGTTTCTCGTTTTTGCACCACACCAATCTGTATCTCAACTTCAGTTGGTCGCTCAAGGTACTCAGATAACGCTACTTGTAATTGATCGATAGCAGTTTGCGCAGACAAATGTTTCTGGTCTGGTTTTAACACCAATACTATTGGGTTTGACAATGTTGGGCACACGGAGTTCACCCCTAATTGCCTAACCCTTCCGCCAACGGACACATTAGTCATTATTTTATACCAATGTAAATCAACTTCATCGCCTTGAATGCTGTGTGGTTCAAATTTGGCGAGCACATTAGATTGAATCACCGGCTCTGCATTAATGTTTTGCGGATCAGCAGCCAGTGAACGGGTTATTTGTGCGCTGGCCGGTTTTTGATGTTGATGACCAGCTTGCTGACTGACTGAACTCGATGGTTGAAATGTTGCTTCAACTGCTGGTTTAGTCTCTTGATTAATATCTGCAAACGCATTAACGATCTCACCCTCTTTGGGCGCGACCCAAGGAGGCCTATCATAATCGGCCACAACTTTAGACTTGTCTGTTCCGTTGAGCGTTACAGATGATGCTTCGTTGGCTGTAGGTGCGCTAAACTCAGCCTGTTCTGACTTATCAGAAGACTCATTAGCGGCCGTTGTTGATGTTGATGCCGCAGCCGCTTTGCTCACTCTAGAACTGATTGTTTTTGTAGACTCTTTTTTAGCAAGTTCTTCTTGTTGCTGTAATACACCAACATCTGCAATGAGAGAATCTCGGCTGGCTAACACTTCATCTAAAAAGTCGTCTAAGTTATCATCTGCGCTAGTGAGGTTTTGACGAGCATTATCACTCATCAAGTCGCTGTTATTGTCAACAAGATGATTAACCGTTTTCGGTTCAGACATCGACTCCGAAGCTTCAGTAACATTGTTAGCTTCAGTTATCTCGTTTGAAACCGAAAACGCAACATATTCGTCATGATCCGAGGGTTGATATTCCATTGACGGATCGTCTGCTTCGTCATAATCCATAAAGGAATAGGCATCAAGTGAGCTGTTATCTGCACTATCACTGGATTGGCTATTTTCTACTGTATTGGTGTCTGCTTTACTCGGCACTAATGTAGGTTGCTCTGCAACCTCTTCAGACTCGGTAATATCATTAGCCAAATTTTCAGTATTGGATTCAACAGTTGCTTCAGTATCAGCATTATGAACAACATCATCAGATGAAGTTGCACTAACAACATCAGCTTCGGCAGCTTTATCGACATCATCATTAATAAGCTGGTCAGACTGCACATCGACACTTTTGGGCGGCAATGAGTTAAACCCTAAGCTTTGTGCTTGGTCCAACAATAAAGCTTGCTCAGCAACCAACGATGGCTCGACAGCGATATCATCGAGAACATCAATATCTTCAACTTCGGGGGTCGGCAACTCTTCAGCCTGAATAGCGGGTACTGCTATCGTTAAATCATTATGCGTTTGAGGCAGAACATCAGGCTTTGGGCCTGTTTCAATGACCTCTTGCGCTGAAGTTGATGAGTGATCAATAACACTTAAATCAATATTAGCCGGTGTCGTTGTTACCCAACGTTTTACTTGTTTCTCGGGCGTAAAGGCTACCGCACGAAGCAGTGCCATTTCCAAGCCCGATTTAGGATCGGGAGCAAAGGGTAAATCTTTACGGCCGTTAAGCAGCATTTGGTAATAAAGCTGTACTTGTTCAGGCGCTAATTGCTGCGCGAATGCCAAAATTTGCTCACTAAACAGCGATTGCTGTGCAGCAGCTGGGGCAAATTGAGTTAAGGTGATTTGATGTAATAATTCTAATAAGCTACGCAATACTTCTTCGGCATCTGCGCCAAATGCCAATACTTTTGCCACTGTTTGCATTAATGGCCCAACATCGGCATCACACAAGGCTTTCAATAACGCGAGCACATGTTGCTCATCAATACTGCCCAACATGGTTTGCACTTGTGTAAGCATCACTTGGCCACTGCCAAACGCTATCGCTTGATCCGTTAAACTGAGCGCATCACGCATACTGCCATTAGCCGCTTTGGCTAATAAACTCAGCGCTTGCGATTCGAATGGTAACTTTTCTTGAGTAATTACATACTCAAGTTGCTTGCTAATTTCGTCCTGCGATAAACTTTTCAAATTGAACTGTAAGCAACGGGATAACACAGTAACTGGCAGTTTGTGCGGATCGGTCGTCGCTAATAAAAACTTAACGTGCTCTGGAGGCTCTTCTAAGGTCTTTAGGAGTGCGTTAAAACTACTACGCGATAACATGTGGACTTCATCGATTAAGTAAACCTTAAAACGACCACGGGATGGGCGATACTGTACATTGTCGAGAAGTTCACGAGTATCATCAACTTTGGTGCGCGAAGCAGCATCGACTTCAATTAAATCGACAAATCGACCTTGGGCAATTTCAATACAACTAGAGCATTCACCGCACGGCGTAGCAGTAACGCCTGTTTCACAATTAAGACCTTTAGCAAACAAACGTGCCAAACTGGTTTTACCCACGCCGCGCGTACCGGTAAACAGGTAAGCATGATGTAAGCGTTGTTGGCTCAGTGCATTGGTTAATGCCATTAATACATGGGATTGGCCGACCATTTGTTCAAATTTAGCTGGACGCCATTTGCGGGCGAGTACTTGGTAAGACATGAAATTCCCCACAGAGAGCTATCGGGAGTCAATCCCTTTAAAGGGGTTAACAATAACATGCCAAGGGCCGGCATGCTATTGTTGAGCAAGCATTTGATAGAGCAAAATCTAGTTAACTGCTTAATAAAATGGCAGTTTATTTTACTTTACTTACTCGCCGTCAAACTCGCATAAACTTAACACTTCAATTCCCATACCTTGTAAGCGCTTCTCGCCACCAATTTCTGGTAATGAGATAACAAACGCAGCATGGCTCACTTCACCGCCTAATTGACGAATAAGTTTTACAGTCGCTTCAATCGTGCCACCGGTGGCTAATAGATCATCAATAACGAGCACTTTATCATTAGCATTAATCGCGTCGACATGAATTTCTAAGGTGTCTTTACCGTATTCTAAGTCATAAGTTTGGCTTATGGTTTTACGGGGTAATTTACCCGGTTTACGTACAGGTACAAAACCAACGCCGAGCTCTAACGCAAGTGGGGCACCAAATAAAAAACCACGCGCTTCAGTACCAACCACTTTAGTGAAACCTTTTGATTGATAATGAGCTACTAGAATCGCAATCGTGGCTTTATAAGCTTCTGCATTTTCAAGCAAACTGGTGACGTCACGGAACATGATGCCTGGTATTGGATAATCAGGAATGGTTTTAATGCTCTGCTTAATAAGCGCTAAACTGTCTTGGTTCATCATAATGTAGTTAACTCTATCTGAAAGTGATTACGCAATAAAAAAGTCCACGTCAATGGTGGACTCTGGTAAAAATACTGGTGTGATCTTATGCCCGTTTAATCTCAGTTGCAACAGGCATGCATTAACCAGGCTATTTATTATTCTAACTCTGGGATCCGCCACAAGAAAAATAATAAAACAAGCATCATGCACAACAACATAATTTTCACCCATATTATCGGTACAATCATAATACTAATCGTAAAACTAAGGCCGCTCATTAACATGGCTTTTCGCTTGAGCGATCGGCTCAACGCACGTTTCGATTGCCACTGAGAGATACCTTCAGCAAACCAAGGGTGATTGATTAGCCAATGATGAAGGCGATCACTAGAACGAGCAAAACAAAACGCAGCCAATAAAATAAATGGCACTGTAGGTAAAAGAGGCAGTGCAATGCCAATAATGCCTAACACTAGACTGCACAAACCAATAATGAGAAAAAATCCGCGTTTCACTGCCATATGTGCCCTCATACAAACAAAAAAACCACTCTATCCGAGTGGTTTAATAAGACAATATCATGACAGGTTAACCTGAAGTAAGCGTTAAATTAATCCTGTTGCTTTCAACCATGAAAGACTCGCGGGTAATGTTGGAATTAATAAAACCAAAATAAAACCAATAAAATAAAAGATGTTAAACGGGTCTTTAAACGGCTGACTCATGATTATTCCTAGATTAAGGTGATGTTGTGACTGCGATAACTCACGTCTTTCATGTGTTATATTATGCCAACTGCTCAGTTAGCATAGCGGACAATAGACGTGAAGTGGATCACAAAAAGTGGCTTATTTTAGACCCATCTTCACAAAATAAAAACCTTAAATATAATAAGCCTATTATGACTCGATTGATGAAATAACAATGCCCTTTTGGGCGAGTTGTTGCAATAAAGGCAAGCAACCTGACAACAAGGTGTCATTTGGCATTTGTGGATAATGCTCACTTAACCAACTTATAATGGCATCGACTGTTACACCCTGTTGAGAATGAGTCATTTGTTCAATGTAAGCTAACACTTGCGCACTTAATGGTGTCAGCTGTAAAAATGCGACGTCATCATCAGCACCTCTAAATACACAAAAAAAGTTCGCTTGTGCTGTCGGCTCTATAGGCTGGTAGTCAACACTAATATGTTGAACGTCAAAGGCATATTGCGCCACTTTGGCACAAGCTGCTAGGCATAACCTATGCTGGTTTAGTTCGATGGTATTGATCGATTGAGCTGCGGGAGTATCTGGCGCGACGGCGACACATAATTCTAACCATTCATAATGTGCTAACGGCAACATAAAAACAGGATCATCTTCTGTCATCTGGTATTCATGTTGTAAAAACGCTAAAAACTCACCGGCTATTTCAACAAATATTGGTGTCTTACAATCGTGGGTGACAAAAAATTGCTGTACTAAGGCCTGCCATTGGTCGTCCTGATATACACTTTTCAACACCGGAAACGCACTCGACACAAAACCTGCAATATTATTAAAAAATAATTCTCGATAGATTTTCATGCGCCTGGGTTCAATCCCCTCGGGCAATGGCAAACTAGGATCGCGGATATAGTCCATAAATTGTTGTTGTACTTCAATGAAACCCATTATGCCTTCCTCAATATTGACTGCTGCGTTAAGGCATTTTGTTGATACTGATGAATTTGATTAATCTCATTAAGAAGTATGTCTGTTTTAGGAATATTAAAGTCACGCTCAAGCAAGGTCGGGTGCACGCCATGTAATTGGTAACACTGCTGCAATAAGGCCCATACAGGATCGATAATATCCGCACCGTGAGTATCAACCATTAAGTCGGCCTCTTCTTCATAGTGCCCTGCAATATGCAGATAAGCGATTCGTTTGGTAGGCATAGCCGCTAAGTAAGCTGCAGCATCGTATTGATGGTTAATTGAATTAACGTAAATGTTATTTACATCAAGCAGTAATTTGCAGTCGGCCTCTTGCAGCACCGCATTAACAAACTCTTGTTCGGTCATTTGTGCACCTGGCGCCGCATAAAATGACACATTCTCTAAAATAAATGGACGCTCGAGTATGTCTTCGACTTGCTTTATCCGCTTAGCGGTATGGATGACTGCATCATCAGTAAATGGGATTGGCATCAAATCATACATATGGCCAGTCCCTGAGCAATAACTTAAATGCTCTGAATACACTTCTATATTATGCTCATCTAAAAAGCGTTTTATATTTTGTACAAAGTGACTATCAAGCGGTTCAGGACTACCAATGGATAATGAAAGCCCGTGGCAGAAAAAAGCGTGTTGGTCAGTTAATGTTTTAAACTGACGCCCAAACTTGCCGCCTAATGTCATCCAATTTTCAGGCGCCACTTCGAAAAAATTAATGGCAGATGGCACCTGCTGACAAAATTCATCCAGCATTTCACGGCGAAGTCCTAAACCAACACTAGCCTGACCCTGTGCGTTGCGATGCTGAATAGACATAATGCGTCCTTAAAAATAAAAAACAGATAAAACTAAGGCCTGAATCTCAGGCCTTAATTGTGTCAGATAAGCCAAGGCATTATCAAATAGAAGTCATTAATTATTTCTGACCGCCACACTTACCTTCACCACACTTACCTTCTTTGGCTTTCTCAGCAGACTTTTTCATGTCACCGCCACATTTGCCTTCGCCGCACTTACCTTCAACCGCTTTCTCAGCGGATTTTTTCATGTCGCCGCCGCATTTGCCTTCGCCACACTTACCTTCAGCTGCTTTTTCAGCAGACTTCATTTTATCGCCGCCACACTTGCCTTCGCCACATTTACCTTCGGCCGCTTTCTCAGCAGACTTTTTCATGTTCTCGCCGCATTTGCCTTCACCACACTTGCCTTCTCCGCCATCAATTTGATAACCAGAAGTTAATTGTTGAAAACCAAATGGGTTAGCTTCTACTTGAGCAGAAAAGCCTGCAGTCATTACAACAGAACCTAATGCAACCGCTAAAGTAGTTTGTTTGATTGAATTCATAATAATTATCTTCCTATATCTTGATTGTGTATGGTGACCAACATCATTGCCGGCTTGGTTAAAGAGACCTGTAGTGAGTAAATTTTATTGCAAAAAAATTAAAAAAACGTGAAAATTGTCTATTTATTTAACACAAATACTTGTTAGGCAAGCCTCAAAACTAATGCCATGTATATTTAACATAAATACAACAAGATCGCTATCAATATGATTATTAGCAAGAATTTGTTTAGTTAATCGACAAAAAAACGCGCATAGCAATTTAGTACTGATATCAAAGAATAAACACGCTAAAATAGCGCACTTTTGACTTCAGCAAGGTGTACTGTGCGCGTTATTTTAGCTCCAATGGAAGGTGTGGTTGATGACCATATGCGTGAAATATTATCTGCCATCAATCCATTTGATCTGGTTGTGACGGAATTTGTCAGGGTCGTCAATCAACTCATACCAGACAAAGTGTTCTATAAATTGTGCCCTGAGCTACTCCATCAAGGGCTAACCGCATCAGGAACACCTGTACGTGTTCAGTTATTAGGCCAAGAACCTGAGTGGATGGCACAAAATGCCATAAGAGCTGTAGAACTAGGTTCAAATGGCGTTGATGCTAATTTTGGTTGCCCAGCCAAAACCGTCAATAAAAGCAAAGGCGGCGCAGTATTACTCCAATATCCTGAGAATATTTACAGTATCGTCAAAGCCATGCGCGATGCAGTGCCTTTAGAACATCCTGTTACTGCTAAAATCCGTTTAGGCTACGAAGACAAGTCATTATTTATGGAAAATGCCTTAGCGGTATATGAAGCTGGCGCAACAGAGCTTGCAATTCATGCTCGTAGTAAAAGCGATGGTTATAAACCACCGGCATATTGGGAATACATTACTGAAGTAAGACAACGCCTGCCAATTCCTGTTATCGCTAATGGAGAAATTTGGAATGCCGCTGATGCTCAGAGATGCATGGATGTCACTGGCTGTGACAGTATAATGATTGGCCGAGGAGCTATTTCTTTGCCTAACTTAGGCGATACGATTAAAACCGGCGCTACCCCATTCAGTTGGCAACAAACCCTAAGCTTACTTATGGCCTATACCGATAAAGAACTCAACGGTCGTAAGTCCGATTACTACCCTTCACGGATTAAACAGTGGTTTAGTTACTTGAACCGTCAATATCCCGAAGCGGATACTTTGTTTAGAGAATTACGAATATTCAAAACTACTGAAGAAATCGTTAAGGTGCTACAGCATGCTCATAGATCGCTCATATAAGCTTGCAACAACGCACCAACTATACTATTTCGGATTAAATCAACCTTGATGAAAATGTGTCATCAAGGTTATAAACCGTATTAATCCTAAGTCATCACAAAATAGCGAAATTATCTTTTTTTGTGTTCAATCAGCTGCGATTAATTAACCATATATATGCGACAATCAATCCTAGCTTATCGCTAAGACAGACACATAACGTTGGCTGAGATGAATAAATGATAAATTATTATTCATGTTTTTATCACAGAAATCTTATCGAGAATTGATCTTCGTCATAACGCCTGCTTTATTTGTGCCTAAAATAGATTACCTACATTGGCATAGTCAGTTAAGGTTATCTCAGTTGCACAACACTCAGGACATACAGCAAAAACTTCAACAACTTGAACTTATTTTGAGGCGTGAGTTAATGCTGGTTATCAAGGATTCATTAAAAGCTACTGAAGTTGCTCATATTTCAATGGAAACCCCTCTGGTGAAAGTGATTGATTACCTACCACAAGTCAAACTAATCAATACTGATATTTTTACTAAGTTCATGAAGCTAGATGCTGCTTATTGTCAGCTTGAACTGGGTTTATATGGTCTTTGCTCTGATTGTGAAATGGACATAGAACCGCCCCGCTTAATCGCCGATCCAACAGAACAACGTTGTACCGGTTGTGAACAAAAATTCCGTCGAGAACATCGACATGAATTACGCTTAAATCACTAGATTTCTATATTACTGACATAAAAATCAACGTAATAAAAAGGCCTACAATAATGTAGGCCTTTTTAAGTCAGACAATGTAACTGTCACATTGTCTGATGTTTAGTTCAATAACTAAACTGTTATTTAGAACTTAACAGTTACGCCACCGAAGTACTGACGGCCAATAGTGTCATACACTTCAGGAACAGTACCGCCATCGCTACCGTTAGAAACACGTGATGGCTCTTCGTCGCTTAAGTTTTTAACACCAGCGCTTAAGGTAATCATGTCTGTAACATAATAAGTACCTGAAACATTATGGTACAGAATTGAATCAACATCTGTGCCTTCTGCTAAATCAGTCATCTCACCGACATAACGGTTGAAGTACATTACACTCCAAGAATCTTGACCAGCTGAAACGCTAAAGTTGTTGCGAACTTTCGCGTAAGCACCAAAGTTACCGTCGATAGTATCAGTATAATCTTGACCATCTTGCTCGAAATTAAGCAGATAAGTCATGTCATTGTTAATTTTCCAATCTAAACCTAAACCTTCAAAGTTATAGGCTAAGTTAAAGTCAACACCACTAGTATCTTGAGTACCCACGTTAGTTAACGCATTTGTTAAACTACGTAAATCACCTTCTTGTGTGATATTAAACGTTTCACAAGCAGACGCTTTACCAGCTTTACAATCGTCTAAACCAGCTTGAGTGTCTAAACGTGCAATTGCGTTATCAACTTTGAAACGCCAGTAATCTAATGTTACAGACATACCTTCAACATAGTTTGGTGAGTACACTAAACCTGCAGTGTATGATTCTGACTCTTCAGGTTTTAGATCTGGATCTGATGTACGATTAACTAATATTTGACCTGGTTGATCAGCGTCTGATAACCAAGGATCTGTTAAGTAATCGAATGAACCTGAATTACCTGCATACAATTCAGATACACTTGGAGCACGGAAACCAGTGGCTGCTACTGTACGAAGCATCAAATCATCAGTTGCTTCATAAGTTAAACCGACTTTCCAAGTAGACGCTTTACCGAATGTTGAGTAATCGTCATAACGCAGTGCAAATTCACCAGTTAACTTTTCAGTGAAAGGTACGCTAACCTCTTGGAAAAAAGAGATAACGTTGTACTCACCTTCAGTTGGATCTTGTTGTGCAGCAGTACTTTCACCAGCGACCACTATTGGATCTGGATTGTAGAAACCACTTTCACGACGATACTCAGCACCGATAGCAAAACCAACCGCACCAGCAGACAATTCAAATAACTCACCATTTAAACCAGCAGACAGAGTTTGTTGCTCGTTACCACCGTTAGCTTTCTCTGAATATCCTACAGCATCTTTTTGATCTTGAGTTAACGGAGCGCCAGAAAACCATGAATCTTGATCAGCATAAATTGAGTTGATCATATCATTTGCATTGATAGAGTTATCAACTGACGTTGACGCTTCGTTCTTACCGAAAGTGTAAGACACATCCCAGTTCATACCGGTGTGTACATCAAGTAATCCTGCTAAACCTGCAGACATACGCCATGTATTCGTATCTTGAGAATATATACGAGGACCCACATCCTTGGTACGTCTTGCATAGAACACTTGACCGTCATCATTAGCTTCAATGCCAGCCGCAGTCATGCTGCTGTCAATGGTCATACAGTTTAAAGGATCGACACCTGGTTGACCGCACACATCTAAATAAATCTGTGCAGGCTGTCCCGCTAATTGTTGGTTTGAACGGCGATTAGTGTAAATAGCATCAGCAGTTAATACGACATCATTACCTAACTCTTGTGTCATATTCGCAAACAAGCTACGACGCTCACTCGGTGTTTGATAGTAGCTATCTTGGGTATAGTCATAACGTTCATAAAGATCAGCGCGAGGAACCCAGTTACCACTAGAGTCTCTTGATAAGCCCTCCAACGTGCCTGTAGGAATAATGCTACTTGTCGCTAATTCAGTCCAATCGCGGTCTGACTGCACAATATCACGACGGTCAGAGAAAGCTGCACCAATTGTGTAGTTACCGCCATCGGTATTGAAACCGTAAAGCATACTTACGTCACCGTTTTCGCCATCACCTTTATCGGTGCCACTGCCGTTAACGTCCAACTGTAAACCTTCGAAATCTTTCTTGGTAATAATGTTCACTACGCCAGCAATCGCATCTGAACCATAAACAGCTGAGGCGCCGTCTTTTAAGATCTCAACACGTGCAATCATTGCTACTGGAATAGAGTTCAAATCAACAGAGCTATCTGCACCTGAACCTGAGTTAACCATACGGCGGCCATTCACTAGTACTAAAGTACGTGCTGCTCCCATACCACGTAAATCAACTTGTGCTACACCATCTGCACCGTTGTTTGTGCTAGAACCAACAGCAGCACCAGCCATTGACGTTTGAGCTTGAAGTAGTTGGTCAACTGAAGTGAAACCTTCTGCGCGAATAGCTTCTGCAGAGATAATGGTAACTGGAGAAGCCGTTTCCATGTCTTGACGCTGAATACGAGAACCGGTGACTTCGATTCTTTCAACTTTCTGCTCATCGGCAGCAAATGCTGCTGAAGAAAATAAGCCTGTTGTCGCGACACTTGTTGCTGCTACTGCTAGTAAACTACGGCGAATTGCCTTAGCAGTTAATGTGACTGAACTCATGAATAAACTCCCTATAACTTGATATAAAATAAAACAAGTCGTTATATTTTTAATTATGAATAATTGGTCATTGCCAATTATTGAAAAACATTATTAATGAATAAAAAACCTTTAGTCAATAAGGGCAACATGTGAACAACATCACATTTAACATGTGGATTGATAATTAATTTGACTTAAACCGATCCATTTAAAATCAATAAGTTACCGAATTTAACGGCATTTATCAAGATTGTTAACATTTTAAACCGCAAATAAAAATACAAATTAAAGACCATAAAAAAACAAATAAATACATATTGAAATACAAAAAATAAACACAGATAACAATTTAAAAACAATTGATCACAAAATGCATCAAAAATTAATTTTCAATATTTTAAATAAAATAGATTATTTGTCGTAAAAAACGTCAGAATGACATTTCAATATTACTGAGTATTTATTCAGAAAAGTAACTTGTTAGCATTTTTATAGACTAAATCTATTCAAAATAGCCCTAATATCGGTCCTGACAAGCCCTGTTTATTAAACGGCAAAAAAGCCTGTTTGGTGATATTTAGTATAAGATTAGGAACTTTCTGACGGAGTACAGATACCTTATTTAACACTATATCAACACACCAATTCGCAATATTATTGTTAATTAAATGTTGTGTTTTTAGTCAACGCAATACGGTGAAATAGTCGATTTAAACACGAAGAAGTCGTTATCAAACAAAGTGCTCAATATCTGAAGAGCGGACACAAAAAAGGAGCCGAAGCTCCTTTTTTATCAACTTACAGCAACGATTAACGAGTGCGTGGGCACACTTCGTCAGCGCTGAAGAAGTAAGCAATTTCGCGTGCTGCTGATTCAACTGCATCAGAACCGTGAACTGCGTTTTCGTCGATGCTTGCAGCATAGTCAGCACGTAAGGTGCCACGAGCAGCTTCAGCTGGGTTAGTTGCACCCATGATTTCACGGTTAGCTAGAACAGCGTTTTCGCCTTCTAACACTTGAACCATTACTGGACCAGAAGTCATGAAAGAAACTAAAGCACCAAAGAAAGGACGTGCGCTATGTTCAGCGTAGAAACCTTCAGCTTGTTCTTTAGATAGTTGTACCATTTTAGAAGCAATGATCTTAAGACCAGCTGATTCAAAACGGTTATAAATAGCGCCAATGTGGTTTTTAGCAACTGCATCTGGCTTGATAATAGAAAATGTGCGTTCGATCGCCATAACTAGCTTCCTTAATGTGAGCAAGTTTAAAAAATTCGCGCGGATTATACGTAATTTAGCCATATATTCCTAGCCTTATCCGCTTTTACGGTGATATTTCATCACTAAATTGAGTCATTTTTATTAACATGACCCAATTTCTGCTCTTTGGTAATCGCTAAATCTTATTGTGCTGACTTGATGGACTTGTTGGCATTCTTTTCCATAAAGCCAATAATGGCGTCGGCAACGTCTTTTTGAGTCGCTTTTTCAATGCCTTCTAAACCAGGAGATGAGTTAACTTCCATCACAACCGGACCATGGTTAGAACGTAATAAATCAACCCCAGCAATATTTAACCCCATTGTTTTTGCAGCGCGAAGCGCGACTGATCGCTCCTCCGGAGTTAATTTAACCAAAGTAGCACTGCCGCCACGATGTAAATTAGAACGAAACTCACCCGGCTTTGCTTGGCGCTTCATCGCAGCAATCACTTTATCGCCCAGCACAAAACAGCGAATATCAGCGCCTTGTGCTTCAGCAATATATTCTTGCACCATAATATTGGCTTTGAGTCCCATAAAGGCCTCAAGCACGCTCTCTGCAGCTTTGCGGGTTTCAGCTAATACCACGCCAATGCCCTGAGTACCTTCTAACAATTTAACCACTAATGGCGCACCGCCGACCATATCAATCAAATCAGGGATATCGCTGGGTTTATTGGCAAAACCAGTGATTGGCAAGCCAATACCTTGACGTGATAACAGCTGCATTGAACGCAATTTATCTCGTGAACGCGCAATTCCAATTGAACCATTAACCGCATACACACCCATCATTTCAAATTGACGTAATACTGCAGAACCGTAGAAGGTCACTGAAGCACCAATACGAGGGATGACAGCATCAAAATGACCCAGATCTTTACCCGCCATATGAATGCTAGGTTTGGTCATATTGATATTCATATAACACTTTAATGGATTAATAACTTTGACTTCGTGTCCGCGGGCGACAGCAGCTTCAACTAAGCGTTTAGTAGAATATAATTGCGGGCCTTGAGACAGTATTGCGATGCGCACAGAGTGCTCCAAAATTGGAATTTTCGCGCATCATACGCTGAGTTTATTTAAAATCAATGACTGGAATGACCACAGATAAAAAAAGAGCCAATCTAGCAAGATTGGCTCTTTTTTTTGTGATCAATTACCCGCTATAAATGGGATTATTGATACGCTAATACTTCGGCAAACACTAACCTTCGCTGACCATATTGACTGTGTATTTAGGAATATCGATAATCATATCGCAATCCACCACTTTAGCTTGGCAAGATAAACGACTTTCAGGCTCAAGTCCCCATGCTTTATCTAGCATGTCGTCTTCTAACTCATCACTTTCGTCAAGCTGTTCAAAACCTTCACGCACAATGACATGGCATGTAGTACAAGCACATGACTTTTCGCACGCATGTTCAATATGAATACCGTTACGCAGCGCAACGTTTAAAATGGTCTCACCCACTTCTGCTTCAAGTACTGCGCCGTCTGGACAAAGTTCTTGATGGGGTAAAAATACTAACTGTGGCATCATTTCACCTATATGTTGTCGACCGACTGCCCTTTTAGCGCCGCTCTAATAGAATTATCCATACGTCTTGACGCAAAATCTTGGGTTTTATCATCGAGATTTGCAATCGCTTTTTCAATGGCATCAATATCATCTTGCTGTGCTACGGCATCAAGTTGGGCAATCGCAACGACTAACTCTTCGCGTTCTTGCTCATCTAGAAGCGCTGCATCTTTTGCCAAAGCAGCATTAAGCGATTCGATCACCCGCGCCGCTTCAACTTTTTGTTCAGCCAGCATACGACGAGTAATGTCATCTTTCGCATACTTCATCGAATCTTTTAACATGGTTGCTATTTCAGTATCAGATAAACCAAATGACGGTTTAACTTGAATCGATGTCTTAACCCCGGTGGACTTTTCCATCGCAGTAACACTAAGCAAGCCATCAGCATCTACTTGGAATGTCACCCGGATATGTGCAGCACCTGCCGCTAGAGGCGGAATACCGTGTAAGGTAAAACGGGCCAATGAGCGACAATCATCAACGAGTTCACGCTCACCTTGCACCACATGGAATGCCATGGCCGTTTGACCATCTTTAAACGTGGTAAACTCTTGTGCGCGAGCAACGGGAATAGTGGTATTACGAGTAACCACTTTTTCAACCAGGCCGCCCATGGTTTCAACACCTAGGGATAATGGAATCACATCTAATAGTAACAAATCCGATTCAGGCTTATTACCAACAAGAATATCTGCTTGAATCGCGGCACCAATAGCAACAACACGATCAGGATCGATTGATGTCAATGGTGTCTTTTTGAAAAAAGTTTCAACTTGTTCACGCACCAATGGCACGCGAGTTGAGCCACCGACCATGACGGTTTCAATAACCTCATCCACACTCACGCCAGCATCACGTAAAGTACGACGACAACTGCCGATGGTTTTTTTCACCAACGCGCCAATTAACTCGTTAAGTAAGCTTTTATCGACAATGCAGGTTAATGTCTTTTCAGCCATGACGACAGAAGCTTCAACGCTGTCATTGTCAGTCAACGCTTCTTTAACTCGGCGAGCTTCAATCAGTAATTGACGTGCTAATTGACTGCCTGGTTCTGTTATCTGCCATGCCTGTTGTAAATGGCTCACGAGTAAGTGATCGAAATCATCACCACCCAATGCAGAATCACCACCTGTGGCTAACACTTCAAATACGCCACGGTTTAATCGTAAAACCGAGATATCGAAAGTACCGCCGCCCAAGTCGTAAATGGCAATCACACCTTCTTGCTTTGAATCTAATCCATAAGCAATGGCTGCAGCAGTGGGTTCGTTCAATAAACGTAATACTTTAACACCCAATAATTCAGCAGCATCTTTGGTACCTTGACGTTGTGCATCATCAAAATACGCAGGTACGGTAATCACCACGCCTTCTAATTCACCACCTAATGTGGTTTCAGCTCGCGCAATTAAAGGTTTTAAAATTTCGGCAGACACTTGAATAGGATTAACTTGTCCCATCGGCGTAGTAAACACTGGCAAGCCGTTTTCACTCGCGTGTAATGCGTAGGGTAAACGATGTACACCAGACTGAATATCAGTGAGGCTACGTCCCATAAAACGCTTCACAGAAACGATGGTGTTTTGTGGTTCTAAAGCTGATTTGTCTTGAGCTTCATAGCCCACTAACACATTGGTTTCGCCATAATGCACCACAGACGGCAATGAATGACGACCTTGCTCATCAGGCAAAGTTAATGCTTGAGCACTTCTTACCGCAGCAACAAGTGAGTTGGTGGTACCAAGATCAATTCCAACCGCAAGACGATGCTGGTGCGGTGCGGCGCTTTGGCCAGGTTCTGCAATTTGCAACAGTGCCATAGTGTTCCAACTTGTTGTGTTATCGATTAGCCAAGCTAATCATAAATAATAAGGTTTAGAATTTAGGGCCAATTAGTCGAGCAAGCCATCTTCAATACGGGCTAACTCATCATGTAATTTTGCCATAAATTTTAGCTTACGAATTTGATCTGCCGCTAATAAAGCATCTGAACTTTCATCACTAATCAATAGCGTCGCTAGCTTAGTGAATAATGTTGACTCAAATTCAGCAAACGAATCATACAGTTCATCAATTGATGACTGTGGTTCACTACTATCTTTGATGTCTTCAAGTGCTTCACGCCACTCCATTTGCTGCATCAAAAATGCACCATCTTTCAATGTTGTGGTTTCATGACTTAATTCAATTCCGCGCAAGCTCAACATATGTTCAGCACGGCGTAAGGGATTCTTTAACGTTTGATAGCCATCATTAACTTGTGCAGTACGCTGTACTGAAAGGAGCTTTTGTTGCTCTGTATCATTAGCGAATTTATCGGGATGAACCGCCCTTTGCAGGTCGCGATAGCGCTCTGCAAGTAAGGCGGTGTCGATATCAAAGGCAGGTACTACATTAAACAGGTCGAAATAATTCATGGGCAGATATCATGCTTACTGTTTGATATAAAACGGCTTAATTAGGTGAACAATGATTAAACGGTGAAACTTTCACCACAACCACACTCACCCTTTGCGTTAGGGTTATTGAACTGAAAACCTTCGTTTAGGCCTTCTTTGACAAAATCAAGTTCAATACCTTGCAAATAAATGAAGCTTTTTGCATCGATGATGATATTCACACCTTCGATATTATAAAGTTCATCATCGTCATTGAGATCGTCAACGAACTCAATGACGTATGCCATTCCTGAACAACCTGATGTTCTCAACCCAAGGCGCAAGCCGAGGCCTTTCCCGCGATTAGCAAGAAACGATCTAACTCGATCAGCCGCAGCGGGGGTCATTGAAATTGCCATCTTAACTCCAGGTATTACTTAGCTTGTCTGCTTTTGTACTCTTCAATTGCTGCTTTAATGGCATCTTCAGCCAAAATTGAGCAATGAATTTTAACCGGCGGCAATGCTAACTCTTCGGCGATGTCTGCATTCTTAATCGTCGCTGCTTCATCAACGCTTTTGCCTTTGACCCATTCTGTTACTAATGAGCTAGATGCAATTGCGCTACCGCAACCATAGGTTTTGAATTTTGCATCTTCAATAATGCCGTCAGCATTAATTTTAAGTTGCAATTTCATTACATCACCACAGGCGGGTGCACCAACCATACCAGTTACTACTGATGGATCGTTCTTATCAAATGAACCTACGTTACGTGGGTTTTCATAATGATCGATTACTTTTTCGCTATAAGCCATGATACTGCTCCAAAATCTGTGTCGTTATCAGTTTACGATTTAATGGTATTACACTCATTTAATAAGATTAAATTAGTGATGTGCCCATTGGACTTGCTCTAAATCGATACCATCTTTGAACATCTCCCATAATGGAGACATTTCACGTAACTTATCGATAGATTCAGTTATCGTTTTGATAGCGTGGTCAATTTCTTCATCAGTCGTAAAGCGACCAATAGAGAAACGAATCGAGCTATGTGCCATTTCATCATTTAAACCCAAAGCACGTAATACGTAGCTTGGCTCTAAACTTGCTGAAGTACAGGCTGAACCTGAAGAAACCGCTAAGTCTTTCAAGGCCATCATTAACGACTCGCCTTCAACAAAGTTGAAGCTCACGTTAAAAATACCACTATAGCGTTGTTCCATATCACCGTTGATATAGGTTTCTTCAATGTGTTTAATACCGTTCCACAACTTATCGCGTAGATGAGTAATACGTGCGCTATCAGCTGCCATGTCCTGTTTTGCAACAACGGCAGCCTCACCTAAACCAACGATTTGATGTGTTGCTAGTGTGCCACTACGCATACCGCGTTCGTGTCCACCACCGTGCATTTGCGATTCAAGACGAATACGTGGCTTACGGCGAACATATAATGCGCCGATACCTTTTGGTCCATACATTTTATGGCCAGAAATCGAAATCAAATCAACTTTGGTGGTTTGAACGTCAATTGGTATTTTGCCAGCACTTTGTGCCGCATCCATGTGGAAAAAGATGCCTTTTGAACGACATAATTCACCAATTGCGTTGATATCATGGATAACACCAATCTCGTTGTTAACGTGCATAATGCTGACTAAAATAGTGTCATCACGCATCGCCGCTTCTAAGCGTTCCATTGGGATAATGCCGTTAGCATCGGGAACAAGATAAGTGACTTCATAACCTTCACGTTCTAACTGACGGCACGTGTCTAACGTTGCTTTATGTTCAGTTTTACTGGTGATGATGTGCTTGCCCTTTTTATGATAAAAATGGGCAATACCTTTAATCGCAAGGTTACTTGACTCTGTCGCACCTGATGTGAAAACAATTTCACGGTGATCAGCATTAATTAAATCGGCAACTTGATTACGGGCGACATCAACCGCCTCTTCTGCTTGCCAACCATAACGATGTGAACGCGATGCTGGATTACCAAACACACCGTCCATTGTCATGTGTTGCATCATTTTTTCTGCGACACGCGGATCTACAGGGGTTGTTGCGGCATAATCTAAATAGATAGGAAGCTTCATAACACACTCCGTACTTAGCAGTCTCAGATGAGGCTACATACAACGTACAAATAATAATTATATATCAATCAACATAGCTGAGTTACAAACTCACTCTATGTTCCTTTTGTATTTCATCTTGCTTTAACGAGATAAATCTTACATCTCGCTTTTGCATTAAACCTGCAAGAGAAATACTGTTTAAAAAATCTGAAATTTGTTTACTTAAGTCACCCCATAAAGAATGGGTTAGGCAACGAGTACCGCTTTGGCAGTTACCTTTTCCTTGACAACGAGTGGCATCTACAGATTCATCAACAGCATGCACGACCATGCCAACTGAGATATCGACGGCTTCTAAACCTAATCGATAACCACCACCGGGTCCGCGGACACTCGACACTAGACCATGTTTACGTAACTTAGCGAAGAGTTGTTCAAGATAAGACAAAGAGATACCTTGTCTTTCAGAAATATCGGCTAAAGGTACAGGACCAGTAGCAGAGTGAATCGCAACATCCAGCATAGCTGTCACTGCATAGCGACCTTTTGATGTAAGTTTCATAACTTGTACTGCTCCCAAAAAGTATGCAGTAATTTCAACATACCCGAGTAATTTAGTCAAGTATTAATCCTACTAAAACACTCGGGTATTATGGCATTGCTTATAACCAAAAGGTCCATGTTTTCGCAGGGCGTATTTAACCTTTTTATCTTGTAAGATTCAATGCCGACAAGGAAATTAATCGTATTATCGGCCATTTCTTTGACTTGAATCTACAATGACTTACGGATTATTAAATACTCGGGTCGAACTTATCAATGTCATGTTTACGATTAGTGGCCGCTTCTCGAGAAGCTTCATCGAATGCATCAACGGTTAACTCTGGCAACTTTTTAGTACAGACTTCACCGCCCATTTGTTGAATGGCATTACACAGTTCTTGTACTTTAGAGTCCATCAAATGCATATGGTCAAGCATTTGCCCAATCGCATTAGCGACCGGATCTGGATTGTCTGGTGACACAGCGTACGCATCAAAACCGTACTTTTTGGCCATTTCGGTGCGACGTTCAGTTTTTTCTTTTGACTGGTTGGTCGGCGAAGACACTACACGTCCAGGAATACCTACGACGGTATGATCGCTTGCGACATCTTTAACAACCACAGAATTAGAGCCAACACGTGCACCATCATGCATAGTGATAGGTCCAAGTACTTTGGCCCCTGCACCAATAACCACATTATTACCTAATGTAGGATGACGTTTGCCTGGCTGCCAGGTGGTCCCACCCAAAGTAACGCTATGATAAAGTGTGCAATCATCACCGATTTCAGCGGTTTCACCAATAACGACACCCATACCATGGTCAATAAAAAAAC
Organism: Shewanella sp. TB7-MNA-CIBAN-0143; assembly: GCF_040310065.1. NCBI lineage: Bacteria > Pseudomonadati > Pseudomonadota > Gammaproteobacteria > Alteromonadales > Shewanellaceae > Shewanella > Shewanella sp. TB7-MNA-CIBAN-0143. Next base: position 43,323 of record NZ_JBEOPL010000026.1, read on the forward strand.
GTCGACCAATCGTCGCGCCAGGATGAATTTCAACACCCGTTAACCAACGCGAAAATGTTGATAAACAACGCGCAGTAAAGCGCCAGTTGGCAAGCCAGAGTTTATGACTAATACGATGGATCCAAATCGCGTGCATACCGGGATAATTAAATATTATCTCTAAGGTACTGTTTGCGGCTGGATCTCGATGATATATCGATTCAATGTCTTCTTTTAGTCTATCGATGACGCCCATGGTATGTTCCTTTACTGCTTAATCTTGTTTATCCATTTTCTTATCAATGGAAGTCAAAATACCACGAAGAATATTCATCTCAGGTGCTTCAATACGTGCACGAGTGTATAAACGACGAAGTTTAGTCATCACTTGTCCAGGATGATTCTTAATCACAAACCCTGTTTTAGACAACGTCGACTCTAAATGGACGAAGAAACGTTCTAGCTCAGAGGTTAATGGATATTCATCCGTTACAGTGGGTGTTTCTGTTTGCGCTAGATGGGCAACTCGAGTTTCATAACAAATAATTTGTACTGCTTGAGCCAAATTTAGCGAGCTATATTCTGGGTTTGCCGGAATAGCTACATGGTAGGTACATTTTTGTAACTCTTCATTACTTAAGCCATGATTCTCACGACCAAAAACAATAGCAACTGGGCCATTTAAGCTTTCTTTAGTGAGTTTCAAACCCGCTTCACGAGGATCAAGCATCGGCCAATCAAGAGTACGGCTGCGTGCACTCGTGGCAATGACTAGACTACAATCGGCTATGGCTTCTTCTAACGAATCAACTCGCGTAAGGTTTTTCAGAATGTCTGACGCACCAGCAGCTAGTGCTATCGATTGCCCATCAGGCTCTGTTCTTGGCTCTGCAAGATATAAATTTGATAAGCCCATGGTTTTCATTGCTCTAGCAGTAGAGCCAATATTACCAGGGTGTGAGGTACCAACTAAAACAACACGAATATTACTGAGCATGTAGCACTTTCTTTTAGCTAAAAATATTATCCGTATATTATCACAATCGTTAAAAATTACGTTATATGAAAATCTGCATTTGATATAACTGTCAAATTAAGTATAATGCGGGCGCTATTTTACTCGTTCTTTAACATCCAGGGGATTGCAATGCATCCGATGCTGACTATTGCCACGCGCGCTGCTCGCGCCGCGGGCCAAACTATTATGCGCGCCTATACTGAACTTGACCGTGTTGAGGTAAGCAGTAAAGGTATTAATGATTTTGTGACTAGTGTAGACAAGGAAGTAGAAGCAACTATTACATATCAAATTCGTAAATCTTATCCAGACCACACCATTATTGGTGAAGAAAACGGTGAAAACCGTGGTACTGATAAAGACTACATTTGGATTGTTGATCCTTTGGATGGCACTAACAACTTCGTTCGTGGTATTCCTCACTTCGCGGTATCTATCGCATTACAATATAAAGGCAAAATTGAAGTTGCCGTTATTTACGATCCTGTCCGTGAAGAATTATTTTCAGCGATTCGCGGCAAAGGCGCTAAGCTCAATGATTTCCGTTTACGTGTAACCAACGTAAATGATTTGAGCAGCACCATGATTGGCACCGGTTTCCCATTCAAAGCACGTCAACACACTGAAAGCTATATGGCTATTTTGGGTGAAGTATTCCCATTATGTGCTGATATCCGTCGTGGTGGTTCTGCTGCATTAGATTTAGCTTACGTCGCTGCAGGCCGTTTAGATGGTTTCTTTGAAATTGGTCTTAAGCCGTGGGACATTGCTGCGGGCGACTTAATTTGTCGTGAAGCTGGCGGTACTGTTACTGACTTTATGGGCGGACACAACTATATGGTTTCAGGAAACATTGTCGCTGGTAGTCCAAAAGTGACCACGCAATTAGTTAAAACTATGCGTCCCCTACTAAATGAAGGTTTAAAACGTTAATCGTTTACCTTTATTTAGACAAACCGCTAGAGCATCGCTTTAGCGGTTTTTTTATGTCTATTGAATGGCATGACTCTAGCCTCATGAAGGATTAATCTGAGCCTGGTAAAGATAAAACGCTAACTAATGACTCATAACGGCGTAAATCATACTATATCGATATTGAGTGGAGAGTATATTAACCACTTATTCTGCAAACCACAGTTTATCTCAAAAAATCGACCCAGATCACTGGGAAATTATGCGGAAGTCGTCAATAATAGTGTTTTGATTTTATTAATGAAGATGACTATGCCATTACTGCGAAAAGTAGGACTAAAATCCTTAAAAAATATCGAACATTTAGTATTATTAATTATCGCACTGGCAACGGTATTTGCTATTGGTGAAGAAATTCTCCACATGATTGCCATTCGAACCGTCGAGCTGGCCGATTTACTATTACTGTTTATTTATCTTGAAGTTTTAGCGATGGTCGTTAATTATATTGAGTCCGGTAAATTACCTATTCGTATGCCGCTTTATATTGCAATTGTTGCATTGGCTCGATACTTGATTTTAGACATGAAAGGCATGGAAGATTGGCGTATTTTAGCCATTTCACTGTCGACAATTTTACTGGCTGGCACGGTAATTGTGATTCGTTGGGGTCAGTTGAAAATGCCTTACCCTAAAAACCAAGACTACGATAATTAATCACCTTAACTGCCACTCAACATACCGAGTATCGATGACTCAGCATTATAATGATAATTTTGTCTTGCTTAACAAAGCAGTTATGCTAAAAATTACTAACAGCATAAAAAGGTAAATGTATAAGTCGATGTAAAACGTTAACACTCAGCACTGAATGTTAACGACAACAATAATGAGCTAAACAATAGAATGTTGTAAGGCTAGCGGTAATTAGGCATCTATAGTCTTGATGATGAATTATCGCCAAACAACAGTTCAAGATGCCGATAGACGGATCATTTCAAGGAGAAACAGGATGGGCCAAGAGCCAACAGGATTCGAAGAAAAACGCGGTTCGTTACGTGTAGATATGGAAGCTGAGCGGATCCGCCTAGATTGGATTAATACTCATGGTGAATCATGTGTCGACCATGGTATCTGCATCGATCTTGCTCGCAAAGGGGTATTATTTGATTTTAAAACCTCTTTTAAAGTGGGTGATTTGATAGCCTTAACGTTCAATGAAAACACCGATAAACAAAATACCATTAAAGGCCAAGTTTGCCGTTGCACCGAATGCTCACCTCATAGTTACCATATTGCTTTACAGCTAATTTAATTGATTATTTTCATGCAGTCCTTTATGGCTGCTCTATACTCAAGATAAAATACTAATCGATATTTTCGGTGCTACAAAGCGCCTAGCATCAAGGATCACAACATGATATTGCTGGTTGGTGGAGAAAAAGGTGGCAGTGGCAAAAGCTGTTTAGCACAAAATATTGCTGTACATATTAGCCAAAAACACGATGCAAATGTACTTATGGTTGACTGCGATCCGCAACGAACCACATCCGACTGGATCCAAGCTCGTAATAATGACCCCAGCCTAAAAGCCATCAATTGTATTCAGCTTTATGGCAAAATCCGTAATGATCTACTGAGTCTTAATGATCGGTTTGACTATGTCATTGTTGATTGTGGTGGCCAGGATAATCTAGCAATGCGAGCTGCCATGTCTGTCGCAACCTATGTTGTTATCCCACTTCGTCCTAAGCGACGCGATCTTAAAACCTTACCTCATATGGAAGACATGCTCAGTACTTGTAAAATGGTCAATCCTAAAATGATTGCCGCCATTGTGATAACACAATGCCCTGCACTGCCATCTCAAGGTAAACGGATTTTAGAAGCTAAGGAAGTGGTTGAGTCTTTTGGTTTACGCGCACTCAATTCAGTGACGTTTAGTCGTAACATCTATGATGACAGCGAAGAAAGCGGCTCTTCAGTGCTTGAAATCGATCCTAGCGGTAAAGCGGCAGATGAAATTAGAGCCATTGCCGATGAGCTTTTTGCCATTCCACCAGAAAATAGTTATGAGTTTAACTGATCTTAAGCGCAAGAAACCCAAAGATACCCGAGTAAAGGTATCTGTAGACGACTTTATCGAAGATGCTAATAATTATGCGTTAGGTCTTGGGGCATCGCATGGTCAACCCGATATCACTTCAACAACTCAAGAGTTCTTAAAAGGGCTCGATAAAAAAAGCACTAAAATTTATCGTCATGCCACTTTCACACTGACCGAAAAAAGCATTTCACAATTGGATGAGATAGCCAAAACCAGCAAAGTTGCCAAATCCAAAATTCTCAGAATACTCATTGATGAGTTTTATCAGCAAAGTAGTGTGAAACAATCTGATTTATTGCGTAAAACATCACGTTAACAGCAACAGTTTTTGGTTAATATCTTCAGAATATACTGGCATAGATGCGGTCCTGTGATGCACCAAATACCGAAGTTATAGCGTATTACCGATTGTGAGCAATGATATGTTGAGACAACTCATCATGGTCGACTCATTAGTCGTGACAAAACGTGGTAGTTCAGCGATGCATCGAAATACAATATCCCAGTTCTAAAACAACCTTAGTTGATAACCTATTGTTACTATTGATGGCTTTTTAACAACAGACTGAAATTGAAATAGTATGGTTTTATATTACATTCACATTCTGAAAACCAGATGCTGAGAACTAGACTTGACTAACCTGTTAATACACGCTCACAAGAGTCAATAATATATCCACCACAATTTGACTGCGTTTAATTAATCCAAAGAGAATATATGTCGTTAATAATACTGCTAACACAGCAAATGTGTGTTTACTTAGTTATCGTTTACTTAGTCAGTAAAACGCCATTGTTTAAACTTTTCGCAGAAACATCAAAAAGATTACCGCACAAAATTTTTATCTATCTGGTGTTCTCAAGCTTTTGCATTATGGCGACTTACTTTGGTGAGCAAACATCTGGAGCCATCGCCAATACTCGTGCTATGGGCGCTGTGTTGGGCGGATTATTAGGTGGACCAGTCACTGGTCTACTGGTTGGGTTAACTGGTGGATTACACCGTTATTCAATGGGTGGATTCACTGATATTGCTTGCGCCATATCCACCACCTTAGAAGGCTTATCCGCGGGTATGATCAGTTATTACTTCAAAAAAGCCGGTAAATCAGAAATAGTTTATCAGCCAATTGTGGTATTTGGTGTGACGTTTATGGCTGAAATAATGCAGATGTCGATAATTGTATTAATCGCAAAACCCTTTGACCAAGCCTGGGAATTAGTCAAACTCATCGCCCCGCCAATGCTACTGATTAACTCACTAGGCGCGGCGATGTTTATGAGTATTGTTCGCGACCAAAAGGCCATGTTTGATAAACTTTCTTCCAGCTTTTCGACTAAAGCACTCAAAATAGCTGAGCGCAGTGTCGGCTTACTGTCTAAGGGGTTTGATTTAGAGTCGAGCCAAAAAGTCGCCCAGATAGTAATAGAAGAAACCCAAGTCGGCGCAGTCGCCATTACCGACACCACTAAATTACTGGCATTTATTGGGCTTGGTGCCGATCACCATATACCTAATACGCCTATTTCCTCAAAAATCACTCTCGAAGCCATCGCACAAAATAGTGTGATGTTTGCTGATGGTGTCGATACCACTTATTCCTGTTCTATATCGCCCAATTGCAGTTTAGGCTCAAGCCTAGTTATTCCGCTGCGCAGTAACGACGAAGTCATTGGCACCATTAAATTATACGAGCCTAAAAACAAATTGTTTTTAAACATTAATCGTACTTTAGGCGAAGGTATTGCCAGATTACTGTCTAACCAAATTCTTTATGGCCGCTTTGAACAACAGCAAAACTTATTGATGCAAGCAGAGATAAAATTGCTACAAGCTCAAGTTAATCCACACTTTTTATTTAATGCACTCAATACAATCAGTGCAATTATTAAGCGTGACCCGCAAATGTCTAAACAATTATTGCAGCAGTTATCGCAATTTTTACGCATCAACTTAACCCGAACGACTGGACTTGTGACAATGGCTGATGAACTTGAGCACATAGACGCTTACCTAGCCATTGAACGCGCCCGTTTTATCGACAAACTGCAAGTCAACATAGATATTGCTATGATTTATCATCACCAAAAAATGCCTGCATTTACCTTACAGCCTTTGATTGAAAATGCAGTTAAACACGGTACGTCGCGGATGCTTGATGCTGGTGTTATTGATGTTAAAGCCACATTAGACGGCGATGACTTATTGCTTAACGTGACCGATAATGCCGGTTTATATCAACCCTCTAAAAACACAGATGGTTTAGGCATGAACTTAGTCCACAAACGAATTCAAAATTTATTTGGCAGCCAATACGGTATTGAAGTTGAGTGTGAACCCGATGTATTCACCCGCGTTAGTGTGCGTTTACCGTTAAAGGAAATTGACCAATGATCTCGTGCTTAATCATTGATGATGAACCCTTCGCCCGCCAAGAAGTGGCAGATTTACTCGACAAACATCCTGATATCAAAGTCCTTGGACAGTGTAGTAATGCCATTGAAGCACTACAACAAATTAACCTGTTAAAGCCCGATCTGATTTTTGTTGATATTCAAATGCCACGGATAAATGGCATGGAGTTAATCGCCATGCTTAATCCTGAAAAAATGCCACGAGCAGTATTTATTACCGCATTTAATGAATATGCGATCAAAGCATTTGATAACAATGCATTCGACTACTTACTTAAACCCATCGATGAAAAACGCTTTAACCAAACTTTAGACAAAGTACGCACCAACATGACGCCGCAATTAATGACGCAGATACTGCCAACGCAATTAGCCCATTTACCCTGCTACAGCGGCAATAAACTCAAAGTTGTCGCTACCGCTGATGTAGAATTTATAGTCAGTGATGTAGGCGGTATTCATGTGTGCTCCAATAAAGGTTTCAGTCACACCCAATTAACCCTTAAGGTATTAGAGCAAAAAACCGCGTTATTTCGTTGCCATAAACAATACTTACTGGCCCCAAGTGCTATTTCAGAAATTGAAATCACCGACACGGGTGCAGAAGTCACCACCCATAGCGGGGCAAAAGTGCCGGTGTCACGTCGTTATCTTAAAGAGTTAAAGCAGTTGCTTGGATTTCAATAACCAGGTATACACCACATAAAGCGTGACATGCACCACATTTGCCCAACCACCAACACCGCTCAGGATGACTATTTACCGCTTACTCAGCCTTTTTAACCTGTCACTCAGTTAGTCCCAAATACCCTATTTTGATGTTTTAAAATGATGTCACTATAAAAATGGGGAGATAACAAAATGACGTGGTTTTTACTTTGTGTAGGCCTGCTAATTGGCGGCTATTTTATTTATGGGGCTTTTGTCGAAAAAGTATTCGGCATTAACACCCAAAGACAAACGCCTGCTTTCACTCAGACAGACGGTGTCGACTTCGTACCGATGTCTAAAGGGAAAGTATATTTAATTCAACTGTTAAACATTGCTGGTGTCGGTCCAATTTTTGGTCCGATCCTAGGTGCCCTTTATGGCCCGGCGGCGATGCTATGGATAGTATTTGGTTGTATTTTTGCCGGTGCGGTTCACGATTATTTTTCGGGGATGTTATCGGTACGCAATAACGGTCAATCAGTTCCTAACTTGGCTGGTAAATATTTAGGTAAAAATGCCAAACACTTTATGAACTTGTTTGCCATTATCTTATTGTTGCTAGTTGGCGTGGTGTTTATCTCTGCTCCTGCAGGATTACTAAGCAAACTTACCGGACTAGATGTCACCATCTTTGTTGGTATCATTTTTGTGTATTATTTAATTGCTACCATCGTGCCTATCGACAAGATTATTGGTCGCTTATATCCCTTCTTTGGTGCATTACTGGTCTTTATGTCACTCGGACTGATTATAGCGTTAGCATTATCAACCGAACATACCATGTTACCTGGCTTTGAAATGGGTGACTTCTTTAGCAACTTAAACCCAAATGACATGCCATTATGGCCAGCCTTGTTCATCACGATTGCATGTGGTGCAGTATCGGGATTCCATGCAACACAATCACCTTTAATGGCGCGCTGCGTTGAAAATGAATCAAACGGCCGCTTTGTGTTTTTTGGCGCCATGATTGGTGAAGGTGTTATTGCATTAATTTGGTGTGCAATTGCATTATCATTCTTTGGTGGTGTTGAAGGATTGAATGTCGGTATGGCTGGTAACCCAGCAAATGTTGTATACGAAGCATCTAATGGGCTATTGGGTACATTTGGTGGCTTCTTGGCTATCTTAGGTGTCATTGTATTGCCTATCACCTCTGGCGATACCGCATTTCGTTCAGCGCGATTAATTTTGGCAGAGTTCTTTAACATCAAGCAAATTGAGTTACCGAAGCGTTTAATGCTCGCGTTACCATTATTTGTCGTCGGTGCCGTATTGACTCAAGTCGACTTTGGTATTATCTGGCGCTACTTTGGTGTCGCAAACCAGACTACTGCTGTATTAATGTTATGGACCGCTTCAGCTTACTTACTGCGCTACAATAAATTCCATTGGATTTGTACTGTACCGGCTATGTTCATGACCTGTGTTGTGATTAGCTTTATGTTGAACTCATCAACATTAGGTGCAGGTCTACCGATGACGGTGTCAACCATTGCAGGTTTAGTCACTACCGCAATCATTGCGACAATGATTATTATTAAAACCAAAGGCAAAGGGGATATTGACACTGACGAAGATGACAAAGTTGAACTAGTCAACGAGCTATAGAGGTTACTATCATCAATAAACGGCAGCTTCGGCTGCCGTTTCTGTGTTGATATCACTTTGGCAACAATGTGGGTATAATATTGCCAAACTTAATTAGCTCGCACGGCTCATGACACAAGCAAACAATCCGCTTCACGGCATAAAACTAGAAACTATCGTGACTTCACTCGTTGAAAAGTACGGCTGGGAAGAGCTCGCATCTAGGATAAACATTCAGTGTTTCAAAGATAACCCGAGTGTAAAATCAACCTTGAAGTTTTTACGTAAAACGCCTTGGGCTCGTGACAAAGTTGAATACTTATATCGTAAAGCAAACAAGCTGCCATTACCGCCGCCTAAAGAAGATAGCCGTGGATCATTTTCCGCTAAATCTCGGCCAGCCAAAGCCAAAGTGAATGCGGCTAAACCTGCAGCAAATAAAGTCGTTTCTGCTAAAGCTAGCTCAGAGACTGCATCGACAGAACCTGTGAATGCCAATATTTGGGGAACTAGCTCAAATTAATGTATTCACCTATTCACATTGGTAGGGCTTATAGCGGAAATTCAAAAATTAAGCGCCACACTTTAAGCCCACCACCGACTTGATAACTTAATCCAAAATGTTCAATTTCGACACTGTCTAAGCCTATCGCACTCAAGTTGATAGGTTTAGAGAATGCTAGCGTTGCGCCTATTTCATAGGTGTATGAGGTTAAAACATCTTTCCCAACTGGGGTAACAAATTTTAGTTTATCGAAATACCAGTGTCCGGCAATAAACAATCTCGGTTCAACCCGGACATCTTGCCACTGCCAATCATAATTAACCCCGAAATCTACACCTGTTTTAAAAACCGAATAGCCTTCTGTGCTGTCGTTTTGATTACTTTGGTAACCTGCATAATAAATCCGATTTACCCAAACAGGGGTAAACAAAGGCGCATCAAGTTTATAGAGTGCTGAAACACCAGTGGAAAAAATACCCACATGACTGTAAGTTGAAAAATTATGTCCATAGCCTAAATCAACATAGCTCTCAAGCGTTAACTTGTCGTCCACCAGCCAGTGATATTCAAGCCCAGGGGTTAGAGTAATTGTGCCGACACTGTTAGGAATGCTGCCTTGAGGTAGGTCATTAAAGGAGTAATCAAAAAAACCAAATGATGCAGTAAAGCGTAACTTCAATAAATAGTCATCTGTTGAGTCAAGCACAAATCCCATAGGAATATTGGCGACAGCAGCGCTTTGGCCAGAAGTTCGATACACACCGCTGCCTAGGTAATTGGCAAATGCATAATGAGACGCGTCAGGTTCAGTGATCAGCTCTGGTGGTGTAGTCGGCGTTAATTCAGCAGCATGACTCATACTGCTACAAACAATAAGCAATATCATCAAAGATAAGCGGAAGGTTACATCTATAAAACGCAGGTAATCAAACAATGATGATTCAATAAGCGGTAAGTTCTGCCTTTGTTTCATCATCATTTAGACTATTATTGTTGCAGACTATTCATCGTGGAAATGGTATTCCGACATCATATGGCCCAACTCTGTTGATTTGGTCTTTAAGTATGATTCGTTATAGCGATTCTTTCCCACTTGTAACGGAATACGTTCTGCGACTTCGATACCCATATTTTGCATCGCCATCACTTTACGCGGGTTATTGGTCATCAACTTTACTTTAGTCACGCCAATTTGCGTTAACATCGGCAAAACCATGTCGTATTTACGCATATCAGCTTCAAAGCCTAAACGCTCATTCGCTTCAACCGTATTGGCACCAGCATCTTGCAGCTCGTAAGCTCTTATTTTATTAAGCAACCCAATACCACGGCCTTCCTGGCGCAAGTACAGAAGAAACCCCTGCCCTTGTTCAGCAATACTCTGCATTGCTGCTTGTAATTGAAAACCACAATCACAACGTAAACTAAATAATGCATCACCGGTCAAACATTCAGAATGAATACGACCTAACATGGGCTCTGTGGGATCCAGTTGACCAAATGTCAAAGCAACGTGTTCTTTACCTGTGGCGGTTTCTTCAAAACCGTGCATAGCAAAAACACCCCAAGGAGTGGGTAACTTAGATGTTGCGATATACTTTACCGACATGAATTAACCTTACGACAACTAACTGTAAAAGAAAATATTAGAACTTAGCAGGCGCAAAACCCGTCACATCTTTTATGCCCATTTCACGGCCTAATGCCGTTAAAGGATGCACAACGACTAAACCTTTAACCGACTTGTTTAACTTACCCATATCGGCTTGTTCGGCTTTAGTCAGCACGCGCTTAAATCCTAACGCTTTCAGCGCCACACCTTCTTTGCTGAACTCGCGAGTTTGCTGGCCTTTAATGCTGGCGATTCGCTTAGTCACTGTCGCCACTTCTTTCTTAAACTGCAGGACAATCGTGGCATCGCCACGTGCTTCAGCCGCAGCTAACTTGCGACGAAACTTGTCTAATTTATCATTCAATGTCTGCAGTTCTAGCTTTAAATTCATTTGATTACCTTAAGTGCTTTGGCGTGTTAGTGAATCGTTTACGCTTATACGTTTATCACAACACCGTTTCGGAGGCAGATTATATACCCAAAACCACCTAAGATGCGAATAGCAAACGCTTCATATATGAATGTACAGGCAAAGTTTTTCACCCTGTACAAACAATCTGGATATTATCGCATTACAATTAATCATCAGCGTGAGACGCGGTGCACTTATTGGATAACAAATACTAATGTGTGCTTAAGCCACTTAATACCTAAGCTTTACCATGATTTATACCCTTTATTGGCAAGTTAACCATGTTCATTCCTCACTCAAATTGTGCAATTGATCAGCAATCAAATCACCAAAACCCATTCTTTGCCACATTTATCACAACACACCATTGCAATACTTATGATAATCATTATCATTCGCAACATTGTTAATAAAGAGCCTAACCCGTTATGACGCCATTACGTTTATCGCTACTCGCCCTTGCTTGTCAAAGTGTACTGTTTCCCGTTTATGCTCACGCACAAACGCCTACTTCCCAACCTGAGGTTACAACACAACCTGCAGATGATACGACCAATGCATCATCCTCTACCAATTATGAACGAATAACAGTTTATGGTAGACAAAACCAAGTAGTGATGAACTCCGGCTTAGCAACCAAATCTGATATGTCGCTGATGGAAACGCCTGCCGCGGTGGTGATTGTTGATGAAGCATTAATTGATGCCCAAGGCATCACCAACATGCAAGATTTGGTTCGTAACATCAGCGGCGTAACTCAAGCGGGTAATAATTATGGTATTGGCGACAATTTGGTCGTGCGCGGATTAGGCGCCAACTACACTTACGATGGTATGTATGGCGGTGCTGGATTAGGTAACACTTTTAATCCAACTCGTTCACTAACCAACGTGAGTTCCGTTGAAGTACTCAAGGGTCCTGCTACTGGTCTGTATGGTATGGGTAGCGCGGGTGGCGTGATTAACCTTATTGAGAAAAAACCTCAATTTGACAGTAAACAGTTGTTTGAAGCTGAAGTGGGTCAATGGGATAGTTATTCTCTCATGGCTGATTCTACGGGCGGAATAACTGACGATTTAGCCTATCGCCTCGTGGCAAAAACGGCTCGAAGTACAGGTTATCGAGATCTTGGTACCGACCGCGATGAAATATATGGCTCGATTAAATATGTATTGAATGAAAACCAAAATATTATGCTATCAACAGCATATATTAGCGATGCGATCCCCGTCGATTCAATCGGCCATCCTATCCGCATTTATAACGCAGCTTCAGTCGAGGGAAAAACCGCTGGTGAAGTCAGCTGGCAAGACTTAGTCAACGACCCTACCAGTAATGGTTTACAACTCACAGACGATCAGCGCCAACAATTAACCGACTCGTTAAGCGCAAATGATGGCCTAACACCGTATGAGTTTGGTCATAACGGTCTTATCTCACCAATGGCGAAAGACAATGAAGGCGAAGAGTTGCGCTTTAAACTAAGCCATAATGTGTACTTAACCGATGACTTATTTTTAAACCAACAACTGCAATACCGTAATTACGAAACCAGTTTTGCTCGTCAAACAGGGGCTTATAATTATGTTTATTGGCAACGTAGTGGCGTAATTAACGCTGACCCACGTGCGCCCTTGGTTGAAGATGGCACTCTATACCCTTATGCGGCACGCCGTCAGGAATACCGCAAAGTCTCGGCAGAAGAAAAGTCATGGCAGTATTTTGCCGACTTACGTTATGACTTCGACATTGGCAATATCAGTAACGAATTATTAGTTAATGCTAACTTTGAAGATCGCGATATTCGCTTTAAACAGTATTCAATTTACGACGCAGATTACACCTTGAAAGATGCCGATGGTAATTTGTCATATCAAGGTTCGCTACCGTATATTTATGATATCCGTAACCCCAATTGGGGCGAAGGTGAATTTGAAGACTACGATCCATTATTAACCAGTAACTACAATAAATCTGTCACAGCTTGGGGCTTGGGCTTACAACATGTGGGTTATTTAGGTGGCGGATTTACTAGCCGTATTGGTGTCGCATTCAATGAAATTAAACAAAGTTATGAACACTTGGGTGTCGATGCTCGTTACAGTAGTAGCTTAGCTGACCCTCAACCAGAAGCGGATACCACAGATAACGGTGTAACCTACAATTTAGGCCTAACTTATATGCCTACTGACGATATCTCTATTTTCGTTAATCATTCTAAAGGCCGTACAGCATACAGTGTGTTGGGCGATGTAAAAGGCAATGAAGCAGACCGTGAAGATTCTCAATCTATCAGTAATGATTTAGGTATTCGTGCCAAAGCATTTGATGATCAATTGCTTGCATCTTTGGTCTTTTTCAAAACATCACGTACTAATGTGGCTTATAGCAATCCAGAATACGAAAGCAGCGAAGCAACACCTGATATCTTCCCGTATTTTTACGACGGCAGCGAAGATACTAAAGGGGTGGAGCTAGATCTGAATGCATATTTAAGTGACCAATGGAAAGTCAACGTTAACGCGGTTTACCAAGATGCTAGAGACAATCAAAATCCAAATAGCAGTGATTATGGCCAACGCCAAAAAGGTGTACCTTACGTCACAGCGGGCGCTTGGGTAACTTATGCCGCAGAATTTGCCTTACCAGCACCGGTATCAATCAGTCTTGGGGCTAAATATGTCGATGAACGCAGCACACACTCTAGCTCATTTGGTATTCCAGATGGTTATGTGCCAAGTTATACGGTAATCGATTCAGCGATTAGTTATGACGTTGAACGTTATAAAATTCAATTGAACATTAATAACTTATTTAATGAAACATATTACGATAAAGCCATGTTCTTAGGCGGATTACCCGGCGAAGAGCGTAATGCGAAGTTAACCCTAACTTATCGTATTTAAAAACATATCAATCTGGATTTTGTTTGCTCGAAATCTAGATCTCAATTTAGCGTTAAATCTAGCGCTAAATTGAGTAACGAGATGATGAAAGCACTGCCTGTGGCAGTGCTTTTTTTATCCCTTTCTAATAAGGACAATTGACTATCTAGGCTACTTGTAGGATAAACAACACATTAATTCAGCGGCTTACCTTAGGATATTATTTCATGGCTAATACCATTTTCACACCATACACCTTGAGCAATGGTGCCATCATCCCCAATAGATTGGTTAAAGCCGCAATGGAAGAAAACCTTGCTAACACCTTACAACAACCTGATGACGCATTGTTCAACTTGTATGAAGCATGGGCAAAAGGCGGCGTAGGATTAATGATCACCGGTAACGTGATGATTGATCCCTTAGCCATGACCGGCCCTGGCGGAGTGGTATTAGATCCCAACAGCGCACTTGAGCCGTTCATCCAATGGGCCAAAACAGCTAAGCAAAATAACGCCAGAATATGGATGCAAATCAATCATCCAGGCCGTCAGGTGTTTAAAGCGATGGGCGGTAAAAATCTAGCCCCTTCTGCCATCGCACTCGATTTAGGCAAACACTCATCCATGTTCTCTCAACCAAAAGCGATGACAACAGCAGACATTGAAGAGGTTATCCAACGGTTTGTTACCACGGCACAATTGGCTCAACGAGCTGGGTTTGATGGAGTGCAAATTCATGCTGCACACGGATATTTGCTGGCTCAATTTTTATCGCCGTTAACCAATCAACGTAATGATCAATGGGGCGGAAAGCTTGAAAATCGTGCCAAGTTATTACTCGAAGTGGTTAAGCAAGTAAGACTTAAATGTGGTGCCGATTTCGATGTAGCAGTAAAACTCAACTCTGCTGATTTCCAACGCGGTGGCTTTGATGTCGACGACGCCGAAAAGGTCATTAATATGTTGGCACAGTATCACGTTGAAATGGTGGAATTATCAGGTGGCAGCTACGAGGCACCAGCCATGCAAGGTCGCAGTGCTGATGAGCGAACGTTAGCTCGAGAGGCTTATTTTTTAAGTTTAACAGCGCAGTTGGTCCAGCGTAGTCCTATTCCATTAATGTTAACCGGAGGTATTCATCGCCTGCCTGTGGCTCAACAAGTTATTGATGCTGGTTTTGCATTATGTGGTATCGCTAGCGCCCTCGCCTTCTATCCTGACTTAGCCAATAGATGGCAAATTCAGCCAGAGTTTGTCTCGTCAATTCCAACAGTGAATTGGCAGAGTAAACCTTTGGCTGGACTGGCGACGATGGCCGTCATTAAACGCCAACTTCGTCGTGTAAGCCAAGGTAAGTCGCCACACACTAATGATTCACCATTGTGGAGTTTATTAATCGATCAATATAAAACCAAACAGCGCACTAAACGTTATCGCCATATTGTGGGTCTTTCTAATCATTAACGGGTTAACGATTAGCGGATTAAACATTTATTTGCTAACGATTAGCGCGCTGACAGTTAAAGTGCTGACAGTAAGCGACTCGTCTTAACGCCTTCATATAAAACGCTAGCGCATAAAACGATGGATCTGTTGATTGCTACTGCCGCGCCATAATAGCGCGGGGTCGGCTTTGTCTTGCTCATACTTACCGTCAATCAACACATCCACAAAGTTCACCACAGCTTGTTGCTGCGGTGTAAGTTCAGCCAGTTGATAACCGGTCCACAGCCAAATATCTTTATCGGGACATTCCAGCTTTACCCGCGTAACCAATTTTAGTACGCCTTCAAAATTGGCGGGATGCAGCGGATCGCCACCACTTAACGACAAGCCTCGACGGTAAATACGAGTATCGGTTAAATCATCAATAATCTGATCTTCTAGTGCTTGGCTAAAAACATGGCCAGCATCTACACGCCAAGTACTTTGGTTATAGCAACCTTTACAACCATGCTCGCAACCGCTAACAAATAACGTACAGCGGGTGCCTTCGCCGTTGATCACATCAACGCTATGATATGCACTGTAATGCATTATAAATGCTTCACTCTACGCTTAACTTCTTCTTGCTTACCGAAGTTAAATGGTCGTGCATCTGGGCTACCTAAATAACCACACACACGACGAGTAACAGACACTCGGCTTGGCTCATGATTACCACATTTAGGGCACACAAAGCCCTTACTAGTACAATTAAATTCACCAATAAAACCGCAATCGTAACACTCATCAATGGGAGTATTGGTGCCGTAATATGGCACTCGGCTATAACTGTAATCCCAAACGTTTTCGAGCGCTTCAATATTGTGCTGCATGTTGGGATATTCGCCGTAACAAATAAACCCACCATTAGCGATCGCTGGATAAGGTTGTTCAAAATCAATCTTATCAAAAGGATTTACTTTCTTTTCGACATCTAAGTGAAAACTATTGGTGTAATAGCCTTTGTCGGTCACACCTGCCACTACGCCAAACTGGGTAGTATCAAGCTGACAAAAACGGCTGCATAAATTTTCACTTGGGGTACTGTATAAACTAAAGCCATAACCTGTTTGTTGTTTCCAAGACTCAGTGGCTTGCTTTAAATGACTAATAATGGCGACAGCTTTATCACGTAATTGGGTGTTATCAAACACATGTTCAGCATTGCTGTATAAAGCATTAATGGTTTCGTGAAGACCAATAAACCCTAACGAAATTGATGCCCGGCCATTTTTAAAGATTTCGCTCACATCATCATCCGCATTTAGGCGCACACCACAGGCGCCTTCCATATAAAGGATTGGTGCCACTCGTGCTTTGACTCCGGCTAAACGGGCAATACGCGTTTCTAAGGCTTTGCGGGCAATTAACAAACGCTCATCGAGTATTTGATAAAAACGCTGTTCATCTTTACCTGCTTCCAACGCTATACGCGGTAAATTAAGACTGACAACACCTAGATTATTGCGGCCTTCATGGACCAATTGACCATTTTCTTCATAGGCGCCCAAAAATGAGCGACATCCCATTGGGGTTTTAAACGAACCGGTGACTTTCACGACTTGATCATAATTGAGAATATCTGGGTACATGCGCATACTTGAACACGTTAAGGCCATCTTTTTGATATCGTAATTAACATCAGTCGCTTTATGATTCACGCCATCTTTAATGGCAAACACCAATTTTGGAAAGACTGCTGTTTTACGATTTTTACCTAAACCCGCCATACGTACAGTTAACATCGATTGCTGAATTAAACGCGACTCCCACGACACGCCTAAACCAAAACCAAATGTGACAAATGGCGTTTGGCCGTTGGCGGTATGCAGGGTATTCACTTCATATTCAAGTGACTGGAATGCGTCATGACACTCTTTTTCGGTTTGTGTCATCGCATAACCTTCTACGTCAGCCACTTGCCATTTTTTTGCGACGCTAAGGTGCTTTTGATAACTGATTTGCACAAACTCAGCTAACACTTCGTCGATACGGTTAATCGTGGTACCACCATAAATGTGGCTCGCGACCTGGGCAATAATTTGCGCCGTAACTGCGGTAGCAGTTGAGATAGACTTAGGCGGTTCAATTTCAGCATTACCCATTTTAAAACCATGCGTTAACATGCCGGCTAAATCAATTAGCATGCAGTTAAACATCGGGAAAAAAGGCGCATAATCTAAGTCGTGATAGTGAATTTCGCCTTTTTCATGGGCGGCTACCACATCTTTTGGCAGTAAATGCGTTTTGGCATAATGCTTGGCCACAATGCCCGCTAATAAATCTCGTTGGGTCGGGATGACTTTGGCATCTTTATTGGCATTTTCGTTTAAAATGGCACTATCAGATTGCTCAACCAAACCGCGAATAGCACAATTTAATTTACTCTGGGTTTCACGGTGTTTATCTCTATCGTGACGGTACTCAATGTAATGACGCGCCACCGACTTAAACGGGCCCGACATTAATAAATTTTCAACTGCATCTTGTAGTTCGTGAATATCAACTTCGGTCTTCACAGCCATTTGCTGCTCTACCGTCTGCGCTAACTGCTGTGCATATTGATGGTCGGCTATACCTGCAGACTCCATTGCTGCCACAACAGCCTCTTTGATTCGACATCCATCAAAAGCAGTTCGGCATCCATCCCTTTTCACTACTACAAGCATACAACCATCCTTTACAAGCACTATATATAGCGCTTTAATACACGCACAACACAAGATAGAGTGTATTAGACACATTTACGCGGAGTAATACCTTGATCCAGATCATAATTGTCGGCAGTACTTAATATTGAAAAAACACTTGCTATCAACGATAGATATTGTAGGAATAGCAACTAATTTTGACAGGCTAATACAAGGGGATAAAATCGACATAATTTAGCGATTTGGGATGCTTTGCTGAATCGATAATCTGATGTGCAAACGCCATAAGGGTTGTATTTGACAACTTAAAATGGTGCTGAATGACGGTATTAAGTCATTGATCGAACCTTAAATGGCTAGATCAACAACATAAATAACGTACCCACTGTATCTAATGACTCGGTAGTTATCGTTAGATAATTGCGGGTAGATCATTGCGGGCAAGTCACTACTAGATAACTACTAGATAATGACTAAATAACCATGAGTTAACTATGAGATAACTATGAGAGAGTGAATAATCTTATCAACTACATCAGACTGCGCAGGTTAGACAATGCCCTAGTTGAATAACAAACGCGGATTTAATGACAAATACCGATAAAATAGCAAATATTCACACAGCGGCAATCAACGGGTGTATTTATCATAAACACACCACTATATTCGATACTGCTTCAACATTTCTTTAAGGTCGCTTCGATTAAATGTTTAATATCACTTACAGCCTGCTCACCTGCTTTAATCGCTTCTTTAGCGCGATGAAACTCCATGGTGCCAATATCACCCACATCAGGTACGATGCAAATATCAGGTGGCTCGCCCATTAGGCGTGAACGTTTATGGCGTTGTTCTAAAATATCCATCGATTGTGACATCACCGCCAGCATACCCGGATGGGATTTTGAGCTTCCTAAAGAGAATTTATCGGTTAAGCCATTCATATAATCTTTGCCTTTACCCCATAGGTCCATAAAGCCAGATTCAAGCTCGCGCTTTTCATCAATAGGTTCAGACTTAGTGGCTTTGCGGCTTTTTACTTGCTCTGGGATTAAGTGCATTTGGCCACGACGATGGCCATTTAAATCCACCGCAATAACCACATCAACGCCCATAGAGCGAGCTAATGATACCGGCACAGGATTCACTACCGCACCGTCCACAACCCAGCGATGCCCTTGCTGTACTGGGGGTAAAAAGCCCGGCATTGAACATGAAGCCCTAACCGCATGGCGTAAGTCACCTTCTTTAAACCAAATCTCTTGCCCAGAATATAAATCTGTCGCGACTGCAGCAAAGGGACGATTCAGCTGTTCAATGTTAAGGTCGCCAATACGATTAGCCAATACATCAAATACTTTTTCACCACTGATAAGTCCGCCTTTGCGCCAGCCTAAATCCATTAACCCGAGTACATCCCAACTTGAAAATCCACTCACCCAGGTTTCAAGTTCACCCAAATGATTATTGGCATAGGCAGCACCCACTAATGCCCCTACCGAACAACCTGCCACTTTGTCAGGATAAATATCTAACTTGGCTAAACCATTCAATACCCCAATATGTGCCCAACCTTTAGCGGCTCCACTGCCTAGCGCTAATCCCACGGTGAGCTTTGTCATCTTTCGTTCCTTCCATGCTCGGTATTCAATTTTACGATACGCCCGCCTGAATCGTCCCATAGCGACGTCGAACTCAGGCAATAATATAAAGCTAAAAAATAGCATAACTAAAGCGACTCTTGTTGGCTATAGCAAGGTGAAACAGCTATAATCGTCGGCTATCATTTTTTAGGGGATTTACCTTTGCAATTTACCGATTTTTCGTTGGACAAGCGCCTGCTTGACAGTCTAAAGCACCTTGGCATTTCTACGCCTACCGATGTTCAAGCGCAAGCACTTCCCATTGCCTTATCAGGTAAAGATTTAATGGCATCGTCTAAAACCGGCTCAGGTAAAACCTTAGCGTTTTTATTGCCCGCAATGCAACGCGTGATATCCACTAGAGCATTGTCGAAAAAAGATCCTCGGGTACTTATCTTGTTACCGACTCGTGAATTAGCCCAGCAAGTTTATGGCCAATTACGTTTATTAGTCGCCAATACCCAATATAAAGCCATTAGCGTACTCGGCGGTGAGAACTTTAACGACCAAGCCAAAGCATTGGCCAGAGATCCACATTTCATTGTTGCCACACCTGGACGTATTGCGGATCACTTACAACAGCGCCACTTATATTTAAATGGCTTAGAATTACTGGTTCTTGACGAAGCTGACCGTATGCTCGATTTAGGTTTTGCGCCACAGCTAAAAGCCATTAATGATGCCGCTGATCATAAGCGTCGCCAAACGTTAATGTTTTCAGCTACGTTAGATCATGAAAGCATCGGTGACATTGCAACAACATTGCTCAAAACACCAAGCCATGTCTCTATCGGTGAGTCTTACACTGAACATAAAGATATTGAGCAACGAATTATTTTGGTTGACCATTTAGACCATAAACAAGCCTTGCTACAGCACATCTTAAGCCAAGAGCAACACAAGCAAGTGATTGTATTCACCGCTACGCGTTCAGATACCGACCGTTTAGCCACGCTATTGGCTGCGCAAGGTTTTGCCACCTCAGCACTCAGTGGTGATTTAAAGCAATCGGCTCGTAACCAAATTATGGATCAATTTGCTCGTGGCCAATCAAAAATATTAGTGACAACCGATGTGGCATCACGCGGCCTTGATTTAATCAACGTATCATTAGTGATTAACTTTGATATGCCAAAGTTTGCAGAAGAGTACGTCCACCGTATTGGTCGTACTGGCCGTGCAGGCGCTAAAGGTGATGCGGTTTCATTTGTAGGTCCTAAAGATTGGGACAGCTTTAAAAAAGTACAATTGTTTTTACGTAAAAACTTCGACCTCACGGTGATTGAAGGCTTAAAGGCCAAATTTAGCGGTCTAAAAGATAAGCCTCAGTCAGGCAAAGTCGGTACCAGTGCAAAAGCAGCGGTGATCAGCAATAGAGTTAGCGCACCTAAAAAACCTAAAGCGGCACCAAAGAGTGATAAACGCTTTATCACTGGCGTCGATGTCGGTGATGCGCCAGTTCGCCGTAAAGTTAAGCCTATTGTCATTATCGAAGACGACGGCACAGCAGAAGACTAAATAGCCCATAAATCGCAGGTAATCTGCAAGTAGATGACCAACAAACTGCGATGAAAGAATAATGAATGTAGGGCAGTACACTGCCCTGCAACAAATGAACGATAACGAGCATGCCAACGGCACACTCGTATGAATAAACCAGTAAGGATTAACATGAAAATTTGTGGTGTGGAATTAAAAGGCGGCGAAGCCATTATCTGTTTACTGACCTATGAAGGCGAAACCTATAACGTGCCAGCATGTCGTAAAGTTTCATTCAGTATTTCACAATCAGCTAGCACGGACTCAATTCGTGAGTTTGATTTTGCGTTTAAAAAACTAATGAGCGACTACAAAGTCGATGAAATAGCTATTATTGAACGTGAACAAAAAGGCAAGTTTGCCGGCAGTGCCACCAGCTTCAAACTTGAAGCGGTACTTCAATTAATGGACCTTCCAGTTTCGCTTATTTCTCCATTGATTATTAAAGAGCAATTAAAGCGTAACCCGCCACAAGTTGACTTTGAATCATTGGATCTAAAACGCGTGCAGCTTAATGCATTTGATGTTGCTTATGTTCAGCATAACCGACTCATCTTCGGTAAAGTGTAACCCACCGCTTTCACCGTTCTATATTGGCGTTATCGATACCGACTCAGATAACGGTAACGCCAAAAAATCAGTTGAACTACAACCATGTCAGATACTAAAACTAAAAAACCTAAAGCCCCACCTAAAATGCCAGTCAAGTCGGCAAGCCAATCATTAAAGCCAAAAACAGATCTCAGCCTGTTAGTCACCAGTGCCGACATTAAAAAGCAGCAAAGTGAACAAAGTGCATTGCGTTATTTGAATGGTTATCGTCCTGACGTGGTCGAGAAAATTCGCCAACTCGTTGACGCTAACGCCTTAGCTGCCCACTTTTTAACACGCTACCCCAAAATACACGACGTTCGCACAGACAAAGCCTTATACGATATGGCGCTGACATTAAAAAATATCTATATGCGTCAGTCAGATCCATTAGCCAAAGTCATTTTTGACGAAAAAATCAGCTTAAGCCACCATGCCCTAGGTTTGCATTCTTATGTTAATCGCCGCCAAGGTAATAAAGTGAAAGCCAAAAATGAAATTAGAATTGCAGCACACTTAAAACACGTTCCGTTTGAGCTATTACAAATGGTAGTGGTGCACGAATTGGCCCATCTGCGGGAAAAGGAACACAACAAAGCTTTTTATCAACTATGCAGCTTTATGTTAGCGGATTACCACCAATTAGAATTTGATATGCGAGTATGGTTAGTAGCTGAAGAAGTCGGACAATCGCCCTACGCGAAGTAATCGATCAGTTTAAACCCGCCAAGGTGGATTTAAACGGTTATCACCCGCCCCATAAAGTTTGAACTTATTGCTGCTGGGATCGAATAACACCGCTTCACGCCAAAAATAAGTTTCATCTGTCGGCATTTGGCTAAACTCAACGCCTTTGGCTATTAGAGCATTCACCCAGTTATCTAACTCTGGGTGCTCAAAGTAAATCAACGCACCATAAGTCATAGGCTCAGACACTAAAGACAGTGAAAAAGAGCTCTTACCCATTGGGCATTCGAAACGAGCGTAGTGCGACGTATCCACTATTAAGATAAAGCCTAAAAGTTGATAAAATCTAACTACCTTATTCATATTCGACACAGGTAATGCCACTTGATTGAGATTCTTATAATCCTCTTGTATCAGATCAAAATTTTTGATCATAAAATATCTTGTTGAACTACCAGCAAACTTAATGATAATAAGCTGTGTCCTCTAAACGAACAATAGTTTGTCTAGGCATCACCATCTTCAAGTATCATTTTCAAAGGGCAAATAAATCGTAGTTTAGCAGTTAATGTTTAGCCAATAAAAATAGATATCCATATAATTGAGCCATATACATTAATTTATGCACATGCATTATATTTTTAGTGACAACATTATTTCAAGATGCAATATCACTTAATTAATAATTTAACATACCCAACACTTATATACTCTAGGATAAATTGAAAACGTTTTGATGGTACTTTTTTTAGTGAAAAATTAATATGACAAATAAAATAAAAGCACAATAAAATCAATAAATATAACAAAAACGAAAACTGATACTCATCATAAATCGAGTATAATATACAATTCCCAAAGCTAAAGAGTATTAACGATGACGAACCAAACAAAATTAATGGACTTAAATAAATTTGCTTCACATAGTGAGCAGTTAACAGAGAAAGTTCAATAAATAAAATAGAAGATAAACAACCAAATAAAAAATATGGGTAGGCATTGCTATTACGTAATGACATCCCCGACAAATCATCAATAGTCATATTACCAGTTGCATAAAGTGCAAACAAAGACGATAACAATACAATGCTAACCATTAAAATATAACGATTTTTATCATTTTTAAAAATACTTGAACGTGAACCTTCATTTTGCAATATAACTGAAAGATAAAATCCTAATAAAATAAAAATAAAAGAGTGTAAAATTGAGGGGCCGGCAACGATTTCACCTCCACCATAAGTCATAGCAGATAAGTAGTGACCAAAAGGTATAAATGTAATTGGTTTTAATAGTGAAAAAAAGCTGAGTACATGAGGAATAAAACTTAAACCAATCGCGTACTTTAAACCATATCGAGAAATAAACAGTAATAGATAAGGTGCAGAAATTAAAATCAAAGTGTAATACTTTAAAATATCAGTAAAAGGTGTACCACCTAAAAAAATTATCATTCTTAGTGTATAAGCAATGCTATATTGCATAGAAAGACCCAATAAAACACAAGTTAACGCATACAAAACATAACATTGAACAGCCCTTGTCCAAAGTTTTATTTTAATATTTTCAAATCCAGATTCATTCATTTTTCGTAAATATATTCTATGCAAAAAAAATCCAAAAACAACAATAAATAGTGGTGTAGAAGTTCTGAATACAAGATTCATAGACAATCCTGCATTATAATTTAATGCTGAAAATGTATGTGATGTCATCGCAAAAAAAATCGCAATACCTCTAGCGAGATCTAACCCGACAATACGATTCATAATATATTTCTCTTTATATTCACGAGTCTGTAAAAATCGCCTTTTAAAATTATTCTCTTAACTATAAACATAAGTAGAAAAATCACAAAGTATCGAAAATTTGTTTATTGTTCATGTCAATGGTGAGTATACATCGTTTGAAATTGTTATACCATTAACTAACTTTACTCCTGAACATATGTGGAATAATAATGTCTTATCGTAAATACTGTTTCATCATAAAATATCTTGCTGAGCTACCAGGGCGAGATCGTGAACGTTTTTTAGTCAATTAAATACACTATTTAACGTTAACATTTAGCTATGATCTTATACTCCCTTTTTCGGGAGCTCACCATGCATATTGACCACTTCAAAGAGAGGTAATCTCCCCATTTTTAGCTGAGGTCAAAAGTAGAGACTTAGGCCACTAGTGCCAGTTTTTGCTTTGGTGGGACA